>NZ_JBYUPU010000018.1:0-132755 GCF_058135425.1 Paenibacillus sp. MAH-35
ATAAAATATTTATTTCAAAAAGTCATTGATTTTAAAAACGGGAGTATTTATAGTAATAGTCAATACCACATTAGGGGTGAATAGACGATGACCACGAATAAAAACAAGCTGACGACAAGCTGGGGCGCTCCCGTAGGAGATAACCAGAATTCCATGACCGCCGGTTCGCGCGGCCCGACTCTGATTCAGGACGTCCACTTGCTGGAGAAGCTGGCGCATTTCAACCGGGAACGCGTCCCGGAGCGCGTCGTACATGCTAAAGGCGCCGGAGCGCATGGCTATTTTGAAGTGACGAACGATTTGTCCGCTTATACGAAGGCCGACTTTTTGTCCGAGGTCGGAAAACGCACTCCTATGTTCATTCGCTTCTCTACGGTCGCCGGCGAGCTCGGCTCGGCCGATACGGTCCGCGACCCGCGCGGATTCGCCGTCAAATTTTATACGGATGAGGGTAATTATGACCTCGTCGGCAATAATACTCCGGTCTTTTTCATCCGGGATGCGATCAAATTCCCGGACTTTATCCATACCCAGAAACGCCACCCGCAAACTCACCTGAAAAACCCGAACGCGGTATGGGATTTCTGGTCGCTCTCTCCCGAGTCGCTGCATCAGGTGACGATTCTGATGTCCGACCGCGGCATACCGGCTACGCTGAGACATATGCACGGCTTCGGAAGCCATACGTTCAAGTGGGTGAATGCGGAAGGCAAAGCCGTTTGGGTAAAATATCATTTCAAAACCGAGCAGGGCATTCAAAATCTGGATGTGGGTCTTGCCGCCAAGCTGGCAGGCGAAAATCCGGACTACCATACGGAAGATTTGTTCAATGCGATCGATCAAGGGGACTTCCCTTCCTGGAAGCTGTGCGTGCAAATTATGCCGTTGGAGGACGCCGATACGTACCGGTTCGATCCGTTCGACGTGACGAAGGTATGGTCGCAGAAAGATTACCCGCTCATTGAAGTAGGCCGGATGATGCTGGACCGCAATCCGGACAACTATTTCGCGGAAGTCGAGCAGGCGACGTTCTCCCCCGGCTCGTTCGTACCCGGCATCGAGGCTTCGCCGGACAAAATGCTGCAAGGACGTCTGTTCGCTTATTCCGACGCGCACCGGTACCGGGTCGGCGCCAATCACAATACGCTGCCGATCAACCGTCCGAAAGCTGAAGTGAACCATTACCAGCGCGACGGCCAGATGCGCTCCGACAACAACGGCGGCGGCTCCGTCTACTACGAGCCGAACAGCTACGGCGGACCGACCGAGTCGCCGGAGCATAAACCGGCGGCCTATGCCGTATCCGGTCAGGCCGACAGCGTCGCCTACGATCACAACGATCACTACACGCAGCCGGGCGACTTGTACCGCCTGATGAGCGAAGAAGAACGCACGCGCCTCGTAGCCAATATCGTAGCCGCTATGGCGCCGGTCGAGAGAGACGAGATCAAGCTTCGCCAGATCGCCCACTTTACAAAAGCCGACCCGGAATACGGCCGCCGCGTGGCCGAGGGACTGGGACTGGCCGGGCAATAAGGCAGGTCTATACGGACCGACCGGGTAGCAGGCATGCCCGATCCTGCCCGTCCGGGACTGCATCGCGTAACGACAAAAAACCTCCATCACTGCGGAAGGCAGCGGACTGGAGGTTTTTGGTTGTCTCGGGCAGGAAATTTTCTTACGAGCGTGCGACCTTGATAACGAGCAGTTCCGCATCCCCATCCGCCGCATGCACGCTGTGTGCTTCCCCGGGCAGGATGTGCAGCAGCGTGCGCGGATCAAGCGTCACCTGACGGTTCTGAAAGCCGAACACGGCCTGGCCTGACTGGACGACGATCAGCACGTCCGCCTCTGTCCGATGTTCCGGGATCGTCTCTCCCGCCCGCAATTGCAGCTGCATGACCGCCGCCTTCCCAAACTCCGCCAATTTGCCGATATGTTTAGGGACGGCCCCCAGGTGACTTTCGAGTTTTATCGTTTCCATCGTGATCGCTCCTTTGCGATTTTATCGTTGCCAATTGATAACCGTTATCACTAATTCTTATTATATCCGATCCTGCGGCGCCCGCGTGTGATTACACTCACATCTCCGATCCAATCTTCGCCCCAAACCTCTGACGTCTTTCCTGCCCGTTCCGGTCGGCCAATCCCGTTTTGCCCCCGCGAACTTCGCCGCTTTCCCGTCCCGCTTCTGCCGAAGGTGTCGCGCGGGAACTCCTGCATAATTGACTCCATAAAGGGGACCCTACCATTTAATGTATAACGCTGAAACTTGGAGGCATGGGAGTGGAGAGTTCCTTCTCGAGACTGCAACTTGTTTTTTTGCTGCTGCTGTCGCTTGGAATATCGAACCATGTGCTGATTATTCCGCATCTCCTCCAAACTGCGGGACGCGATGCCTGGATCAGTATCGGGATGGCCTATGCGGTGCTGGTCGTCTGGAGCCTGCTCCTGTATCTGATCCTGAAGTCGATGCAGGCTTCGCCGTTCGACCGCTGGCTGGAAGGCCGGATCGGGGCTATCGGATGCTGGATCGTCATTGGCGTCTTCGCTCTCTATTTGCTGGTCGCGGGAACGATGATTATATTCGATACGGTCAAAAACATAAGCATCTACTTTCTTCCGCGAACCCCTAATGTCATTATTATCGTCACGTTTATCGGCCTCTGTTTCGGTGCGGCCCGGTCGGGACTGAAAACGCTTGTATACTTATCCGCCGTCCTGCTTCCCATCGTATGGATACTGGGGATGGGCGTGTCGATCATGACGATGGGCAACAAAGACTACGGCATGCTGTTTCCCGTCTTTACCGAAGGGATGGACCCCAGTATTCGGGGCGGAGCTCTGGTGTTTGGCGGGAGCATGGACCTGCTCGTCCTGCTGCTGCTTCAGCACAAGGCGGACAAGCCGTTGAACTACGGCACCGTTTTTGTGCTGCTGACCATATTGGCCGGCCTGATTATGGGACCGACTGTGGGATCTACCGCCGCCTTCGGTCCGTCCCAGGCCGGAAACATGCGCTTCCCCGCCTTCGAGCAATGGAGGCTGGTCATGATCGGCAACCAAATCTCCCATGTCGATTTTTTGGCAGCCTTTCAATTGATGGCCGGGAGCATGACAAGGACGGCGCTCGTAATTCATTTGCTGGCTACGCTGCTCGGAAGTCGATTCCCGAGATTCCGCCTGGCGATCGCCTTGATCTGCACCGTTGTCATGTCCTTGCCGTCCCTGCTGACTGTGAGCGATATCCGGATGCAGGAGCTGATTCACGCGTACTTCTACACCAGCTCGCTCTGGTTCGGCCTGGCGCTGACGGCCGTGCTGCTTGTCGCAGCCTATATGCGGCCGAAAGAAAGGAAGATGAACCGTCCATGAAGCCGATTCCTGAGGAAACTGCACTTTTTACCGAATTGGAAGCCCTGCTGTGCGAAGGAGGGATGACGATCGACCGGTTGAAAGAGGCTTTTTCCCGTTATGCGGATCTGCGTTTTCCGCCCTGCGAGCCGTTCGATAGCGATGACAAACTGACGGCCGTTTACTGCGACGGGATGGTTCCAGTTGAACAAATATCTCTCGAAAATGTGCCGGTTCGTCGCCCTCCAGCCGCCCTCCGGCGTAAGTGCGTCCTTCGATTATTCGGACGATCTGCCGTTGTTCGAAATCAAGCATACGATCGGCGACATGCTCACCGAGCTGTTTACCGGCAGCCTGATTATTTACCGGGAAGGGGACGCTTTTTTCTGGACGGCCGATATTTCCGACGTTCCTCAGCGCTCGTTGCAGGAGTCCAATACGGAAATTTCGATCAAAGGCCCGAAGGACGCGTTCACGGAAGATGTGTTTACGAACATCTCGCTCATTCGCAAACGGATGCAGACCGGACTGCTGTTCAGCGAGCAGTTTTTTATCGGGAACTTGAGCAAAACGCGTGTCGTTTTGCTTTATTTGAGTCATAAAGCGAATCCGGCCATGATCGCCGAGGCGCGCAAACGGCTGTCGACGTTCCAGGCGGAAAGCGTCGTGAGCAGCGGACAGCTCGAGCAATGGCTGTCGGACCGGACGTTCTCGCTGTTTCCGCTGATCGATTATATCGGCCGTCCCGACTTCGTCAACGAAACGCTGCTGCGCGGACGATTCGCCATCGTGGTAGACGGGTCGCCCATGGTGCTGATCGGGCCTAGCAACTTCCTCGAGCAGCTGAAAACACCCGAGGACGTTCACTTTCCCTATTATTACGTCATGTTTCAGCGGACTTTGCGGATTATCGGCCTGCTGCTGAGCATTTTCCTGCCGGGCTTCTGGATCGCCATCGCAACCGTGAATCTGGACCAGATTCCGTTTGCCCTGCTGTCGACTGTCGTTATCTCGCGCGAGGGCATCCCGCTTCCTACGTTTCTTGAGGCGCTGCTGCTGCTGTTTCAGTTCGAACTGCTTCGGGAAGCGGGCATCCGTCTGCCCAAGGCGGTCGGGCAAACGATCGGCATCGTCGGCGGGCTGATCATCGGCGATTCGCTGATCCGGGCGGGCCTTGCCTCCCCTACGCTGCTTGTCGTAATCGCGATCTCGGCGGTCGCCACGTTCGCCCTGGTCAATCAGTCGCTGTCGGGCACTGTCAGCCTGCTTCGGGTGTTTATTTTAATCATGTCCTCCTACCTCGGCATATACGGTTTCTTTTTAAGCATGTTCACAATCCTGATCTACCTGTGCCGGCTCGATTCCTTTGGGCTTGCTTTTCTGGAGCCGATCGTCTCCTTGCGGTTCAAGGAGTGGCTGGACGGGTTTCTCATCAATCCGTTCCGGCGATCCCGCTTCTCCTCAGCGATGATCAACAAGCGAAAAAGGAAGTGACGTCGATGCGAAAATCGGTATTCGCGCTATTGGCCGCTGCGGTTCTGGCGTTCGGTTCCGGCTGCGCCACGGACGTACAAGATATCGAGAAGCTGAATTATGCGTCGGCCCTCGGTGTCGACTACAAGGACGGCCAATATTACGGCTACATCCAATTTATCGATTTTCAGTCGGTGGCCAAAACGGACGGTCAGAAACCCGCCGCAAAAATATGGGTCGGCGAAGGGGTCGGAAAGTCTTTCGAGGAGTCGTTCTTCGACCTGTACCGGTCAGCTCAGGAACGGATTTACTGGGGGCATGTGACCGCTGTTCTGATCAGCGAATCGGCGTTCAAGCAAGGCTTCAGGGAGATCTCCGACAGTATTAGCCGGTATTACGAATTTCGGCTGACGCCTTGGGTATTCGGCACGAGAGAGTCCATCAAGGAAATTTTTACGGCGGCGGGATTTTTCGGGCAATCTCCGCTCAGTACGATCCTTCACGAGCCGGAAGGGACTTATACGCAAGCTTCGTTGATCAAGTCGGTCCAGTTTCACCGGCTGATCGGCCAAATCAGAGAGTCCATCAAGGAAATTTTTACGGCGGCGGGATTTTTCGGGCAATCTCCGCTCAGTACGATCCTTCACGAGCCGGAAGGGACTTATACGCAAGCTTCGTTGATCAAGTCGGTCCAGTTTCACCGGCTGATCGGCCAAATCTACGAACCGGGTTACACGTCCTGCATCCCGACGATCGCCCTGAACCGGACCGATTGGCAGGAAAAACAAAAAAAAGAGCCGAAGCTGATGCTCGACGGCGCGATTTTCCTCAAAAGCGAGAAGTTTCGCAGTTATATGCCGCTGAAGGAGCTGGAAGGGCTTCGCTGGGTCCAGCACGGTACTGTGCGCGCAGGCATTCCGGTGCCCAGCGAGTCGGACTCGACGGCGCAGATCGTCGTCGACGAGCCGAAAACGAAGCTGAAGCCCGTTTCGGCCGGTGAAGAGCTGTATTTTGACATGAACATGAAAGCGACCGGATACGTCGTAAATCGGGTCAATAACCGGACGCGCGGACTCGGACCGTTAACCGCCCAGACCAAAGAGGCGATCGAGCGGGAAATCCGGCAAACGTACGAGAACGGACGGAAGAAGCAGACGGACGTGTTCAATCTGGAACACAACCTTTACCGCAACCGGTACCGCGAGTGGAAAGCGTTGTCTGAGCAGAAGGAGCCTCTGCTTACCAAGGATGCGATCCGGCATATCGAGATCGATCTCAATATAACCCATTCCAGCTCGCAAAAAAACAAACGGATTACGCGCAACGAGTAGCGGTTTTACGGGACGATTCTCGGTCGGTTTCCCGGATACTGCCGAAAGCTTCGCACCGCCCGCAGCTCCCGGCCCGCCGTCATGCGTGATGCGGCGCGGCCCGGCCCGGCGGCCGGTCCCGGAAGCGGCTCCGGGTTCAGGCGCCGAACCTTTTCCGGTATCCGCACTTGCGGCACAGCTCCTCGACCGCTTCCCGGCGGGAAAACCCGTAAAACAGATTGTTCGCCCGCTCGCTCTCCACAATGTCCGAGAACGGCGTCTCGTTCACGTTGCCCAGATTGATGACGCCTTCCCCGTCGAGACAGCACGGCACGACGGTTCCATCGACCAGGATCGCCGCCTGGCTGCGAAGCGCATGGCAGAACCCTTTGCCGTCGTCTTCCGGCGCGCTCAGGCTCGGCCACTCGAACTCGTACTCCTGGTTCAAATAAACGTTCGGGGCGATCTTGATTCCGCCGCCCGGTATGACCTTCTCCTCGATACGGTAGTCGAGGTTAAATTCCTTCTCCAGCATCTCCAGCGTCTCGCGGTTCCGGTTGCGCTGCCGGTTGATCTCATTATCCTGCGTCAGGTTCCACAGCCTGAACGAGATGATGACGCCATGCTGCACCGCTTCGCGGACGAACGAAAATACGGTGCCGAGATACTTCTCCCGGTTCTCCGATCCTTCATGCCCGTCGAAGCTGTGAAGCGAGAAGTTCATTTGCCGCAAGGCCGGCTTGCCGAGCAGTTTCGGCGCCGCTTTGTGCAGCAGCGTCCCGTTGGACGTAATATTCACCTTGAACCCTTTGGCGTGGCTCGCGTCCAGCAGCTCGTCCAGCTTCGGGTGCAGCAGCGGCTCGCCTTTGACATGCAGGTAAATATGCTTCGTATGCGGGCGGATCTGGTCGAGAATCCGGTTGAACGTTTCCGGCTTGATGAAGTTGGCCTTCCGCTCCGTCTGCGGGCAGAAGCTGCAAGCAAGGTTGCATACGCTCGTAATCTCGATATATACTTTTTTGAATGTTTTCAAGTTGCTGCTCCCCATTCCCATATCCATCGGTTCTTCAGTTACCAGTATTTGTATTCCTGTTCGGTATGCATATGAATCTATCTTCGCTCACAACGGACCACTCGTCAAATTGTTAATAGTCCCAGCCTCGGAAGCTCGCTTCCCTGTCGCAGCAGATCAGGGTATATAGCGCTGCTCCTGCACAAGTACCCATGAAACAAAAACTCCAACGGACACAGCGGCCGTTATTGTGATGCATTTCGATCATTTTGATTTCTAACGGACATAGATGCAGCTATTTGGTGAGAAGCGTCACTTTTGGAGGTGCTTCAGAGTAAATAAGCGCTGTGGTGACCGTTACATTCTAAAACACTGTTTTTTAGCGAAATAGCCTCCACCATGTCCGTTAGAGTCTGGTTGTACGCCTACTGGCGTATTTTGACGCTGGCCTTTACCGAGATGTAGAGCCACTCCCACGATATACTCTCTGGCCATAAAACAAGCCCACTCTTCCCTTAAGGAAGCGCAGGCCCTTATCCGCGCCTTGCCGGCGCGCTTTCGTCTGTCGCACAAAACGAAGCTATACATCGTACTCCAGCTGTCTTTTCGCTTGGGCGATAAAGTCGAGCGGCGACTCGATCGTCTCGGCGTTATACTCCAGGGCACCCATCTTCAGCCCCAGCTCCACCTTGTATTTGGCGGAGAACCGGTTGGAGTTAAACTCCACCAGACTGTGGCGAATCCGGTCCATGACCACCTTCGCTCCCTCCTGGTCGGTAAAAAGCAGCAGTCCCCACGTAGCCTCTCCCCGGTCGAGCAAATAAAGCGAGTCGTTCGTGCGGATGCTGGCCTGACTGATTCTGGACAAGTCGATGATCGCCTCGGCCAACTGGTCTTCCCCGATCATACGCCTCAGTTCCTTCCAGTACTTGACCTTCAGCACGAG
This sequence comes from Paenibacillus sp. MAH-35, assembly GCF_058135425.1. NCBI lineage: Bacteria > Bacillati > Bacillota > Bacilli > Caryophanales > Paenibacillaceae > Paenibacillus > Paenibacillus sp. MAH-35. Next base: position 8,096 of record NZ_JBYUPU010000018.1, read on the forward strand.
CAGTGTAAGCGGAATCTGGTACCGGGTCGAGATGCCGGCGAACACGGTGACGTCTTTGGTGAACGAGATCGTGTTTTTCAGATCGGTATTTTCGTCGAGGGTGGCCAGTCTGGCTTTCTGCTTCTGCAGCTCCGCGTTCTCGGTTTGCAGCCGCCGGGTCCCCGACGTAAACAACCAGGTTACGATCGTCAGAAGCGGCGTGACCAGCAGCCAGAAATACGTGCCGGCCCCGATCGTTTCGCCTTTCGATACGGTCTCGTACATGATATAGGCCCCGTAGCCGAAGATGAAGATCACGTTAAGGACAAGCCCTGTCGTAACCGTCGTAAAATAAGTGACGATGGCAAAAAAGAACGTCAGGTTCAGCAGGATCAGGTTTTGAAAATACGCATTCGGGTTCCCCGCCGTAAACGTCACGCAAATCATGCACAGCCCCAGAAAAACCAGGAAAGCGACGTCCGACACCAAGCTGTTGCGATTCAAATTCATCGTCTTCGGCCTCATTTCTTCCGGTATTTGCGGATGAGCAGCACGAGCGAGACGAGCGCGAGACAGGCAGCCAGCCCTACCGCCGCCAAGAAGCCCAGCACATCACTTCGTTTGGCTATATCGGCAATAACCGAATCTGTTTTTTCTCCGGCTTGCTTTTTGAATCGGTACGCATTTACGTTGCCGTCCTTGTCGGCCGTCACCCCGTCGCCGTACACGCTCCACTTCGCTTTCTCCGTCGCAAGCAGCTTGGACGCCAGATAGTAGCTTTCCGAGCGGGCTCCCGTTACGGCCAGCATTCCGGTGCTGGAGGAGAACGGAGAAGGAAGAAGCTGCAGCGTGCCGATCCGTGCGCCGTATTCGGAATCGATGCTTTTTTTCTCGTTGGACCGGATCGCCGTCCCTTTGTCGTCGTACTGAAAGTACAGGTTCTTGTTCTGGTCGCGAATCCATTTATTGTCCTGATACGTCCCGATGGCGATAATGTTGCGGTCCTTCAGCTCGCTCTCCTGGGCCGTATCCGGATATACTTTGACGTCCCCGGTATTGGCCACGGCGTAACGCCCGAGCAGATTGAACAAATTGGAGAACGTCCGGTACGTATACGCATCGCGCTCCTGAGGAAGCACGACCGCAACTTGATTGTAGGCGCCGTCGCGAAGAAACGGATACGGATAGTGGTTGAACAGCAGCTCGGTCCGGTCCTTCGTCTTGAAATCGATCATCGATTCGTTCGAAATGTACGCCCACGGCGTCTGCTCCTCGTTCTGCGTACAAGCCGCGTCGATCATCTCCAGATCAAATCCGACGGTAACCGCGAAGTTGCCGGATACTTTCAGATCGGTCGGGATGGCAAAGGTCGCGCGGTCGCCGTTCGCCATTTCTTTGGTCAGCTTCTTGCTTCCGATCGGCGTATCGTTGATCGATACGGTGACCAGCGAGCGGTTGAAGTCGAGGTTTTGCGAATAGCGGTAATCCAGGCTGATCCGTCCGCTATCGGCAATCGAGCGGTTCGCGGGCAGGTTGATGTAGTAGGACCGCTCCTGATGGTGCGGCCCTTTCAGCTCGTCCCCGTTCTCGGTGAAGCTGACCCGGGAGCTGAAGGAAACCGCCGGCGTAGAGACGTCCGTGCTCTCGTCCACCGCCTTGGCCTCGCCCGCGATCTGGCTCATCAGCTCGGGATTCGCCGTCAGCCGGGCCGCTTTTTTCAGCAGCTCCGCATTCTGGGAAGTGACGACCAGCATCGGCTGGCCCTCCTGATTCAGAAGCCGGAGCCACGCCTTGCCGCTCATCTCTTCGGAGCCGATAAGGCTCCGGATCTCCTCCGGCAGCCGGTCGTACAAGCCGACCAGCACGACGAGTTCTTTCTCCTTCAAGGCTTCCGCGCTGTATGGAAACAGCGGAATGTCCTTGTCGTCCCACGAATTCAGCTTGGCGAATCCGGATAGGACGTGCACAGCCGCTTCAAGCTCGGCCGTCTCGCTGCGGTCGGGTACGGTGATGACGCTGCCGCCCGCATAGACGGTGTCCGGACCGGCGAACCGTTTGGCGAAATCGGCGATCGTCCCTTCCATAGGCAGGCTCGTATAGCGTACGTCGATGCTGGACGTGTTGTGCAGCTGCAGCCATTGGTCCGGCGCCTCGACAATCGAGCAAGCCTGCTGGTCCTCCGTCCGGACATAACCTTGAATCTCGATCGTATTGTCGCCCTGCTTCAGCCACTCCTTCGGAACGGCGATCGTCAGCTGCTGCAAGCCCTTCTCCCCGGTTCCCGGCCGGAACGAATGGAACGGCTTGCCGTTAATCCACAACGTAACGCTGGATATCAGTTCCTTCGCCAGCGGCGTGACGACGTAATCGAGTTTCAGATTCACTTCCTGCACGTTCCAATAGTCCGGGATCTGGAACAGCTTTTGTTTGGAGCTCCTCATGCCCGTAAGGCTGGTCTCGTTGTCGGTAAATACCGTTTGCAGCAGCCGCGTCCCGTCCGGGTCCGGGGCGGCCGACGCCGCCTGCCCGGCCGACAGGAGGCAGAAGGAGAGGAGCGTGAGGAGTGCGATCGTTTTTTTCATGATAGTGGCCTTCTCCCGTTATCAGTTTTGAAGCTACCGCCTGGAATCGCCGGCGTTTGATTAGAACCTTTCGGTTTTGTACCACTTGACTTCCCGCGCTCCGACGACGTCCCGGATGTAGTGGTACATCCCGTAAGCGACGACCACGAGCCACATTTGACAGTACGAAACGTACATCAGCAAGATGATCCACAGGTTGGAGACGTTCATTTCTCCTTTTTCGGTCGTGAGCGTAACGTAGATTCCGACTACGAACAGAACGATGGCGAGCAGCCACAGGAAGGTGCTCAAGCCCGCAATGGTCGTATATACGTAACCGAGCGCATGGAGGATCAGCAGCAGGTCGGACGTGACCAGCGAGATCAGCAGCAGGAAGTAGATCGATAAGTAATACAGGATGTCGAACCGGATCGTTTTGGCCGAAGGATGGAACAGCAGCTTGCAATATTTGACGATAACGTAGATATTCCCTTTCGCCCATCGGGTGCGCTGCTTGAACCAGACTTTGACGGTCTGCGGCTCCTGCTCCCAGGTGACGGCACGCGGCTGGAATTTGATCTTGTAGCCCATCATGTAGATCCGGAAGCTGATCTCGGTATCCTCGGCGATCGCTTTGACGTCCCAGCCCCCGATCGTCTCGACAATATGCCGCCGCATAATAAAGTTGGTGCCGGGTATGGTGCACAGCTTGAACAATTTCCACCGCCCCGCCTGAGCCATCCACTGGAACGAAAGCGTCTCGATATTAATGAAACGGGTCAGCAGGTTGACGTCCCGGTTGCGGGTGCGGAACTTGCCGATGACCGCGCCGAGCGACGAATCGTTCGTAATCTCGGCGACGAGATAGCGCAGTGCCGTTTTCTCGGGCGTATTGTCCGCATCGTAGATGGCGATCAGCTCGCCTTTGCTTTGAGCGAAGCCGATATTCAGCGCGTTCGACTTTCCTTTGCCGCCGGTAACCGAATCGGTATTGATCACGATCAGATTGCGGCCCGGATACTTGGCCTGAATTCCGGCCAGCAGCTCGGCGCTGCGGTCGGATGAATTATCGTTAATGACGATAATCTCGTACCGTTCGTGCGGATAATCGAGGGCGAGCAGCGACTCGACCGTTTTGCCTATCACTTTCCCTTCATTATGTGCCGGCACCATAATCGTCACGAACGGGGCCTCGCCCCGGATGTCCGGCACCGGCTTGTTCTCGCCCTCGATGTAATACAAATATCCGGCAATAATAAGGACCACGTTGACTAGAAGCAAGGACCAGATACAGATGACGGCGATAACCATCAAGACGTCGGGAAGCGTCATGCGAGTCTCCTTATTTCATAAATTTTCGTTTATACAACCGGCGGCCCGCCACCAGGAAAACGCCGAATACGATCAGAGCCGCGCCGATCACGACAATAAAGAAGCGGTTCTGCACCTGAAACATGCGCGTAAAGCTTTTGCGGGTTTCTTCCTGATATTTGTAGTCTTCGCTGACGATGGATGGAGCGTAGTCCGCCTGCAGCCGGTTTCCGTCTATCGTAATCACTCCGTCTTCCGAAGCGATGCGATGGGCGTCCGTACGAACCTCATGACGGCCGTCCCTGTAGTCGGCGAACGGAATTCTCGAATCGATCAGCGTCTGAACGGCCGACGCCAGCTGACGCTCGTCGTCAGTGAAAGCGATCGTGACGGCCGTATCCATCGGGAATGCCGGTATCGCTCCGCCGTACCTTTCCATCCGCCTGAGATCTCTGACCGTCATGCTGTATAAGGCTGAGGAGAACGCCTTGGACGTATCCGCCGGCTCGATCGGAAGAGGCTTCTCGTCCGGGAACAATACTGCGGAGCTGAAGAACCCCATTCCTCCCTCCGCATAAGCCTTGTCATACGACCAATACAGCTCGGCGCCTATGCCGAGCGGGGCCACTTGATACCCGGCAAGGACGGCGATGAAATCCTCCATCCTTTTGCGCAGCAGCTGCCCGCTCCGGCTGACGCCGTCCAGGACGACCGGGGCCTGGATCAGAATAGCGCCGTTGCGCGACTGTACGTACTTGAGCGCTTCGACATACCGTTTCATAGCCGGGTAGTCGGTATTGCTGATCACGGGACGTATGCTGCCCGCAAACGGTATCCCCGCCTCGTACAGCCGGTCGGTGACAGCCTCCAGCAGCTTGAAATCGGAGAACGGGGTAATGTCTTTAATCACCGCATACGTGCGCCCCGCCGTCTCCACCTGCAGCCACCGCTTCAGAACGTGCGCTGCGGCCAGCTCGCTGAGATTGCCTTTCTCCATAAAAGGAAGGTACGTATTCCGCCCTTCGCGGACGCCGTAAGGAAATCGTTCGGCGCTTCCCTCCACGGTGATCGTGCCGTATATTCCGCTCTCCGGTCCCGCAATCAACGTCAAGGGTCCGGGATGGATAGTGGACTGGCTGATTTTGCCCGCTTCCAGCCGGACCGATCGACCGTCCGTCCGCGTCAGGACTCCTTGTCCGATATCCGCGATCCGTCCCGGCAGGTTGCCTCCGATATGCATATACTCGCCCGGATAAGCAGCGAGATCGGTCTTGTAGGCCTCGTTTGCAATATTCAGATCGGCAGCGTTAATCACGGTAATCACTTTCCCGTAAGATTGCATCGTCCCTTGCCGGTAACGGTCCAGACTCATCGTCGTAACCTGTACCCGGTATGCCGCCAGCTGCTGCTGCAAGACCGCCACATTTCCTTCCCGGGACGTGCCTTTCGCCAAGCTGTCGTACAGCAGCAGCACGTTATCCGGCTGACGCTCGGCGGCGGCTGCGGCCGAAGCCGGCTGCCACCGACCCGAGCAGAAGCATACAAGCAGTACCACGGTCAGCAGCAGGCCGGGCTTGAACGCTTTATGGCGCAGCAAACGGCGTCACCCCCTTGCCTCCGGACGCATATGGCGCCTTCCGTGCGATCGTCGCCGGCGCATCGCGGAACAACCTCCGGCTGATCAGATCCGCCGCGATTATATAGGTCACGACGTCAAACGCCGCCGTAAACAGAAATTGGTGCTTCGCCAGATCCGCATCCCCCGCCCCGATAATCGAGACAAGAACGCCAGCCAGCCCGATCAGCATCATCGTCACGATCATGATCAGCCTCTGCGCTTGTCTGAAGTCGCGCGCTCTTACCGCGGCGACGAAGGAAGGCATGTACAGCCCTGTTACGACGGCGATCCAGATGACGATAAAACCGAACGTCTTGGGCGCCAGCTTCATCTTCAGCCAGCTGTACAAGGAGAAAAACGGGGTGTGCGCTCCGAACGGCTTGCCGGCCGAAGCTTCGTAATTGCCCATCGCCTGCGGCCGGATCGAGAACGCGTCCTTGGCCGCTATGTTCAATATCGATCCGAGCTTGTCCGGGTGAGTGGCGTAATACTGCAGAATCGATACGAAGCTGTACTTGCTGTAAAACTGCCGCTCAAGCTCCGCCGAGTTGACGTCGATCGTGGCGAACGGCTCGTAGTAGATCGTTCCTTTGAGCAGCGCATACTGCTCGTCGATATCGAACTTCCTTAGCGTCTCCTCGGGATTCTCCGACTGCATCAGAACGCCGCGGGTCATCGCGTGATACTGGTTGATGTTGACGAACTCCTTGGAGATCATCACATACGTGGCAAGGCCGGTCACGAACATCAGGACGAGCGACCCGGCGGTCCAGATCCGGAACGATTTGCCTTTGCGCATCCACAACAGGCTGATTCCCATCACCGCGACGATTACGCCGACGGGCGCATTCTGCTGCTTCGAGGTCGTGAGAATCAGCGCGCTGACAACGAACAGCGCCAGCATGGCGTAGTCGTTATACCGCCTCCGGTACATCAGCAGCCAGGACGCCGACAGGAGCAGCACCATGACGAACACGATGCTTTCGCCGTAAAACGAATTAAAATACGCCGTGTACCCGGTGTCGCCGAAGATGAATATCGCGATCGCCGCGATGAGGTAGCCGAGCTTCTTCGGCACTCCCCAAGTAATGGCCTCCACCAGCAAGTAGATGGCTGCCGTCAGCAGCAACGTGAAGATCGCTGCCTGAAAACGGATATCGAAAACGACCGGATCAAACAGCAGCTGATTCAGCCCAATCGCGGCTTTAATAAACAAAGTCTGGGACGAGGCGATCGTCGAGCCGTTTTCGTTGAAATATTGAAAGATACCATATTGCTTGACGAAATGCCCGAACCGCAAACCGTCATACCCCGGTTCGCTGAAGTACAGGCCGGTGCTGTAGATGCTTCGGAAAAAGTCTCCGTTATCCGCCATTCCGACGTAGGGAGGGACGAACAAAGCTATTGCCGTTACGAGCAGAACCCCGATGGCGGCTAACGAGGCCGGCGATATATATCGGCCGGCCCGTGCGAGTCCGCTGCGAATCCATTTAGCTATCCCCTTGTCTGTCACCTGGGTTCACCTTCATTTCTTTAATACGAGTAAGCGAGCAGCGCCATCAGGTTATCGAACGAGTACGCTTGATTCGTATGTACGTCTCCAAAGCCCCCGTACAGCGGACTGTCTTGCTGCTTGACCTGAAACGCATTCATCCGCCCGATGCTGTCCAGATACAGCGGATAATCTCCGGTCTCGGAGCCGATCATCGCCGTCAGGGCATAAATCGCGGTCGACCGGATGGAATTGGCCGGTTCGCCTGCTCTCGTATATTGGCCGAACAACGTTCCCGCCTTCACATGCTCCTTCAGGTAGCGGATGCTCGCCGGCTTCGCCTCCTTCACCTCGGCCAGATGCAGAATCGTCAGCAGCGACTCCACCGTGTTGATATTCCCGGAGGAATACGCGCTTCGATCGTAGTGGTACCGGGTTTCATAGAACGGAAACTCGTCGCCTAAATATCCGTCCTGAACGATGGTCTGCATGTTGGACAGCAGCGTCTGCCGGGCTTTGGACGGAGCCGGAAGCAGTTGCAGCGTTCTGAGATCCGCATAACACAACGTGACGAACGAGTTGGTCGTGTTGTACTTCTCGTCATAGAAGTCGTAGAGCCGGCCGTCCTTGACATTGTATTGATAAAACCGTTCCCCGTACCGGTTCGCTTCCTTCGTATACGAACCGTCCCCGAACGCTTGTCCCGCCTCGTAGAGCGCCCGGATCATCCGGAGGTCGTCAACGGCGGCATTCATCGGATAGCTTTTCTGCTGCTTGGGGCTGTACCGGTAGCTGAACCCTTTCTGCAGATCGAAGGTCCGCTTCGCAAGCGCCCACTCGTTGTCGAAAGACGGCTTGTCCTTCGCAAGGACGCTGATTCTCATCCGGAGGGAAGCCGACTCGCTGAGCACTTCGTGCCCGGTCGCCAGTTCCCGGGACTGGTCGGTATCCAGATAGTTGGTGTACACCCCGTGCTCCCCGGCCAGCCGGGTCTGAACAAACGTCTCCAGCTCGCCCCGCTCCTTCTGAACGTTCGCCCGGGCTCCATACGCAGGGTCCTCCGGCAAGGAAAGCTGCGGCGGGGCGGCGGGGCCGCCCGTTTGTTTAACAATCAATAACAGCGTCAACCCTGCGAGAACGCCGATCAGCAGCAAACTCTTTTTTCTCACGGCAGCACTTCCTTACATCCCGCTTCAGCTTCTTACAATAAGATTACTAAAGATATCAATTCCTTACTATTGATTTGAACATAACTTAATGGAATAATAAATGAGCATTATTTACCTACTGGTGTGCCCCCGTCTTTTAACCTGTATGTACCCCTAAAATCATTATATCTAACATCTCTCGACAAAAACTTACACACTTCTTACATTTCATATAAAATTCCTGAAAATCGGTTGTTTTAGCGGTCAAACCTGCGGCAAATGGTAAGGACCCCAAGTCCACGGCAAAGTGGAGGTGTGAGGTCCTTTTTCTATAGAAGAATCGATTCGAAATAAAGCCCGTTGGATTTTGTGCAGTAGCCGGCCAGCCCGATCAAGCGCCGGTTCCGTTAACCGCCTCCATTGTGATCCGCCGGCTCCGTTCCCAGCCGGATATCCGCCGCCTTCCTATGACCCGGCAGCTGCTCGTAGCCGCTCATCTCCCGAATTACCGGCGCCAGTTCCCGAAGCGCTTCCGGGGTCAGCCGCCCGGTCGTCGACACTTTCACCATATCTTTGCACGTGACGCCCGAGAACGCCTTGGCAAACCCGTTCGTCGGCAGCACGGCCGTAATGCCGATCGCATAGTTCCCGGCGGAGAACGGCGTATAGCCGCCGATCAGAACCTCGCCCGCATGGCGGACGAGCTCAATTACGCGCTGCTCCGTCTGCGGTTCGCCTACCACCATCAGATGCTCCGGCGCGAACCCGTTGATACAATCGCAGGCTTCCTCAATCGTTGGCGTGACGACGATGGCTCCTTTCCCGTCCGGACCGAACACCTGCTGCAAATAGCGGCGTCTGTCCTCCGGCATGCCCCCGATACAGATCCCGAGCCGCTCTTCGACCTGACGGGCCAAGGCGGCGGAAGTGGTGACGAGAACGGCGGACGAGTCCGGGCCGTGCTCCGCTTCATTGATCAAGTCGTAAGCGGCTCTCTCCGGATCGGCGCTTCCGTCCGCAATAATCGCGCATTCGGTCGGGCCGAGTCCGAGCGCGGCCTTCTTGCCGTACATCAAGGCCGCACTCATCGCGGCTGCGATCCCCCCGGGACCGGGGCCGAAGATGCCGTCCACCTCGGGCACCGACTCCGTCCCTTGCGCGAATGCGGCGATGATCGCGACGCCGTTGCCGATGATAATCCGGTCCGCTCCCGCCAGCTTGGCAGCGGCTACCGTCCCCGGGTCGCCGGTGCCGTCCTTCAGAGGCGGCATTCCGACTACGATCGTTGGCACTCCGGCGGCTTTGGCGGCAACGACGAGCATGATGGCGGTCGAGAGTAGCGGCCCTTTTCTCGCCGGAATCCAGATTCCGACCGAATCGAGCGGTCGCACGATCTCCCCGACTACGGTACCCGGCCGAATCTCTTTCTCCCAGGAACGGGGCAGCATCTCCGTATTCACCTCGTGCACATGGCGAATCGCCAGTCCGATCGCCGAACGCAGGGAAGGCGGCAATCCGTTTATGCAGGCCTCCGTGTAGGTTGCCGTGAGCTCCAGCCGGTCCAGCTCCACCTGATCGAACTTCCGGGTCGCACTTCTTATGCCCTCGTCCCCGCTCCGGGCCACCTCGTCGAAAATCGCCAGCACTCCCGTCAGCACCTCGCGGTCAAACAGCTTGTTATGCGATCTGAACCGTTCATCCAGCTTTTCCTGATCTTGCGGCAAATTAAAAATCATCGTGGACATCGTAATTTCCTCCCTCGGAGATCGTTTTTTGCGACAAACAAAAAGAGCCATGCAGGTAAAAAAATACCCGCATGACTCTCTCTAGCAAGTCCGCAGGTATAACGCCAATAGGCGCTTGTACCTGCGGACGCGAAGACCGCAATACAAACGCCTAACTGTGATGATGGCTGTGGATATACGATTGGGCTAAGCTTTGGAAGTTAACGTTCATCGGTCTAGCCTCCTCAACAGGTTGGGCTAATTATATAAGGACCGACGGACGTTGTAAAGGCGGCTTTAACAAGTTAAAGGAGTCTTTCATCGGGCGGAAACTTTGGAGCAGGGACTCCGAACCCAATCCTATTCAGCGTTTCTTGCGAAAAACCGTCCAGTTGTAGCCAAGCGGGTCTATAAACGCCAAGGCCGGTCCAGCTCTACCTAGTCCTTATTCCGCGTAATACATAAAACCGATCGCCCCGGGTCCCGTATGCGCCGTGATAACAGGGGTAGCCGGACAGATTCGGACGGGCACGCTCGTAATCAGCTCGATCTTCTGGCGCAGCTTCTCCGCGATCGACATGTTGTCGGCGTGCGAGATCCCGATCCCCCGGATCACTTTACCTTTCGTATCCTCTTCAAAATGGTCCATCAGCGTTTTGACGACATGAGAGAACGACCTTACTCTCGCAACCGGAGTGACTACGCCGTTCTGCAGTCTGGATATCGGCTTAATATTCAGCAGCGTGCCGATCCAGCCGGTCGCTTTGCCGATTCTGCCGCCCTTGACCAAATACTCGAGCGTATCGACCACTACGAACAGTGTCGTCCGTTCGAGAACATGCTTCAGCCGGTCCACGATCGACGACACCGCAAGCCCTTCGTCCGCCATTCGCGCAGCCTCTATCACCTGAAAGCCGAGCGCTTGCGAGATCATCTGGGAATCGACTACCTGCACATGACTGGTTGTCATCTCCGCAGCCATGCAGGCCGCCTGGTACGTCCCGCTCATCCCGCTGGACATATGAACGGACAAGATCAGATCCCCGTCCGCGCCGAGCCGGTTATACGATTCCAAAAAAACTCCGACCGCAGGCTGCGACGTTTTCGGCAATTCCTTCGCTTCCCTCATCCGGTCTATGAACGAAAGCGGCGATATCGTGACATTGTCCAAGTAACTCTCTCCGTCAATATCCACCTGCAGAGGAATGACCTCGATCCGAAATTGCTCGAGCAGTTCCTTGGGCAAATCTGTCGTGGAATCGGTAACAATTTTAATCGTATGCATGAATCTCTCCCGTTCGTCGCGTTGTCGAATGCATTGTCGTTTCTTGTCGTTCCCCCGATAAACGATTACAAAAGTACTGCGTGCTTCCTCCTATTATATGTCGCCGGACTAGCAGAACACAAAGGGTATGAAACGTTTCCCCCAAGGTTAAAATATGCCAGATCGAAACCGGATATTTCGCTGCGGGGAGATCATTACACTCCTTTCAATTTTACTCCCACTATATAGTAAATATTAGCTACTATTAGTAATTTTTCGACATTTTTATCACCCTTTATAATCCATATATGGAGTTAAAAACAGAGTATACGTTTATGCCCTTTAGCCAGAAAAGGGCTTCGAGGGCAATCATTACAACGATTACTACGTTTCACTTTAGCGCGTTAGCGGGGTTAAACTTTCCTTTTCGCCAAAAAAGGAATATGTCTTATTTTGTCGAAGTATGTAGGTGGTTTTCTTCATCACACAACGCATCTTGGAGGTCACATCATGAAAACAAGATTCACCCCGATTCTGCTCGCCGTCCTGCTCGCAATGGTCGGCATCCTTTCCGCCTGCGGCAGCAAAGACAAAAGCCAGGGATCGGAAAGCCCGGCCGCAGCCGCTCCCGTTACACTGGATATCGGCATGCTGAAGCTGACCAGCTCGGCGCCGCTGTTTATTGCTATGGAGAAAGGGTTCTTCGCAGAAGAAGGCATTACGGTTAACGCCAAATGGTTTGACGCGGCTCAGCCGATCGCCGTAGCGACCGCATCCGGAAGCGTCGATGTCGGTGCGACGGGCATTACCGCCAGCTTGTACAACATGATCGCAGGCGGACAGAAGCTGCTGATCGTGGCCGATAAAGGAAGGGAGCAGCCCGGCTATTCCTCTTCCGCTTTACTCGTTCACAGCGATTCCGGAATCAAGTCGGTCGCCGAGCTGAAAGGCAAAAAAATCGGCATTACGCAAACCGGCTCCACGTTCCACTATATGGCCGGACGCCTGCTGGAAAAGCACGGCCTGTCGCTTAGCGATGTCGAGCTCGTGCCGCTCGGCAAAGTAAGCGCCATGATGGAAACGCTGCAGAGCAAGCAGGTGGACGCCGTCCTGTTGAACGAGCCGAATATTACTGCGGTCGTCAAAGAAGGCTACGGCAAAGTCATTTCTCAGATCGGCGACGAGATGGAATACCAGACTTCCGGTATTTTCTTCTCTCCGAAGCTGGCTGACAACCGCGACGCTGCCATTCGTTTTATGAAAGTATATATCAAAGCAGCGAATTACTATTACGACGCCGTTCTGGTAAAGAAGGACGGAAAGCTTGTACCGGGCGCCAACTACGATGAGGTCATCGACGTCATCGCCAAATATACGGACCAGCCGAAAGACAACATCAAGCTCGGCCTTCCTTACATGGACCGGGACGGGAAGCTGCTGACCGAAGACATTAAAACCCAGCTCGACTGGTATGCGGCCAACAAGATGGTTCAAGGCTCTATCGACCCTGCCAAAATCGTCAACAACGAGTTTCTGGAAGAAGCATTAAAAGCCGTAAGGAAGTGAGAAACGCATGAGAGTCGTGATCGACGGAGTTACCAAAACATTTCGGGACAAAAAGGGCCGTGAGGTCACCGCTCTGAGCAAGATCGACTTCGCGATTCACCAGGAGGAATTCGTCGTCCTGGTCGGCCCGAGCGGCTGCGGCAAGTCCACGCTGCTGAATATCGTAGGGGGCCTGCTGTCACCGACCGAAGGCAGCGTTTATTTCGAAGGCTTGTCCGCCGAGCAGAGCGACCCGCGGCTTGGCATCGTCTTTCAGGAGATCGCCTTGTTCCCTTGGCGCACCGTGTATGAGAACGTCGTATACGGGCTGCAGGAGCTCGGCATGAGCAAGACGGATATGAAGGAAAAAGGTCAGCACTATATCGATATGGTCGGACTGACCGGCTTCGAGCAAGCGTACCCGAAGCAGCTGTCCGGCGGGATGCGCCAGCGTGCCGGGATCGCCAGGGCGCTGGCCATCGAGCCGAATCTGCTGCTGATGGACGAGCCGTTCTCCGCCCTGGACGCGCAGACCCGGACGCTGATGCAGGAAGAGCTGCTCACGATCTGGAACCGGACGAAGCAAAGCACTTTATACGTAACTCATAATATTCAGGAAGCCGTCTATCTGGCGGACCGCGTCATCGTACTGTCCCGCCATCCCGGCGCCATCAAAGAGATCATTCCGATTGATATGCCCAAAATCGGACGGGACAACGAACAGCTGCGCAACCGGTTCGACGACTACGTCAAGCAGATCTGGAACCTGATCCGGCACGACGCCCAGGACGCGCTTAAGGAGGTTTAAACCGGTGGCGGACATTAGCAAGAAACATATCAAAAACCGGGTCGCATTTCTCGAAGCGAAAGTGCCGGGCTACGCCTCGGTGATCGGAATCGCCGCGCTGCTGCTGATCTGGGAGCTTGTCTGCCGGCTCGGCTGGGTATCTCCCCTGTTCCTGCCTTCGCCGACGAGCATTCTGGCGGCCGGCTGGGAGCTGCTTTCGAAGGGCGAGCTGCTGCAGGGCATCGGAACGAGCTTGTACCGGATCGTGCTCGGTTATGTGCTGGGCGCGTCGGTCGGGATCATGATCGGGCTCGCGCTCGGCTTTTCCCGCTGGGCGGAGGCGCTCGGCACTCCGATTCTGTACTCGCTGTACCCGATTCCGAAAATCGCCCTGCTGCCGCTGATCGTGTTATGGCTCGGCATCGGCGAGCTGCCGAAAGTGACGATTATCGCGCTGGGCGTCTTCTTCCCGGTTGTGATCAACACGTATTCCGGCGTAAAAAATGTCGACCCCGCGCTCATCAAAGCGGCCGTCAGCTTCGGCTCGGGGCATATGAGCGTCATCCGCAAGGTGTTGCTGCCGGGCTCGCTGCCCGTTATTTTCGCAGGCTTGAAGCTGGCCGCCGGCACCTCGCTCCTGCTGCTGGTCGCTGCGGAGATGATCGCCGCCAGCCAGGGGATCGGTTCGATGATTCTTCACTACGGCAACCTGATGATCACGACCAAGCTGATGGTCGGCGTCGTTGTGCTGTCGCTGCTCGGCCTGCTGTTCAACCGTGGCCTGCAATGGCTGGAGAACCGTCTGCTTCCTTGGAAGTAATCGGCCGCCTCGAAATTCGTATCTGCATGACAAAAGCCCGAACGGAGACAAGCTGTCCTCCGTCCGGGCTTTGTTGTTCGGTCCGGCTGCTGGCGAATCGTTCGTTCCGTTACAGCTGAGCTTGGACCGCCCGCTTCAAGGCCAGCATATAACCGGCGTGAGTCGCTTCATGCCCGATGCTGAAGATGAGCGCTTCCTTCAGCGTCGCCAATTGCTTAAACGGTACGGTTAGTGGCTCGTCCAGCCGACCCTCCAGCCGCTCGCGGATACGATCGGGCTGTTGTTGAAGCAAACGTTTCAAGGTCGGAATATCCGGCGGCGCCGTCTGCCAGTCTGCGGGCTTCGTTCCATTCAGGAACAAGCTCATCAGCTCCTCCGGAAGCTCCAGCTTCTCTCCGATCAGCCGGTACGCGAGCCTCTCCTGTGTCGTCACAATATGTCCCAGATGCCAGCGGATATTGTTGTTGAACCCGTGCGGCACTACATCCGCGAACGATTCCGCCAGCTCTCCCGCGATCTCGAGCGTACGGCTACGGTTTAAGGCGATCTGATTGAAAATGACTGCTTCCATCCGTCTGTTCCCTCCTGCTAATTACTCTGTCGGTATGAGGAGAGTATACCTTACTGCTATTTAGAAATAAACACGTTATGGATGCTTGGCTCCAAACCGCCGCATGGCTCGGGCAGCTACCCAGCTTGTACCGGCTTGTGCTGTCTTGTACTGGCGCCACCCGCTCCACCACTGTTCCCCCTCCTCCTACTTCCACTCCCGCCCGAACCGCTGCTCATTTTTACTCCTTGACAATAGTTCTATATACAACTATTATATATACAATTAAAATAAAAATGGAAATACAAGGATGAATATAGGATGAGCAGCACTCGCCAAGGCGGTTTTTTACTTTCGAAGGTCCATCAAATCTCGGGCCGCGTATTCGCCAAAAAACTGAAGCAATACCGCATCACCGACATTAATCCGGCTCAGGGACGCATTCTGTTCGCGTTATGGCAAAAAGACGACATCCCGATCCAGGAGCTCGCCAAACGGACCTCCCTAGGCAAATCAACGCTGACGCGCATGCTGGACAAGCTCGAGGAAAGCGGCCATCTGATCCGGGTATTTCCGGAAGACGACCGCCGGAAAGTATTAATCCGGCTGACGGACGAGAACAAACGGATGAAGCAAGCCTACGAGGACGTATCGGCCGAGATGACCGGCTTGTATTACGAAGGATTTTCGGAGGCGGAGATCGACTTATTCGAAGATTACCTCTTGCGTATTTTTCACAATCTCGAGAACAACGAAGCCGAATCTTAAACACCGGAGGATGATTCCATTATGAGCGGCAGCGCGATCGATAAAGGCATGGAGGCGGCTAACCGGCTCGTCGCAGACGGACTAACCCCCTTAAGCGCGGAAGAAGGCATACGGAAAGCGCAGGACCTGCTGTCCCTCTCCGAGATCGCCATGGTCGGTTCGAATGGCGGGGACGGACACCCCCATATTAAGGCGATGTTCAAAATCCGGGCAGACGGGCTGCGTCACGTCTATTTCAGTACCAACACGTCCTCCAGAAGGGTGAGCCAGTTTAGGCAAGATCCGAAATCGTGCCTTTATTTCTTTGACCCGGACGTTTTTTGCGGCCTGATGTTAAGCGGTACGATGGAGATCGCGGACGACCCGGAGCTGAAGCAGCAGCTGTGGCGCCAAGGCTGGAAGGCTTACTACCCGCAAGGAGTGACCGACCCCGACTATACAATTCTGCAATTTACGGCGAGCTGGGGCAATGTGTATCAAGGGCTGCAAAATGTAAGCTTCCCGATTACATAACTTGTGTGATATGGAGGATGTCCGTCTATGACAAGAAAACAGTGGGATTTGACCGGCGAGATCGGCGATTTCGATTATGCGGAAGCCGGAGCTCGTCCGGGGACATGGGCAGGCCGGGAGGCGACGTATCTGGAAGGCTTTCATACGATACCCGTGCTGCTTCGCGACGAGATTTCCTTCGATAGCTACCGGATCGAAGCCGAGGTCGCTTCTCCCGGCCCGTACGGATTTATCGGCCTAGCTTTCGGCGCGCGCGATATCGGTAATTACGAATTGGTGTACATCTCGCCGGGTCAGGAGACGAGCCCGGGAGACATCCAATACGACCCGATTATGAACGGCTCCAGCACTTGGCAAATTTATCAGGGCCCCGCCTATCAGGCGTTCGCTCCGTTCCCGGCGGGCGAATGGATTCGCTTCGCCTTGGAGGTACAGCCTCACGGCGTCTCCGTGTACGTTAACGAGACGGATTCTCCCCAGCTCGTCATCACGAACCTTCAGCACGGCCGCGCTGCCGGCCGGGTCGGCTTCTGGGGCAACTTCCCCGGCTATATCCGGAACTTCACCGTCGAGGAAATCCGGCTTCAGCCACTCGCAAGAACGGAGACGGATATCGGGCGGCTCGCCGGGGACTCCTATATCACCGAATGGTCCGTATCCGAGCCCTATCTGCCCCCTGCGGACGGAGACGGGACTTACGAAGGAGCCTGGACGACGCACCGGGTCGAGGAGAACGGCTGTCTGAACCTCAACCGGCTGTATGCCGCCGGGGAGAAAGGCACCGCCGTTCAGGCGAAATGCTCGTTTACGCTGCCGGAAGCGGCGGAATCGGTGTTGTCCTTCGGCTTCAGCGACGGGGTCCGGCTGTGGGTTAACGACGCGCTGGTGTATGAAGGCGTTTCGCTGTGGGACCCTCCCGGCAGCGACGGACGGATTCGGGCCGATCAGACGGTTCCGGTCAAATGGCGGGCAGGCGTCAACACGGTTCGCACCGAAGTGACCAATCAGGAATGTATGTTCGGCTGGGGGCTGGCGGTGAAGACGGGACTCCCTCCTGTCCGCTTCACTCCCTAACAGACGAGTGCGAGACAGAATGGATCTTGGGATGGCAATTTATTCGTAGAAAGGACGAGTCCTTATGCCGCGTTTGGCCGTTGAAGATCTGGACGTATTTTACGAGAAGATGGGGATTGGAGATCCGGTCCTTTTCCTGCACAGCGGGTATTCCAGAGGCATTCTTGCGTTCGCCAGCCAGATGCTCGATTTCCAGAAGACGTATACGTGCTACTTCCCCGACTTCCGCGGTCACGGAAGAACCCGGTGCCGCAGTCTGGAATGGAGCACGCCCCAGCTCGCCGAAGATATCGACCGGCTCATGGACAAGCTGGAGCTCCCGCGCGCCCATGTGATCGGCTACTCCCTGGGAGGAAGCGTCGGCCTGTATTTGGCCGTTCAGGCGCCGCACCGGATCGCTACGCTGACTACGATCGGACAAGCCGGCTTTGCCGATCCGACAGGCGCCGACGAGTTCGAGCCGGAGTGGCTTGCGGACAACAACCGAACGGATACGATCCGGCAGATGACCGAGCGGCATCAGGAAGCGCACCGAGGCGACTGGCAGCAATTTATGCGCGTAAGCGCCCGGGATTGGCGGCTCTATCCGCAGCTGTCGGAGGAGCAGCTGCGCGGCATCCGCTGCCCAGCTCTGTTCATCGCCGGAGAGCACGACTCTTTTGCGACCGAAGAAAAGCTGCGAAGGCTGAGCACGCTCGTACCCGATTCGCAATATAAGGTTATCCCGGGCGGCAGCCACAGGCCGCATATGCTGCGGGAAAGCCCGGTGCTGGTGAACGATCTGATGCTCGACTTCCTGCAGCGCCACCCCATGTAAGGCGGGCATCAGTCATCCCTCCGCCTGGGCCAGGCCCGTGAGCGTGGGGGACGGGGACCCGAATAGGCGCAGGGAGGGACGGGTACGGGGTGGGCCGAAGATCAGGCTGTCCCAACAGTCATTTTGCGAATTTTCGAGCCCCGCTTGAAGCCGGTTTCCCTTAAGAATAAGGACCTCTATCTCCGACTTACCGTGGAATATGAGGTCCTTTCGTTTTCGAAACAGGGACGTTTCTGTTTCCTGCGAACCCGTTTGGGACAGCCCCGGCCACCGTTACCTGACGTTCGTCTGACACAGACCACGCAACCGCCTTTCCGCACCGCGCGAGCTCCCGGCGCACGATGATCGGCATCGCATGACGATGGTCCCCCCCATGCTTATCCCGCAAGAGAGACTTGCCGGCACATAAGAGCGATCTGTATCTCTTATTTCCTTAATATCGGGATACCGGCGAGGAATAAGAGCGATTTGTAAGACTGTCGATTCATTGTGTAGAAGTGATAGCAGGCCGTTCCAAGTAAAAAGTTACCTTCTTCTGCTCAAACAGGTTGTCCGGAATCCCTTGATTGAATAAGGATTGTAAGGTAGGGGATTCCAGACAAAACTCGCCATGTAATCTTTTCCCTTTCCACTTGGTTGTCCACATTGAATCGACAGCCTCATTTGTGACTCTTATTCTCACCGTTTCCGCTGAAAACCCGGCCCAACAACGCAAATAAGAGCTAGTAATCGCTCTTACTTTCGGGAAAACTCGCTCACTCGCTCCAATAAGAGCTGCCAGCACCCCTTATTCTCCCGGCGTCCCATTCCCACTCCAACGTTCATCCACCGGCAGCCTCGGTCAACGGCTTCATGTCGTACCACGCATACTTACCGCACGCAGTGTGCTGTGCCGCTGCATCCCCCCAACCCGCCAATTACACCGCACCCCAACAGGCCGCGGCGCGTAACATCGACCACAAACCAGCTGCCTGCCGCCCAACCTTCAGCCAGGATGGCCCCTCCCTCCAAAACATGGTAGGATGAAAGGAATACAAGCTGGAGGTGGAGTTTCTCCGATGGTACCTGTCGCCAACATTATGGGCATCCCTTTTCCAAAACTTACGATGGACCAAACTTTAAGCAAGCTTAGCGAGGTCGTGGAGCAGAATCGCTCTTCCCTCTATCACGTCATTACGGGAAACCCGGAAATTGTAATGAGATGCCAGCACGATGCCGGGCTGCGTTCGATTGTGGATGAAGCCGGGCTGATTACCGCCGATGGGATCGGAATCGTGCTGGTGTCCCGGGTGAAGGGCGGGCATCTTCCGGAACGGGTCACCGGCTGCGATCTGCTGATTCGGCTGCTCGAGACCGGGAACCGGAATCGGAAAAACTGGTCGTTTTACTTACTCGGTGCGGATGAAGAGACAAGCCTCAAGGCGGCGGAGGCCATCGGCCGGACGTATCCGAACGTTACAATCGCAGGACGCCACCACGGCTATTTCACCCCGGAGGAAGACGAGAAGATTGTGGAAGATATCCGCCGCGCGGCCCCCGATTTCTTAATCGTGGCGCTGGGAGCTCCGCAAGCCGAATTGTGGATTCATACCTACCGGTCGCGTCTGAACGCCAAAATTGCGATGGGTGTCGGAGGAAGTCTGGATATTATCGGCGGGAAAGTAAAGCGCGCCCCCAAAGTATGGCAAGATCTGCATGCCGAATGGTTATTCCGGTTAATCAATCAGCCCTCGAGATGGCGCAGACAGCTCATTCTGCCCCGGTTTGCAGTCAGAGCGCTGCTGTACCGGGAACGTTAACCGTACTAACGATCGTTCGCGAATAATTGGAAAGGGCCGTCTAGCTTGATCCAGACGGTCTTTGCGTTTGCCCGGTACTGCCGTCACGCCAAACGAAATGTTGAATAACAATTCATTATAATGCATAATAATTCTCAACTATTTTGTACTTGGGGGGAATGAGCCATGAACCTGATCCGGGAGTCCAGCCGACTGGACGATTACTTGGGGCACACCGAAGAAGTCGACTACCGCCACCAGACGATACAAGGGAAAATCACCGAATTGCATGGCCGCTCGCCGGACGATATCGCCTATGTGAAAGCCGCTTTTGAATTTGTCCGGGACGGCATCTCCCATTCGTGGGATATCCGAAGCTCGCGCATTACGCGTACGGCCTCTGAAGTTCTTCTGCATCGCGAAGGGATCTGTTATGCCAAATCCAATCTGCTGTGCGCTTTATTACGGGGACGGGGCATACCTACCGGCTTCTGTTACCAGCGCTTGACATTAGGCGACACTCCCGACACGGGCTATGCGATCCATGCATTAAATGCCTGCTATATCCACTCCGTCGGCAAATGGATTCGTCTGGATGCCCGCGGCAATAAGGATGGAGTGGACGCCCAGTTTTCCCTGAACAAAGAGCGGCTGGCCTTTCCCATACGCGATCATTATGGAGAGAAGGATTACCCGCTCCTTCACAAGGCGCCCCACCCGAAAACGATGGACGCGCTCCTTCACCATACCGATTGCAAACAAATGTACCTGCACGGCCTGCCAACGGAGTTATAGACGCAAACTCGCGCCACAGCCGCAGGCGCCCTGCCCTGCCTACCCCCATACTCCGACCATTATGACACCGAGTGTTATAAGGAGCGACGTTAGGATACGTTTGGCGCCCTGCTGCTCCCGCAGGATCAGGACCCCCAGGATCGTCCCGAATACGGTCCCGATCTCTCTCATGGGAGCAAGCTGTGCGACCGGCGCAATCGACAAGGCGAACAGAAACAGCAAGTACCCTCCGGGTGCAATTACTCCGCCGAGCAGGATCACCTTCCCATTCGCCTGAAGCTCCTCCCGCATCTTTCCTGAACGCAGCGCAGCCCATGACAGAGCCAGCAGGTTGCCGATATTGGTCGCTTCATTCAGCACGACGGCCGGGACATACTCCAGAGCCGCCTTATCCACCGCAATATAACCGGCGATACAAACTCCCACGGCCAGTGCCAGAAGCGGCGCCTTCCACGGCGCGGGCGCCCGTGCCGAAGCTTCTCTCCCCGGCTTGACGCTGCTCAGCAGCGCAATCCCGACGACGATCAAGCCTATCCCCGCCCAGCCCGCGGCCGATAACGATTCGCCGTACAACGTCACCCCAAGCACTGGCACGAGCAGCGGGCTCGTCCCTCTCATGATCGGATATACCTGCGACAGATCACCAGCCGAATAAGCGGCTGCGAGCAGTACGACGTACAGCCCGTGCAGCGCCATCGAGACCAGCACGATCACCAGTCCTTCGCCGGACAGCCGGCTGTTGTCCCATTCGAGGATCGTCCACGGCAAGAAGAGAACGATCGCGACAAGCTGGCAATACCAGAGGAACACATTTTTGTCGATACTTTTCTTCGTGTACAGATTCCAAAGTGAATGCAGGAACCCCGAACCGAGTACGAGCATTACCGCCGTTCCAACCATCCCTATCCCCCCATGGCCGGTCGATCATCGTCTCTTCAACATGTATGGCACGTAGCAGCTTTAAGCTTTCTGCCTCATTCATCCGCACGGCCTATGTACAGCTTTGAACATCTAGCACCCTGCTACACCTTACGGTTCTCCATCAGCCAGCGCCCCGCATAATCCACCGCTTCCCTCATCCCGAAAAGCCGGCAATAGGCACGGCCGATATAGCCGGTCCGCACTTCGTCCTGTTCGTCAAACCGACGCCCGATCTCGGCGAAATCGCCGGAATCGTAGTCATAGTCCTCAAACTGCTGCCAGACGCGCTGCCCCTTCACTGTAATCGGCGCCCCCATCGATTTTCGCGGCATCCTCTCCAGCAACGTCTCGGCCAGATGGAAACTTGTGCAGGAGTCATAACCTACTCCAAACAGGAGCACTTTCGCTTTCGAAGGCCAAGCGTACAGCTTGCCCAGCGGCGAATCCGGGCCGAACTGCGGCGTCAGCGGATGATCCGCCACGATCGAAGCCGCAAAAGCGCCATTCGCGCAGAAGGACACCTGCGGGTGGTTCGACCGGCACGTCCCCGGGAACGTTCGAAACAGCTCGGCGATCCGCCCCATTCCCCGCGTCGGCGTTATGGCCGGATCGAAAGCCGGCCATTCCTCGTAGATGACGTTCCTCCATGCCTCAGGTACCGGAGGATTTTCCCATTCGGCCGGATCGCTCCAATCGCCGCTCTGCGCAGGCATCACCAGCGTACCGCCCTCTCCGACCGCTGTCAGCAGCGCTTGAACGACCGCCTGCGGCCCGCCGCAAACCCAGCCAATGCTCGACAAGGAGGAATGTACCAGCAGCATGTCGTTCCCGCTTATGCCGAGATGTCCGGCATCCTCGATGATTTGGTTTATGGTGACAGGGCTGCGGGTTGCTCCGATCACATCTTTCTCCTTCATACGCCGCACCCTTCCATTAATTTCTAGGCTATATACAGAGAATAGTATCATACCAAAGCCCCTCCATGAAGGAGGGGCTGGCATTAATCCTTTGTCGGCAGACCGGGTGGCTGCCAGGTAAAGCCTGTCCCGGGTCACGCTGAAGGGCTGACCGGAACCCAACGACTAGAATCGGGCGACATAAAATTCGCGATCGGCCGGCACGTTAGATTGGAATAACTGTTCGTTGTCCGCATTTCTTATTCGCAGCGTATAGGAAAAGTTCGTTAATGTATTGAGGTTATCGAATCTGGCGGCTCCGAAATCGTCAAATTGCGCTGTCAGCGTGGTACCGTTTCTAGTTAACACCGCCGTCCAGCCGGAAGTAGATTTGGGCGAATTGCCTGCATTGGCGTTAACCGCAAACACATGGAACCGGTTCAGCGTTTGTCTGATTCTTCTTTTCTTTTTCGTTGCTGCCGCTTTAGCCCTTCTGAGCAAGAGCGCTTTTTTAAGCATAAGAGCTTTTGTTTTGTTTACAGTCTTCATCTACGTTCACCACTTTCTCTTAAGATGTTAATAGTAAATGCAAGAAACTCTTTGCCTGAAACGCTCTTTTACCTACTTACTAGAAAAGAGGTTATATCCTAGAAAAGTAGGAACGTAGCCTGAAGGGCGGCCCGCGCATACAATGACGGAGAGGTGAACCAACCGTATGGACGGACCAAGCTGGCTGCAAACCTATGCGTCGAAAATGAATCGTCCCTTAAGAAACAAAGTTCGGCACATCCATGCGAGCGGCAATCCTTCCGCCGCCATCCGAGTCATCATCCAATTGAAACGCCGCGTCACTCCAGCCCGGCTGAACGCTCTGCAGCAGCATACAGGTTCTCTCCCCCTCCCGATCATCCGGCGTCTTCCGCTGATCCGCTCCGTGGCGTCCAACGTCTCGATGCCGTGTCTGGAACGGATGTGCAGTTGGAATGGGATCGGGAAAATTTATTTGGACGGGATCAAAAAAACGTCGCTGTATATTGCAACGCCCTCCATCGGCGCAACGGCCGTCCGAAGGAAGACGGGGCTTACCGGCAAAGGGATCAACATTGCGGTGATCGACACAGGCGTATACCCGCATCCGGATCTGACCCGGCCGGTTAACCGGATTGTGGCTTTCAAGGATTGGATTCATGGGCGAAAAAAGCCGTATGACGATAACGGTCACGGAACCCATATCGCCGGCGACTGTGCAGGAAACGGATGGGAGAGCAAGGGGATATACAGGGGGCCCGCACCCGAAGCGGGAATTGTCGGAGTTAAAGTGCTGGATCGGCAAGGGAGCGGCTACGACTCCACGATTATAAAAGGAATCGAGTGGTGCATCCTTCACCGGAGACGGTTAAAGCTGCGCATTCTGTCCATGTCGTTGGGCGGCCCGGTGAATACCGTCTGCAGCGACGACCCTCTTTGCCAGGCGGTGGAAAAAGCAGTCCGGGCCGGACTCGTCGCCGTCATTGCCGCCGGCAACAGCGGACCGGGGCGCCGAACGATCGAGTCGCCGGGGAGCGCCCCGTCGGCTATCACGGTCGGAGCGGTGGACGATCATCGCAGCATCCGGCAAGCGGACGACAGCGTGATGTGGTATTCAAGCCGCGGTCCCGCACGAGGCGGACGGAGCAAGCCGGACCTCGTAGCGCCGGGCGAGACGATCGTCTCGCTGCGGGCTCCCGGCTCCGTGCTGGATCGGGAATACCCTTACTTGCGGGTCGGACACGACTATTTCATCCTGTCCGGCACCAGCATCTCGACGCCCCTGGTTTCCGGCGCAGCCGCCCAGCTGCTGCAGCGTTATCCGTCTCTATCTCCCCGGCAGGTGAAAGCGGCTTTGAAAAAAAACGCCTTCCGCCTAGGTCTTGGACCCAATGTAGCGGGAAGCGGCATCGTGAATGTGAGGTTTTTGCTAAATCAGCGAAATCCTCGCAGCAAGCGTAGACCGTCTAAAGGATGGGTTTCGAAGTAATGGAGCGGGCACTGGTACAAAGTCATGATCGGGGGGCTGATCGCCAAAGTCAGCCCACTTCCCTATATGGCCTGACATAGCACCCGATCCGGAGCGGCTGATCCAGCCGCTTTCGGTCATGGTCACTTCTACCTCGCCGCCTAGGTCGGGGCCAGAATCATTATAGGGTTGCCTTACACCGAATGAAGCTGCGTTTCCAAGCAGTCAATATGCTTCCGGACTTCCATCCAGTTGGCAGCGCGGTATATCCGATCGCCGGCAACGGACAAGTTGTAGGGCTGCTCGTACAAAATAACAGGCCGGTTCGCCCTGCCAAACTGCTCCGCATAATGAGGGCCGTCATCGATCAGCACGTCCACCCTCGCATCCATGCATGCCTGAAGCTTGTTTTCAACAAACGCTATGTGATGATACGAAATGTCATGGCGCTTCAGCCAGTCCATCGTAACCTCTCGGAAATAGGGCGGCCGGGCTGTAATAATGGATAGCCGGTGCCTGCCGTACAGCTGCTGCAAGATTTCGACGGCCATCGGCAGAGGGGAGGAATTCCAATGAATATCGTGGCCATACTTGATATAAACCGCATCGATTTCATCCTGATTCCACCCGTACAACCGGTACAAATAAAAATCGTTAACGTCATCCGGCGTAAACGATAACCCGGACGCTATATTGTAATAGTGCAAATGAGCGGAGGTCGCGTCGAGAATTGTGTTGTCCAAGTCGATGCCGATATGCATTAGCGCAGTGCTCCAAACTCGCGGAGCAAAGCGGCCACGTTGTTGTTGCCTTGACGAAGCGCAAGAGACAGCGCCGTCTCTCCGCCTTCGCTGCCCGCGTTAACGTCAGCACCATACCTTACGAGCAACCGGATGATCTCCAGATTGTCTTCATGGAAGGCAGCCGTATGCAATGCGGTATGGCCATTGCTGTCGAAACTATCGGTCTGCGCCCCGGAAGCGAGAAGCAACTCGATGACTTCCATCTTCCGCGCCCCCGCTATTGCGGCGTGCAGCGCGGTATTCGACGGGATGAACGAAAGTTTGGAATGCGACATAGCATTCGCCTCCGCACCGTTATCCAGCAGCACTTGCACAGCCTCCCGGCTGCCGAAATGCGCCGCATAACCCAAAGGCGTAAGCCCGTCTTCATTTTCCTCGTTCGCAAGCTGCGGATGAGCCGCCAAAATCGTTTGCAGACGCGAAGCATCATTGGACTGCGCTGCCTGGAAAACTTCCTTCGTAAGCCGGGTTGATTCCATTCCGTTCTCCTCCGATTCGGTATGATCAGATCCAGGTGACCAAGTAGTTGTATAGGGTTACGTCTACTATATAAAAAAAGCCGGATAAAGGAAACGCCGCTAGACATTCGAACATACGTTTGGGATAATGAAATCAATCAGACGCCCGGAGCAAACAACCCGTATTTCGAAAAAAAAGGACAAGGGGGACCCGTGAGATGAAGCCGAAAATCGAGGCACCGAAAATTCCCGACAACTTGACGCCATGGGATCGTGACGTATTCCCGCTTCAGCCGAAGGACGAGTTTCGTCTCTTCTCTATAAGCGATATGGTCTTGGAGGATCAGGAGGCGGCGAAGGTTTCGTTCGAGAAGATTGTGTTCAAGAATGTAACCGTTACGGACTCCTCCCTGATCGGACTCGAACTGACGGACGTCGTTTTTGACAAATGCGATCTGTCGAACGTGTGCCTGACCGATTCGTTTTTTCACCGTACGGAATTCAGGCATTGCAAGCTGATCGGAACGGACTTTACAAGGAGCCGGTTCCAGAACGTCCGATTTGCCGGCTGTTCGGGGGATTACGCCGCATTCCGGTTTTGCAAGTTTAAGCAGGCCGCTTTTGAGAACAGCTCCTTAATCAGCGCCGACTACTCTCACTCCGCCTTGCCCAAGACTTGGTTCACCGCGTGTCGGATCGACCAGGCCAATCTGTCCGGCTGCAAACTGGAAGGGATCGATCTCAGCGACTGCGACTTCGGCGGGCTGATGGTAGAAATCGAAGATTTGAACGGCTGTATCATTGCGCCGCAACAGGCCTCCTCGTTTGTAGGTCTTTTGGGTTTAATCATTAAATAATCGATCGGAGGATATCAGATGATGGTTCAACAGATGGACCGGCACTTTGATGCGGTCAGTTTCAGCGGGGAGGACCTCAGGGAAAGCGAATTTACCCGCTGCACGTTTGAACGCTGCACATTCACCCATACTTCCTTGGAGGAAATCAACACGTTAGGGTGCCGGTTCGTACATTGCAACTTCCAAGGGGCGACGATGAACGGTTCGATTCATACGGAATCGGCTTTTGAAAACTGCAGCTTTATGGAAGCCAACCTTTTTGTAGCCAAATTTGTAGATTGCAAAATGATGGGCTCCGACTTTACGAAGGCGAGGATCGACGGCATTACGCTAACGAAGGGCGACTGGTCGTATACGAATCTTCGGCAGGCCAGGCTGGTCAAGCAAGATTTGAGAAACATCCGTTTTTTTGAAGCGGATCTGTATGAGGCCAATCTGGAGAAATGCGACCTGAGGGGCTGTGACCTGACCCGGACCAATCTGGCCAAGGCGAAGCTGCAAGGGGCGGATTTGCGGGGTGCCGTCATGGACGGCGTCGATTTTAAGTCGTTTGACGTCAAGGGAGCCCGCATGGATACCGCTCAAGCTGTCGTTTTCTTGCGCTCCTTCGGGGCGAAGGTTGACTGAGTGGAGAGGGCAAGCCCTTCTAATCCGGAAGGGCTTTCTGAATGCAGTCTTCCGAATCCTCGAATAGCCACAAAGAAACCATGCCGACAACGAGCATTGCGCAGCTGAGCCCCACCCTTCCGCTGATCCCAATCAGCCCTCTTTTATGCCCCCCGAATCTGCGATCCGGTAGACCGGACTCCATAACCTAGATTTCAGCACGGCTCCTCCTCCCCTGCGATAGCCGATACTCGGTACGAAAGATATAGGAATGAAATCTGTTGGTTGGCAGAGGGCTGGTAGTTACGTAAACATGCGATCTGACGGGTTTTGCCGGAAGAGGAATTCCACTCATTATTTCACTTTTCTTCCAATTCAGGTATAGAATCAAGTCCTTCGACGTAGGGAATTGTGGTATTATGAGTTGGAACAGCTAGATGAAGAATCAAAAGGAGAGAATTGATATGAATTTTCTTAAAAAGTTATTTGGAGGTATTAACAACGGAGAGAAGTCCAAAGACGGCACTACGATCTATAAATATGAGGAACAAGAGACAAATGATTTTACGCCGCCGGCCCAAATGAAATATGCGGAAGAAATCGTAGCCCATTTCGATAATGTGTTTCCGGATAGAAACAGCAGCGTATTTCATGAGATTGTGTCCGATCTCGTACATATCGATGTAAACATTATGGAACCGACGGAAAAAGAACCGTTTTGGGTCTTATACACGACCGGTATGAGCGACTTGCCTATGACTTTGCCGAAAGAGATGCAGGAACAGCTTGAAGAGAAATTCGATCGGGCCGAAGTGATGATGTTTCTTCCGGCTTCCTGGGAGTTGACCGAGGAATCTGTTAAAGATGACAATAACTTTTGGCCGATTCGACTGATGAAACAAATGGCTCGATTCCCCCATCAGTACAATACGTGGCTGAGCTTTGGCCATACCTTGCCCAATTACCAGCATTATGAGCCTTATGCCGACAGCACGGGTTTAAATGGAGTGGTCATCTATCAGCTAAACGAGAGAATTAGCGAAATTGCAACCAAAGACGGCAATAAGATCAACGTTTATTTCCTGCTCCCGGTGTACAAAGAGGAGATGGAATACAAATTGGAACACGGCATGGATGCGCTGATGGATCAATTATTGGAGCTGGGAAATGATGCACTGGTTCTAAATCCGAACCGGATCAATACTTGCAAGCAGTAGGTGCCAGTTCACTAGCGATTGCCATTGCTTGTCATCGATTCATCTCGAAGAGGGGAGACTCCCCTCTTTGCTATTTTCTCCCCGCTCTGCTGCACGCCCTCTCTGGACGATCCCAGGCCGCTCGTCACCGTCCGCCTTTCCTCTACGCTTTCTTGTCTTCCGCCATTTCGTTTGCTAACGCAGCCAGCTTGTTGATCGTTTTCCAGTTTCGCACGGTCGTCGGTACGCCCAGCTTGTCCGCCTGAATCGCCAGCTTCGAATTGCGGATGCTGGGGTTGAACAAGAGGTACATATTGTTGCCGGTCAGGTGGAACGTCTCGCCATCGGTCTCGAACGCCTTCAGCCTCTCCACGCGGTCGGCAGGCGGCTCCTCGAGCAGCATCGACACATACAGCACCTCGCCAACCGAGTCTTTCCCCGCCTTGGCCATCTGCTCCTCCGTGAACGGACAGCTCGAGGCGATTGCGTTCATTTCCTCCGCCGTTCGTAGAATCGTCCGAATCGAGAGACCGAACTCGTCCGTGATGACCTGTTCGATCCGCTGACGCAGATCAGCCTCTTCCTCATCCGACTCGAACAAAATATTGCCGCTCTGGATGTACGTCTGGACCCGGGCCAAGCCGATCCGGTTCAAAGCTTCCCGGAGGTCCGCCATCTTGATTTTATTGTTCCCGCCTACGTTGATACCTCTGAGCAGCGCGATATGTATCGTCATTCGACTCCCCCCCGCTTTCCATTTTTTATTACTGGAAACTTATTCACTTTGCGCTCCAAGGCCGCTAAACGCAAACTTGTTCAAAAACGGATGATTCGTCAAGAGCTTCTTCATCTTCTCCATCGTTTTAGACCCCTTCGGCGCACCGCCTCTTCTAGCCAACTGCATCCATCGGAGGCAAGCAAGCGCTACAAACACCTCCAGCTCTTCCGGCTTCACATCCTGCTCTGATACATAAGCGGTGCGAAAGGCGTGCGCGCTCCGTTCGGTACCATACAGAACTAACAAAATAAACGACCAGGCGAAATCATATCTGAAATCCCCGGCTTGCCCGTTCGTCCAATCGATCACAGTTAACCGGTGATCCGCTTCCACAATGTTGCCCAGATGGTAATCGCCATGGATCAGCCACTCCTGCTTGATGTCCGTCAGCTGCAGCAGAGCCGCAAGCGCATTGGCCAGATCGGCATGTTCGCTTACTCCAGGGAAGAAGTATTCCGCGAAATCGTATTTCGGAATCGGCACATGTCCGATCTCTTCCACCTTAATATGATGAATCTTCGTTAAAAGTTTCGCGAGCTCGATTATTTTCTGGGCAGGCAGCTTTTTAACGGGCATGCCGTCATAGGTCGTCAGCAGCACCTGATCTCCATTTGCATCGATTCCCCATCCTACCGGTGCAGGAACGGACACCCCGCGTTCGAGTAGAGCGTTCAGCAAATGATATTGAAAACGGACGTCCGGCTTGGAACTTTTGTTCCAGACTTTCAGAACATAGCTCGCCTGACCCGAGTCAAGCCTCGTCACCTCGGCTTCAAAGCCTTGATTGATCGGATGTTCCATCAAGCTGTCCGGCTGATCCAGCAATGGATCGAGGATTTCCTTTTTTTCGATCCATTTCACTTTGGTTATAGGGAAACCCAATCAAATCTTCCTCTCACACAGCGAATCTATCATTTTCTTTCCATCGCTTTTTTGAGCATCGGTTCTTTCATCGTCAGCACCTCCCAGTTCGATTATTATAACACTTTTGGCGGATGAGATGGAAAAGCGTTGCCGCGGGGATCCCCCCTCGGGAGAACGATTTGGCGCAAATATCACCCAAAAACCGATGAATCGTCCGCAACAATCTGTCTCAACTTTTTGCTCCCAAACCTAAAGATCATATTGACGCCTCCCCATCCGATTCGGTATAATCCGTTAAGTAAATCGTAATATTTACTATTTATAATTCTCTACATACGAGGAGGACCGAATATGAAACGAACCTTAACGGCTTGGCTGGCGGGGTCGATGGCCGCTCTGCTGGTGTTGGCAGGCTGCAATGGAAGTAGCACGGAAACCGCAGGGACGCCGAAGCCGGCTCAATCGCTCGTGTATGCTACGGCCAAAGACATCAATGACATGAACCCTCATCTGTACACAGGCTCCATGCCGGCGCAAGGAATGGTATACGAATCGCTGGTCGAGAACACGAAGGACGGGATCAAGCCGCTGCTCGCCGAATCCTGGGACATTTCTCCCGATGGAAAGACGTACACGTTCCGCTTGCGAAAAGGCGTAACGTTCCATGACGGGGAACCATTCAACGCGGGAGCGGTGAAAGCCAATATCGAAGCGGTCCAAAGCAACGCCGGCAAGCATGCCTGGATCAAGCTGTCGACCAAGATCGCAAGCGTCGCTGCAGTCGATGAACATACTGTACGACTTGCGCTGACCGAACCGTACGATCCAACCTTACTCGAATTGTCGATGACCCGCCCCTATGTCTTCTTGTCCCCCAAAGATTTCGGAAGCGGCGGCACCAAGGATGGCGTCAAAGGCTACAACGGTACGGGTCCCTACAAGCTCGCTGAACATAAGACCGATCAATACGCCACGTTTACGGCAAATGAGACGTACTGGGGCGGTGCGCCGAAATTGAAGCAAATTACGGCCAAAGTGCTTCCGGCGGGTGAAACGACGTTTCTGGCGCTGCAAAAAGGCGAGGTGAACTTCGTGTTCACGGACGACCGCGGCGCGGACAGCATCGATGTGGAGGCGATGAATCAGCTGGTGCAATCGGGCAAATACCGGCTGATCCGGAGCGAGCCGATGAATACGAAGATGATCGTCGCCAACACCAGTAAGACGGGCAGTCCCGTACAAGAGACGGCTGTCCGCGAAGCGCTCTGGCATTCGATCGACAGGGAGACGATCGGCAAGCAAATTTTCAGCGGCACGGAGACGCCCGCCTTTGCGTTATTCTCCTCCAACGTTAACTACGCCAATGTTGATTTGAAGAAACGGAACTACGACCTGGAGACCGCCAAGAAGCTATTGGATCAAGCGGGCTGGAAGGCAGAAAGCGGCAGCGAGACTCGCACCAAAGCGGGCAGCAAGTTAACGATGAGGCTGATCTACGACGTCAACTCCAATTCCCAGAAGACGCAGGCCGAATTCATTCAAAGCACAGCCAAACAAATCGGGATCGCACTGGAGCTGATCGGCGAACAATCGTCCTCCATCGCCCAGAGAAGATCGTCGGGCGATTATGAGCTGATGTTCAACCAAACCTGGGGACTCGCATACGATCCGCAAAGCACCATAGCCGCCTTCACCTCCGAATCTGCGTATTACCACGCGACCCGGGGCATCGCGAAAGCATCCGAGCTGTACGGCAAAATAGACGAAGTCACCGTATCCGCAGACGAGAAGACACGCAAGGCGTTGTACGCCGACATCCTTCGGATCGTACACGACGAGGCCGTCTTCATCCCGATTACGAACGGCAGCGTCACAGTCGTCGCCCCCAAAGACCTGCAGGGCGTCTCCTTTAAGCAAACGCAATTCGAGCTACCGTTTGAGCGTTTGTATTTCGAATAAGCAGCGGAGGGGAATTCCGTTCCCCTTCGGTTCGCTTGAAAGAAGGGAAATGCGATGGGACGATATATCGCCAAAAGGCTGCTGATCTCGGTTCCTCTGCTCGTCATGATTTCCTTGATCACGTTCGCCCTCAATCACCTGTCCGCCTTGGACCCGGTCGAGATTGTGCTGCACGCGCAAGGCGTACCGAGCATTACGGACGAACTGATCGCGGAGACGAAAGCCGCACTCGGCATGGACCGGCCCTTTCTTACCCGGTATCTGGACTGGCTTGTCTCTTGTCTCCAGCTGGAATTCGGTGACTCGTACGTCACGGGCAAGCCCGTATGGACACTGCTGGGACCGGCCTTTCTCCATACGCTGAAGCTGACTCTCGTATCCGCAGCGGCTATTCTGATCGTATCCGTAACGTTCGGCGTCGTATGCGCGCTCCGAGAAGGAACCGCGCTGGACCGGTCGATCCGGGGCGCCTCCTTTTTGCTGACTTCCATGCCTCCCTATTGGCTCGCCGCTCTGATGGTCTGGTATTTCTCCGTCAAGCTGAACCTTCTGCCGACAAGCGGGATGGACTCGTATGCCAGTTACGTTTTGCCGGTCGCGGTGATCACGATCGGCTTCGCCGGCATCTACTTCCGCACGATCCGAAGCTCGATGCTCAGCAACCTGAACGAAGACTATGTGCTGTACGGCCGGGCATGCGGTCTCCCGGAATCCAGGATTACGCTGCATGTACTCCGCAACTCGCTGCAAGTGGCTATCTCGATGTTCGGCATGGCGATTCCGATCCTTCTCGGAAGCACGGTCGTCGTGGAAAATCTGTTCGCATGGCCCGGACTGGGTACGCTCAGCGTGCAAGCCGTCCTGAGCCGGGATTTCCCGGTCATCCAGGCGTACGTGCTTGTGCTCGCTTCGGCCTTTGTCCTGTTTAATACCGTCTCCGATATCGCTCAAGCGGCGGCGAACCCCAAGCTAAGGAATGATCTGTAGATGAACCTGCTGAAACAACTATGGAGCGACAAGCTGGCCGCCCTATCCCTGTTTATCGTCGCGGGCACATTGGCTGCCGGTATGTTCGCCCCCCTGCTTGCTCCGCACGACCCTAACGAGGTCCATATGGAGCTTCGCTTTGCAGCGGCATCCGGGGAATATTGGCTGGGCAACGATCATCTCGGAAGGTGCGTCTTGTCCCGCCTCCTTTTCGGCATCCGTCCGAGTGTCCTTTGGGTGCTGGCAACGCTTGCCGCTTCGGTAGGGTTCGGGGCGGCGGTCGGCCTGATTGCGGGGTATTTCAGAGGCAAAACGGACACCGTCCTGATGAGAATATGCGACTGTATGCTTTCGTTTCCCGGTTATGTGATGGTGCTCGCGGTCATCGGCGTGTTGGGGGTCGGCCTCGAAACGATCTTACTCGCCTTCGTGCTGATGAAATGGGCCTGGTTCGCCCGCATCGTCCGGACATCGGTTTTGCAGTACGTGGAATCCGATTATGTGAAATTCGCCAAAGCGGTAGGCGCCGGCCATTTCCATATCATCACGAGGCATATTGTCCCGCTGACGCTCCCGGATATCGCCGTCGTCTCCAGCAGCTCGTTCGGCTCCATGATTCTGCAGATCTCGGGCTTCTCCTTTCTCGGACTGGGCATCCAGGCGCCGAATGCGGAATGGGGCATGATGCTGAACGAAGCGCGAGCCGTCATGTTCTCCAGGCCGGAGCAGATGCTGGCTCCCGGTATTGCGATCATCGTTATCGTGTCGGCGGTCAACTTTTTGGCCGACGCGCTTCAAGTGGTCTGGGACCCGAAGTTACGAGCTTCCCGGCAACAACAACGACCGGCTGCAGCCGATGCGGCCAAGCTTCAAGGGAAAGAGGTGGCGTGATGACGGCCGCGAACGGCTTGATCGTCTCCAATTTGAAAGTATGGGACAGCCGGACGGGCAACCTGCTCATTCCGGGCAGTTCGTTTGAAGTCAAACCCGGGAGCTGTCTGGCCATCGTCGGGGAGAGCGGCAGCGGCAAGTCTGTGACCTGCCGGGCCGTCATGAGGCTGAACAAAGCTGGGACCGGTCAATCGGGAGATATCGTGCTGGGCGGAGTCAACTTAAGCCGGCTGCCGGAGAAAGAAATGCGGAAAAGGCGGGGAAAGCAGCTGTGCATGATCGTGCAGAACGGGATGCGTGCCTTCGATCCGTCTTGTGTGATCGGAGTTCACTTCAAGGAAACGCTGGGCAGGCATCTCGGCTGGAGCCGCGAAGAGATCACCGCCAACATGAAACAAGCGATGGAAAGCGTCATGCTCAAAGACCCGATCGCCGTCATGAACAGTTATCCGCACCAGCTGTCGGGCGGCATGCTGCAGCGGGTCATGATCGCGCTGGCGCTCGCACTCGAGCCGGAGGTGGTGATCGCCGATGAGCCGACGACCGCGCTGGACGCCGTATCGCAGTACGAGGTGATTGAGCAGCTCGCTTTATTGCGGGGCCGGATCGGCTGCTCGATGATTTTCGTTTCTCACGACCTCGGCGTTGTCCGGCGGCTCTCGGACGAGGTTCTCGTGATGAAGGACGGGGAAATCGTGGAAAGCGGCACGACCCGGGACATTTTCACAGGCGCCCGTCATGCGTACACCCGCTATCTCGTATCGGCGAAGCAGGCGCTGAACCGTCAATTTCAGCTTGTGATGGGAGGGTCCTGCATTGCTGAAGGTTGAACAGGTCGAGAAGTCGTACCGGACCGGCGGCTTGTTCTCCAGAGAACGCCGGCAAGTACTGAACGGCATCAGCTTCGAGTGGGAGCAGGGGGAGTGTCTCGGCATCATCGGGGAAAGCGGCAGCGGCAAATCGACCTTGGGACGGCTGCTGCTCGGGATCGAGAAACCGGATCGCGGAACCATATCCTGGGATGGGGAACGAGCACATAACCGCCGGGCCCGATCGGGGAAATTAAGCGCCGTCTTCCAGGACTACTCGTCCTCGATCCATCCGTTTTATACCGTGGAGAAAGCGCTGATGGAGCCCTGGAAGCTGCAAAACAAGCAGCAAGGCAAGCTTCGGGACGAGTATAACCGCAAAATCGACGTCCTGCTGCATCAAGTCGGACTGGAGCCGTCCTACCGGACCAAATATCCGCACGAGCTATCCGGCGGGGAAGCCCAGCGGGTATGCATCGCCAGAGCCGTCTCGACCGAACCGCGGTGCATCTTATTGGACGAAGCCGTCAGCTCGCTGGACGGGTCGGTTCAGCTTCAGGTGCTGGACCTGCTGAAAAGCTTGAAAGCTCTGTACAACGTCGGCTATATCTTCATCACTCACGATCTGCAGGCCGCCGCTTACCTCTGCGACAGAATCATGATCATCCGCGACGGCCACATCGAGGAAATCGTCCCGATCGGGCAATTAAACGACGTGCAATCCCCCTATGCCAGAAAATTGCTGCGCATGGTTTTGACTTGACCCATGGGCTATCAACAAACTTAGAGAGGAGCGGACGTTTTGAAAGGAGCGCTGTCATGGCCTTTTCTGCGGTTATACGGATTGACGCTTCTCTACTTTAGCGCGAATGCGATCCTGAACGTCATCCTCCCTTTACAGGGACAATCTCTTGGGGCGACCAATACGACGATCGGCGTGATCATGGGCGCGTATCTGTTCACCACGATGCTGTTTCGCCCGTGGGCAGGCCTGGTAATCCAGAAATACGGCCCCATCCGGGTGCTGCGCACCATTCTTGCGGTCAACGGCTTGGCGCTGCTTCTATACACGTTTACCGGACTGGAAGGATACTTCGTCGCCCGCATGCTGCAAGGGGTATGCACCGCCTTTTTCTCGATGGCTCTGCAGCTCGGCATTATCGACGCTTTGCCGGACAAGGACCGTTCCCAGGGCATCTCGATGTACTCCCTTTGCGCTTCGATGCCGGGCATCATCGGCCCCCTGCTCGCTTTAGGTATGTGGCAGACTGGCGAGATGCATGTTTTTACAGTGGCGATGATCGCCATCGCGGTGCTTACGGGAGTTGTGGGCTACAGCGCCAAAGTGGACACAAAATCCGTCTTGCCCGCTGCCGGGTCAACCAAGCAAGGCTCGACGATAATGAGTTCATTTGGACAGCTCGTCCGAAACCCGCATTTATTCAAATGCAGCGTCCTGATGCTTGCCGCTTCTCTCGTCTTCGGCGCGGTAACGACCTTTATTCCGTTGTACGCCGGGCAGATTCAGGGCGGCAATGCCGCCGTTTATTTGATGCTTCAGGCCGCGACTGTCGTGCTCGCCCGGTTTCTTTGCAGGAAAAGCATCCCTTCCGACGGCAAATGGCATTCCTTGTTTGTGATGGGCCTCATGCTCCTGCTCTCCATCTCCGCCTTCTGTGTAAGCTTCGCTGTAGCGGGGGGAGTGATCCTCTTTTACACAGGTGCGGTGTTGATGGGGATCGCCCAGGCGCTTCTCTATCCTACGCTGACGACGTATTTGACCTTTGTGCTGCCTCAGGCAAGCCGCAACGTGCTGGTTGGGCTGTTCATCGCCATGGCCGACTTGGGGGTGTCACTGGGCGGGATGGTGATGGGGCCGATCGCGGATCTTTCTTCTTATTCGTCTATGTATACGATGTGCGCGATCTTAAGCACGGCGATGATTGTGTTCGCCTACGGGAGGCGCGCGAGGCTTGCCGAGTCAGGTTAAGCCGCCCCCGCGAAAATACGCAAAAAGGCGCTAAACGTTCCGTGTCAGAGGAACGAGCGCCTTTCCCGGTTGATTTGCCTGTCAGCTGCTAATACGTCTCATAAACGAGTTCGCCGTTCATCTCCAGCTTCTTATCAAATTCCACGAAAATATACAGCTGTCCGGCCGGGGAATCGCCCGCATCGTAACCCAAATGAAAGTTGCCGTCCCGGTCGAAGCCCAGCTCGGACAACACCAGTTCGGTCACGTCTTCGTCCGGATGCGCTTCGGCAATCAGCCCCAGCGCTTGCTCGGCAAGCTCGTCCAACCGCTCCCACGCCTTCCTGATCAGAGGCGACAGACGCTTCATATCCGCCTTGGCAGACGCATCCGTCGTAACCGGCAGCTCCTTCCCCTTGTAGCCAAGCACCGCGCTGTAGGTAGACGACGAGACATCGTACTGAAATGTCCCGACTCCCTGGACCGCATGATCCGGCTCCACGATGCAATTATTGGCATAATCCACCCGTCCCAGCTTCGGATTGCAGCTCGTGTCCAGCTTCGTGAGTTTGTTCTCCGAGCAATAAAGCTCGGTCAATTGGGAATTACGGCTAAGATCCAATCCGGTAATGTGGTTGTTGAAGCACCGTAAGCTTTGCAAAGCCGGGTTGCCGGTTACGTCCAACTTCGTAAGATGATTGTGGTTGCAGCGGAGTTCAACCAAGTCCGCACAGCCCTTGAGATCCAACCCGATCAAATGATTGTTTCCGCAATCGAGAAACGTAAGCCGGCTATTGTGCTCCACATTCAACTGGAACATGGAATTGTAGCCGCAGTTCAGCTTTTCCAAATTCACATTCCGGTCTACGTGCAGTTCCGATAAGAGATTCCAATAACAATCCAGCTTGGCGAGCATGGCATTGCGGCTGACATCCAGATCCCGAATCCGGTTAAACCCGCAGTCCAACATCTCCAGCTCGGAGTTATTCGCCAACTCTAGCGAATGAATCTCGTTTTTGTTGCAGTCCAGCTCTTTCAACAACGGATTGCGGCTGACATCCAGATGAATCAGCTTGTTGTAGGAGCAGATCAGCCTTTCCAAATTCGGTTGGTTCCCCGTATCCAGAACGGTTAGCTTGTTCACTCTGCATTCCAAAGCTCGCAGCTTTACATTCTTGCTGACATCGAGCTCCGTCAGCTGATTGTACGAGCAATCCAGCTCCTCCAGAGACGAGAAATGCTCGATCCCCTTCAGGCTTGAATAGTTCTGGTTCGCCAGCTTCAGCGATACAATCCGCTCCACATCGCCCGTCCGAATCGATTCGCGATTGCCGCAAAAGTTCTCCAGCACAA
The DNA here is from genome assembly GCF_058135425.1 of Paenibacillus sp. MAH-35. NCBI lineage: Bacteria > Bacillati > Bacillota > Bacilli > Caryophanales > Paenibacillaceae > Paenibacillus > Paenibacillus sp. MAH-35. The sequence continues at coordinate 45,983 of NZ_JBYUPU010000018.1, forward strand.
AAGCTTTGAAACGTTCATCTATAAAATCTTGGGTAATATCCATGGCGCTCCTCCTGCCGATTGCCGGCGGCTTGTCCAGTCCCGGTAACGCTCCGTAATGATCGGCTCAATGATACGTTCAGACGGCTGACCGCTTCCTGCTTCGTCGGATAAGGCTCGCAGGCCCGATTCATCGTTTTTTGTCGGAGTACAGAAGGCCTTTATGATATTAACGATGCACGTCTGCTGTCCTTCCGTAATAACTCTCATTATAGGCTGTTGTGAGCAAAAGGTCAGCGGACTTTGTTCCTGCTTGCATGGGCGATTATGGGGATATAGGCTCAATTTGTTAAGCCCCTCAACTTTTCGCCCTCTTAATCATTCCGGCCAGATCCGATACAGGCTAATCTGATCCTCTGCGAAGGAAAGTTGATACACGTCCGGATTAGACAACGCTTCCCACTCTTCGAACCCGATCCGGCTATCATAATGCTTCAATAGCAGAGAGATCAGGTTACCGTGCGAAACGACGACGGCGTTCCGGTACCCGCCGCTCACCACTTCCTTCACCACGCTAACGGCGCGGCTCATAGCAGTGCTGCTGGATTCCCCACCCTCGTAGCATAAGTCCAAATCCTCGTATGTCTTACGAAGCATGTCCCGCCAATCCACATTGTTTTTTCCGGATAAAACCCTCTCCGTCAATCGATCGTCCAAAACCACTTCGACACCCAGCCGTTCCGCTAATGGAGCTATTGTCCGGTAAGCCCTCTCATAAGGGCTTGAAACGATATAGTCGATCTCTTTGTCTATGAGGAAATCGGCAAGCTTCACGGCTTGCTGCCTCCCCAGGTCGGTGAGCTTGGCATCCGGCGCCTGCCCTTCGGCTTGGCAATGCCGCACGATATATAGATTTTGGGCCATGGTTCGCTCCTTTCTTGAACTTCGATTATTAGAAAAGGTCTTCATATAGCAAGAAGGCCTCCCTGCACGAGCCGGAAGGCGAGACATTTGTTAGCGTATCAACAGCTCCATTTTAGAAATCACCTCAGCCAGTGTCTCATTCGGCACTTTGCAAATAAAAGCCGCTTGTCGGGACTGCCAGTCGAGACTTTTCACCTGATCGGAAAGGATTGCCCCCTCAACAGGTAAATCCTGAGGGATGATAACCTCAAACGGATAGCCCTTGATTTTGGAAGTAATCGGACAGAGCAGGGAGAGCCCGACCTTCCCGTTATACAGGGCAGGAGAGATGACCAAGGCAGGGCGCCTCCCAGCTTGCTCATGGCCTGCTTGAGGGTTGAATTGCAGCCACACCAAGTCGCCGCGGTCCGGCACATAGGGATTGGTTACCATGACTCCCGTCCTTGCGGCTTGCCGGTCGATATCTCTTGATGCAGATTATCCGGTGTGACCTGGGCAAGGAGCTCGTCCAGAGTGGCAGACTTCGGCTTAATGACAAGGTGTCCATTTTCCACGTCGAGATCGACCTCGGAGCCTTCCTCAAGGCCGACCTTTATAGCAAGGGACTTCGGGATGCGAATGCCCAAGCTGTTCCCCCATTTCTGAACTTGAAACATAAAACCACCTCCCAGTAAGTATATACAAAGTATAAACTTACTAGTTAAAAAAAGTCAACTTGCGATTGCGGATTTCTTACTGTTTTCTTTGTTATGCTTAGCAAAGCGCTTAAGATTATGTTCTGGCCTTAGATGAAGAAATGAACACCCCTTTACACTTCGGTCTCCGCAATAAACAACCGTATCGCCAAGCTCCGCCACCTGCTCGTCGAAGGTTTGGAACTCGCACAATCCCGCCAGCTCCCTAACGGCCACCTCCTCCATTCGGATCTGCGGAATCATTTCTTCCCCAAGCTCCGGCAGCACATTGGAAATATAGTCGGCAAACACCTTGTTGGGGGAAATAATCAAAATGTTTTCGGACGTTAACGTCCCTTTAAACCTGTACAGTAAGAAAGCGACCCGGTGCAAAGCGACCGACGTTTTCCCGGACCCGGCGACGCCTTGAATGATCAGCTCTCGAGAATGTCCGTTCCGGATAATGACGTTTTGCTCCTTTTGAATGGTCGAGACGATCTGTTTCATTTTTTCGTTCCTGTACCAGTTATCTATCTGATATTACATAAAAAACCAAGTTCCTGAATCTCAGGGCTTGGTTTTTCTGGTTTTTCCGTCTAACTCCAACCTCCGCTGGCCGGCTTGTCCGTAATGGACACCTACTGCATCTTTAAACCTTTAGCGAGCCTCTGAATCCTCTAGCGGCATAGTAGGAATCCGCTCCGTTGTGGTATACGAAGACCGTGTCGTAACGGCGATCGCAGAAGAGGGCCCCGCCGAGCTTCCGAATAGCAGCGGGCGTTTGCACCCAGCTTGACGTTTTCAAATCGAATTTCCCAAGCTTCTGCAGCTCCCGGTATTGTTCTTCCGTTAAAAGCTCAATGCCTATCTCGGCTGCCATATCGATCGCCGTATTGTTCGGCTTATGTTCTTTCCTCGACTCCAGCGCTTCACGGTCGTAACAAATACTTCGGCGCCCCTTGGGACTTTCCGCGGAACAATCGCAAAGCAGGTATTCGCCCGTCTTCGGGTCATAACCGACGACATCCGGCTCGCCGCCAGTCTCCTCCATTTCATGGAGCGACCACAGCTTGTCGGGATGAGCTTCGAGCCTTGCTTGAACGTTAGCCCATTCCAGGTCCTGATGGCGGTTCTTATTTTTCTCAAAACGGACTTTTAATGTTCGGAGCAGTCCTTCCCGTTGTTCCGGCGATAACTCTTTCTTACTGCTGCTGGAGCTTGTTGTCATCTTCATAGTCTCCCTTCAAATAAGCTGCGTCCGGATAAGCGGTGCATCGCATTTCATAACGGATACCCTTTATTCTTCCCACACTGGAGCGAGGGGAACCTCCCGTCAAGGAGCAAAGACGTCCGGATGATCGTTGCGCCAGGCGCCTATACAGCCGATCAAACAGGCCGTGCAGCTTCTCATCACGCAATCGGTCTCCGTGTACGCATATTCGATCACGATATTTATGCCCGGCTTGCGCCATGCCAACAGTCGACCGGAATAACCGGGCCATTCACATTCTTCATCAAGTTGAGGCTGACCATATGCCTTGATCGACTCATTCGGTGTTGAGCTCATGGTAATACCCAGGGGAAGGGTCCCGGCAAACGGAGCTTTAATTCTGTCATCCGACCCGGGCGCAAGAAAATGAATGGCACCTATGATCCATCCATCCTGGTTTGTATATTGGAGCCCGGTAAGATCATTTATTTTAGGTGCGCGATAAAGATCGATGCGGATCGATGATTTCACAGACCAGATGATATCGTCGTTGAAATAGCTGTTCGGGGGCGGCATTCGCTTGACGCCGAATGGTTGCAGCAAAGCTTGTACATCCTTGGGATTGTACGGGTGGCCCAGCCATTCAATGAGCTGTTCAGATGGTTCTTTCATGTTATATCGGTTCCTTTCGCTAAGCTGGAGGTGTGATGAAAAAATCGTTGTTTTTTATCCGATTATTCGCAGTAGTCTTATCGCTGCCTATCGCCTCTATTATATCATGTCGCCCCTGACGAGCTTATGTCAACCTTCCCGGGTACCCCCAATAGAAAATAAGGTTATCCTGCGCGCCACTAAGACGTGCGGGATAACCTCAGGTTAGCGAATATCAGATCAGATCGGAGAGCTGAAGCAGACGTTGTATGATGGTGGCAGCCTCCGCTCTCGTCAAGAAGTCCTGCGGTGCAAGCGTTGCGCTGCTTTTCCCCTGCATGACCCCAGCTTGAATACTGGCTGCCATGCCGTCCAGCGCCCAGCCGGACACAGCCGCCGCATCCGTATAGGGACGAAGCACTTCTTCAGCCGCTTGGCCGGGCAGCTTCGCTGTCAGTCCGGTGAGCGTCATCGCTCTGGACAACATGATCATCGCTTGTTCGCGGGTGATTGTCTCCTCCGGATGAAACGTTCCGTCTTCAAATCCGTTAAGCAAGCGATGCGTATACGCTGTAGCCACGACATCATTGAACCAAGCCGACTGGGATATATCCAAGAATGGAGCGGCCCCCCTCTCCAGGGGCAGTCCTAATCCGCGAACGAGAATGGCGGCAAACTCCGCGCGGGTAACCTCCCGATCCGGATCGTACGAGTTATCTCCCGTCCCCATCACGATCATCCGCGCTCCCATGTCGCGGGTGGCCTGTTCGGCCCAGTGACCCGTCATATCTTTGAATTCCGCAGAATGAGATACAAGGGCGAACGAGCCGTTGGTCAAGCTGCTGGCTTTCGCATAGTGCCGGTTCTCCTTCACCAGGACCTGGAGTGGTACATAGCGGAGGATACCGTCCGGTTCAACGACTACGGCTGTTTTCGCCGAATCCGGGTTCACGCTGTCGGGAATCGCAATCCAATGTTCCAGGAAGGTGTTGAACTTCGAAACCTCGATTGTTGCATCTCCGTAGGTCGCACGGATACTAAATTCAACCGGCGGCGAAAGGAGAGTGAACATGCCTCCGGATACGGCTTCTTTGATCGCTCGATCCGTGTCCTGTGCGACCCGTGTATCGATCTCTATTTTTAGGTTGATGTCCTGCAAGAAGACCGATTCGCCAAACTGCCCGGCTAAAGCTTCGATGTTGATTTGCTGCACGGGCAGCACATACGTGGCCGGGTCGGTTTTGAACTTGATGACAGTTTGCTTTTCTGCCATATTTTTGACCCATTGGCCGTCCATTTCAGCCACAACCCTATCGAAGCTTGCGTTCGCCCGATAGGTGATGATCGCGCCTTGTTCTTCCGCTGCAAGCCGGTCGTCAAGCTTGGTCCGATCGGCGGCTATCGTCAGCACGGTACGATTGCGATCCGTTGTGGCTACCGCTCCCCCATGGACCACTTGATGGTTCAGAAGGATGTCCGCCAATGGAACTGCAGCTTCGCTTACAGTCCCGCTGGTGTCACTGTTCCCACTGTTATCGCTGTTATCGTCGTTATCGTCACTGCCGCCTTCGCCGCTTGACGGAGAACTCGGGACAACTGCGTTGGACACATCCGAATCCTGACTGCTTCCGGCCCGATTGATCGCTTTGACAGTAAAGGTGTGACTTACGCCATTGGTCAGACCGGTGACCGTGATCGGGCTGGAGGCTCCGCTCTGTACGACGCCACCTGACGATGCGGTCACTTCATAGCTGGTGATGGCGGAGCCTCCATTATCGGTTGGCGGCGTAAAGGAAATCGTCGCCTGCCTATCCCCGGCAACAGCTGTCACTTGTGTAGGTGCGGCAGGTGCGGCGGCAGGTGTGGCCGCCGCTTCATTCGACGCTGCACTCAAGCCTCCGGAATTACCCGCTTTTACGATAAAATAATACGTCGTGCCGTTCGTTAGCCCGCTCATGTTGTACGTCACACCCGTTACGGTAGCGGATGCCGGTTCAGGAAACACGCCTTGAACGGTTGACAGGTACACCCTGTAATAGGTTGCGCCCGTCACCGTATCCCAGTTTAAAGCGACTTGACTGTCCGCTCCATCCGCGGTTAATTGCTGCGGAGCTGCCGGAGCCGGTTGCACACCTTCGGTTACGGTCACCACGTAATCCTGTGTAGTGCCATCCGCTGCGCTCACCGTATACGTCACCGGATTGGCGAAGTTCCGCGGCACGCCGCTGTTCGGCGAGATGCTTGCGCCCGTGTGCGTTATCGTCGGCGTCAGCGATGTGACGTCCGTGCCGTACGGCACCGTGACGCTTATCGTGCGACTCGCCTCGTTTACCGTCCCAATAGCTGCTGGAGTAGCAAAGCTGAAGCCGGTAATTTCTTTCGTAGGGCTAGCTGCCACATTCACCGTTACCGTGTAGCTTTTCGTGCTTCCATCCGCTGCGGTCACCGTGTACGTCACCGGGCTGGTGAAATTCCGCGACACGCCGCTGTTCGGCGAAATACTCGCTCCCGTGTGCGTTATCGTCGGCGTCAGCGACGTGACGTCTGTGCCATACGGCACCGTGACGCTTATCGTGCGACTCGCCTCGTTTACCGTTCCCGTCACTGCCGGGCTTGCAAAGCTGAAGACGGTAATTTCTTTCGTAGGGCTAGCTGCCACATTCACCGTTACCGTGTAGCTTTTCGTGCTTCCATCCGCTGCGGTCACCGTGTACGTCACCGGGCTGGTGAAATTCCGCGACACGCCGCTGTTCGGCGAAATACTCGCTCCCGTGTGCGTTATCGTCGGCGTCAGCGACGTGACGTCTGTGCCATACGGCACCGTGACGCTTATCGTGCGACTCGCCTCGTTTACCGTTCCCGTCACTGCCGGGCTTGCAAAGCTGAAGACGGTTATTTCCTTCGTCGGGCTAGCGGCGGCCGTCACGGTCACTTGATCCGAAGTCAGTTCCAAATAGACGCCGTCCCCTTCGTAATTCGCTGTAAGATAATGTGCTCCCGGAGACAGGGTGATTCCGGCTAATTGCGCTGTTCCACCCGCAAGCGGAGCAGAACCCAGCACACTGCTTCCATCTTTGAACACGACAGTGCCGGTCGGATTGTCGAAATCGCCTGAAACTACAGCCGTCAGTGTAATCGGTTGAAGGTAGCCCGGGGATACATTCGACGCGGACAATGAAACCGCAGGTGCGATTCGCATTTTTTTCGGGATATGTTGCCCGTCTCCCCATGACCAGATTTGGCCGTCCGCATCCAGACCGAACGATTTTCCGGATCCCGCTGACACGGACGTAAATCGTAACGGATTGCCGCTGTCGTCTTCGAGCGGAACTTTGACGGGCACTTCCGATTTTACGGCCGAATTATTACCTAGCTGACCTGCGGAATTGGACCCCCACGCCCACATGTTCCCTTGGTCGTCCAATGCCAGCGCGTGTCTTATCCCCCCGGAAATTTGAGTGAATTTGACCGGGGTGCCGGAGTCCATGACAGTAAGCTTGGCTGGAATGTAAGTAATTGCGGTTTCTCCCGGTCCATCTCCAAGTTCCCCTTCGGTATCGCCTCCCCAGGTCCATATGCTGCCTCCCTTATCGAGAGCCAGTAAGAAATGATAGCCGCCCCCGAATCCGCTGCCAGCGGAAATGGATTGGAATTCAACCGCTGACGTTTCAGGATATTTCAATGGGGAGGGGTCCACCATAAATATCCTCCACAGGCGATCTTGTGAATCAAGAGCAATTGCATCTTCATCATTGCCATCAATCGTCTGGAAAGTAACGGGAACTCCGCTATCCGTTACCGGATATTTAACCGGCACGTCAATGGGCGTCTGGGGCGATTTGGTTCCCCAGATCCATAACTCACCCGATCTGTCCAGTGCGATCGAAGCCCTGCGTGTTGTCAAAATATCTAAAAATTCGACTTCCGCACCTGCTTCCAGTACCGATAGTTTTTCCCATACCTGAGAAGATCCCGCAGAGCCGCCATTGCCCAATTTTTCATGACCGTCGTCGCCGGTCGTCCACAGTCGGCCCTCAACATCTAGCGCAATGGAGTTACTATCGATGCCTGCTTTTACTTTCTTAAAAGATTCCGCAGAGCCGCCATCCATAACCTCAATTCGTGTAGGTATAGCAGAAGAGTCCGTTGTTCCATTGCCAAATTGGCCCGAACCGTTGGATCCCCACGCCCAAATCCGCCCCTCTCGATCCAACGCCAATGAGTGTGCGTTATTGGATGAAATGGAAACAAACATGGGGCCACCGGGGGCAGCATGGGCATTCGACGGAACGAATAACGGGCTTGCGATAATGATAAGCGCTAGTAGACAAATCATTATTTTTTTCACAAGTAAGGTCGATGTTCTCATCATGTACTCCTTTCTTTATAACCACAGACAAAATTCTCCTAGCATTTAGCAAAAACCAGTATAACAGACGGCTATGAAAGAACTATGAAAGAGCTATTGAAAGACTATGAAAGAATCCCTATAGTGAAAGATCCTTTACCTATAGTATCATCAAAGGGAAGGAGTTGAAGGAAAAATTGTGACGGTTGGCCTTCCTGAGTTATAATCACAGAAATTCCGAATGTCTTCTTTGATAAGGAGAATTTTACAGCAATGAGTATAACGCTATCCAATGTGATCATGCTGGTTTCCATTTTTTTAATGATCGCGTTTTTATATTACGCCTTTCTGTACAGCCGGGAACGGGGAATCCGGTATTTTGCCTGGGTTATGGTTTGCCGCGTGATTTATGCCGGAAGTGTGATCATGGAGCTCAACAGCGAAAGCTTATCTTCAAAAATGCTGTTTCGAAATATGGAACAAACCAGCCTGTTGTTTGTAGTGCCTATGGTTATGTTTTTTGTGATGGCCTTGTTCGGGAAAGACAAATATTTACGTCCGCTTCGGATGATCCAGATTCTTTCGATTTTCGTACTATGGTCCTTGCTGATCTGGACGAATCCGTACCATCATCTGCTTTTCCGGAATATAGAGCTGGACCACGGGCATTTGGAAATAAGCAAAACCGTGTATGCGATTGCCTTTAATATCATCTGTTATCTGATTATCGCGGTTTGCGTCTTTTATTTGTTTGTGTATCTCCGGCGCGTTCGTCCCGAGCTTCGCAAGCCCGGCATCTGGCTGGTACTGTGCGGCTGTATCCCCGCTTCGACGGAAGTGGTCAAGTCCTTGTATACCGGCTTCACGCCGTGGCTGCTTCCTGTTTCGGTGTATTGCGGATTTTTGGGAATGACCATGCTGTGGATCGTGATCCGTTACCGGATGTTCTCCGTCGTGCCGCTTGCCAGAAATGTGGTGGTGGAGACGATGGAGGAAGGGATTCTCATTGTCAATCACAGAGGCAGCGTCATCGATAGCAACGCGTATGTGGAGCCTTTATTTGCAGGTTCGGGAGAAACTTCGATTGCGGGGCGGCAGATCGACCGATTGTTGGCCAAGTGGCCGGGATGGCTGCGCGCCTGCGAGCGCATGGAAGCGAGCGATATGGAGATCGACGCACGAGTGAATGGAGAGCTCCGGGTTTATTCGGTCAAGGTGTATCCGCTGGCTTCCCGGGAAAGGGCTGGGCAAGGAACCGTATCCGTCTTGTTCGATATTACCGAAAAGCAAAGGCAGATGGAGCAGATCGTGAAGCTGAATCAGCTAAAAGACCATTTGTTCGCCATCGTTTCCCACGATATCCGGAATCCGTTAGCGGTCCAAGCCAGCTTGATTGAAGTGCTGGAAGCGGATAAAACGATGTTTGCCCGCAATCATCAGGAAGTGATCGACGCGTTAAGCGGTCAGATTCAAAATACGTTCACGATGATCGAAAATTTGCTGGAATGGTTTCGCAGTCAAAAGGAAGGCATGCTGCTGCACCCTCAGCGATTACGACTGGCCGATGTGGTCGAGGACGTGTGCCGCACGCTGCGAATTAAAAGCGAAGCCAAACAAATTGCGATACATACCGAGATCGACAGCGACGTGGAAGTATATGCGGATCGGGAAGCGATCAATTTGATCGTTCGCAATCTGATGACGAATGCGATCAAATTTTCCGAGCGAGGCGGCAGAGTTTGGGTTCGTGCTGAAACGGCTGCCGGGCAGGTAATCGTATCGGTTAGCGACAACGGTGTCGGTATAGAGGCAGAACGGGTTCGGGGATTGTTCGATCCGCTGAGACTCGTGTCCACAACAGGGACTGCCGGGGAGAGAGGAACCGGACTGGGGTTGCAAGTCTGCCAGCAATTCGTGCGGATGAGCGGCGGACAGATATGGGTGGAGAGCGTGCCGCGCCAGAAAACTGTTTTTTACTTTTCGCTGGGCACTGCAGGCTCGGAAAGGGACAACGATGAACGTATTGCTTATTGATGACGAACAGGCGATGTTGACGGCAATGAGCCAGCTATTGTCGCGTATAGAAGGCGTGGTCATCGTCGGGATGGTACGCAGTCGTGCAGAGGCGGTTGAGTTTGCTTCCCAGCAGGCCGTGGACCTTGCCTTTATCGATATCAAGATCGCCGAGGACAACGGACTGACATTAGCCCTTGAATTGCGGAAGCGGAACGCCGACTTGGATATTGTGTTCGTGACTTCGCATAAGGAGTTTGCGCTGGATGCATTTGATGCGTATCCGTTGGATTATATCGTAAAGCCCGTTTCCCGGAAGCGTCTGGAGGAAACCGTTGCGAGAGCGGCGAGAGGCCGGATGGGGACATCCGGTACCGGTAACCTGGACACGCCGAAACGGTTGTCGGTTGCAGGCCTTGGAGGCTTGCAGATCAGCGGCGAGCAAGGAGAAGCGTTGAAGTGGATGTCCCGCAAAAGTCAGGAGCTGTTCGCGTATTTGTTGCTCTGTCACGGGAACCGTACGGCCAAAGTCCGCATCATGGAAGAGATTTTCCACGATAGAGAAGAGAAAAATTCGGAGTTGTACCTCAATACGGCGCTGTACCAGCTGCGCCGAACGCTGTCTACGCAGGGGATGAAGGCAATCCTCGTCTCCGATCGCGAACAATATCAGATGAGTCTGGAACAGATCAAGGTCGATTTTATCCAATTCGAAGAGCGAGTGTCCGGTCTCCCTACCATCGATGAATCCAATGCAGAGGCCGCGATTGCCGCCGAGAACATGTATACTGGCGATTTGTTCGAAGACAAACCGTACGGGTGGGCGCTTGCTGAGCGCGAGCGGCTCAGCGATGTGTACGAGGCGTTTGCCAAACGTCTGGCCAAGTGGCTGCTCGAGAAGAATCAGCTTCATCAGGCCGTGCAAATTGCCAAAAAGCTGGTGCGCCGCAACGAATTGGATGAAGAAGCGAACAGGCTGCTTATGCACGGGTTTGCCGCTTTGAAGGACAGGCGGTCCCTCCACTTGCAATACAAGCAGTATGAAGCGCTGTTGAAGCAAGAGCTCCATATCCAGCCTTCGGCAGAGCTGACCGAGTGGTACGATCGATTGTTGGCTAGTGAGGTGTAACGAAGTGACTTGGACCTCTGTCAAGATCCTGGACAAAAAGCTTTTCTTTTTCTTGCACCACCCATAAGCGTATTTTTTCTTTAATGTAAGCGGCAAACAGCCCCCACCTTTCAATTAGGGTAGGAGCTGCGGTATGGATGTCCAGCTTGTTTTCTGATAGGGATGCCCGCTGTGTTGTGCTCGCAATAGAAACATGACCGAACAACAATCCCCCCTTTTCCAATATCCGGTGTTGGAAGGAAGGTATAGGACGGCTGCAAAGCGGCAGAAAAACCAGTTCAAGCCGATCTTTCTGTCCAACCAGGAAGAAGCGTCCAAAAGATCTCGGCGGTATAGGCGGGATGAGGTTTGTCGAGTATAATATACTGATACTGCCGGTAAGTGATGACTGTTTTGACTATACCCTATGATCTGGGTATACTATAGAAAAACTTTATCATTTTGAGAGAGAGGGAGCATCCGAAGATGAAAAAGAGAGCGCGTAAAAGCTTATCATCCGGTTATGGATACTCCATTGCTGTTTTTTTCTAGGAGTCATGTATTACGGGTGAAGTGTATCCAAGTGGCTTCCAAAATGAATACAGCAATCCATCCAAAATGACGAGGTGTCGCTAAAATGAACGGAAAAATTACCAGAACAAATCCCATAACTATGCCAGCGCCGGTTGGGAATTACACGCACATCACAAAAATTCCAAGAGGTGCAGAACTGTTTGTTACATCGGGACAAATCGGAGTAAACGCTCAAGGGGAGATACCAACTGTTTTGAATGAGCAGGTGGTTCATACGTTTGCTAACATTAAGACCGTTCTGGAATCAGAAAATTTGAGTAGTGAACATATTATCAAAGTGAATATTTGGGCCACTGAACAGATCGATTGGGATTTCTTTGACGTAGAGTGGGACAAATTATTCGGGAAAAAATATCCTGCGATGACAGTTGGCTATATTACAGAATTAGGCTTACCTGAGATTAAAATTGAAATCGAAATATGGGCTGCTAGAGTATAACAATGTCCCATCCGCACACTTCATCCCAACCATGAACCTTGCAAGGTTCATGGTTTTTGTTATTGCGACCAGCTTAGGCAATATCAAGTCCCGAATGGCGAAGACACGCTCCTTTATTTTGCGGCAACCCTTACCGTCGGCTCAGATGCAATAACTATTTCGTTAGGCACTGGGGGTACGACACAGGACAACTATCAATAGCCGGCCGGCAACAGCGTATCGGAAGCGACTTTCATGCTCGGGTTCAAAGATATCAGTCATTTCATTCGTGTATTTCGTAAATATTATGGGGTTACACCTGGCAACCTCTGAAGCTTGCCGAGGGGTGTTGCTTAGTGCCACGATGCCCCCTCTCTCCATGTAAAACCAGCTTTGCTTGGCTGGATCAAACGGGAGATTGAAGTTGATGCAGCTTTACCACCCGATCGCGTAAGATGGTTTGCAGCACTTCCTGATCCAACTTGTTGTTCTTTTTGGGTAGCTGGGCAGCACTGATAGAAGATATGCCGATTGCCTGCTGAGATTCTATGGTCTGTAATTAAGGCCTTTCCAAATCGTTTACTCTCAGGTCGATATGACTAAATCTATTCATAATGATCCATCTCCTCTTCATCAGTTACGTGCTTGTTTGCTGCCCGACGATATTCAGAACGTTTTCCCAATACAGCTTCATCTCTTCCCGCGTGTTCGGATGATCCAAATTCTCTTGATGGAAGCTAATCGTTGTTCGGTCAGGGCGATTAGACAAGATCCGGATTTGCAGCGTGGACGGTTTCTCCCACTCCTTCTTGCCCCACTTTAAGCGAAGCTGGCTGAGAGGCTTTACGATCCTGAGCTGTCCCGAGATTCCCTCATCGGAGGTAAAACTCTCTCCCTCCGTAAATGCAAGAGGGGGTACGTTGCCAAGCCACAATTTCATTCCTTCAGGAGAGGTAAGAAACGTCCACGCCTGTTCTGGCGAGATGGGAAACGTCCTCCTGACACCGACTTGAAAACCGGTAGATACCGTTTGACCGACAAGCTTGCGCGATTCCATATTCTGATGTTTCATAGGGGCACCTCCTCAAAATGGTTAGTTACCGCTAACTATCATTGATTATGAAAAATTAAGGGCTTAACGCCCTCACGAACAAATCGACACTGGATCTCATAAAATCTTGCTTGGACTTGGCAGTAAGCTCAGATTTGACAAACAACTGCGAAAGGAAAGCCCCGTAATTCATCCACATGAAAGTGATCGCTTGCATCTCCGCATCAGTTGAAACCATCTTGTTCTTTCTCTCCATGTCCTTGAAATAATTCGTCAACAACTCCAACAGTTTCCGAGGATGCTTCTGCGCCTTTTCGCGGATTTCAACCAATTCATGATCGCTCAATACAATAAGGAATAATTTTCGGTTACGCTCCATCAATTCATGATACATTTGGCTAATCATCAGCAAGTCCGATCTCAGGTCCCCGATCACGTTCTCGTTAAAAATGTGGGTCATCTCAATCGAATAATGATAATGGTCGACTGCTTTCTCCAGCAGGTTTTGCTTGCTGCCGAAATTACGGAACAAGGTCATCTCACTGACGCCTGCCGTTGCTGCAATCTCCTTCGTAGATACGCCTTTATAGCCTTTTTCAGCCATCAGATCTATGGCCGCGTTCATCAATTTGGTTCTTGTGTCCAAGACCAGCTTATTCTCCATCATTCTCATCCCAGCTCGATTTAATGAGTTATAGTTAGTGGTAACTAACATATTGTGTTTTTATAATAAGGGGATTCGGCTGTAATGTCAATATCTTCAAAAGCAACTTTAAAAGGGCTGACTTTCTGGACAGCTCCATTTTTCTGTATGTCCGCCATAATTGAAAGGGATAATCATGTCAACCAGATTCGGCGGAAAATTCAATCGAACATCTATATTTTGTTGCTCTTAAGAAAAACTTCTAAACGAAGTCTTTTCCACGACGAATGACCCTGCGTAAGAGGTAGTTTTTCTTTCGAGCAGAAGTATTCAGCTGCGCTGAAAACTTATACTTTCACTTTCATTACTTATAAAAAAACCGCTCATATGAGCGGTCTCAAAATACTTCACTTAACACGCGGAATCATTCTCCACGGCGAGTATCTACGGTCATTTTCCTTCCGGGCTTACCTCGCCAACGGTCCCGCCCTCCTGCTGTACGGTCAGGGCGCCCAACCTGCGCTTCGCGTTCACATATACCGGCATGTCGATCAGCTTGCCGTCCAGTTTAACCGATCCGCCCGAAGGCATGCTTTCGTACAAACGGACCGCATTGCGACACCACTCTAGTTCCTCCTTCGGTATCTGGTAGGCATCCCGGACCCATTCAATATGTCGCGGATGAATGATCATTTTCCCATAAAAGCCGACCTGCTTGCCAAGCTTCGCATCCTTTATGAACGATTCCTTGGCGTCAAGCAGCGGAAATACAGCGTCGATCGGCGGCTCTAGTCCCGCTACCCGCGACAGCAGTACGATTCGGCCCATCGCATACAGCCGCTCTTCGCCGCTTTCACTCCATCCCGCCCCGATATCGAGTGCGAAATCAACCGCGCCGAAGGCCACCTTGCCGATGCGATCACTAGCGGTGCCGATTTCTTCCATCTGCTGCACGCCTCGGGCCGACTCGATGAGCGGGATGAGCTCTGCAAGCGGGGCCGCTTCGTTCGCCGCCCGCAGCTCTTCCGCACCTTCGCACTTCGGAATCATCACTCCGACCACGCCACACTCGCGAACAAGCCGCATATCCTCGGCAAAATGCGGACTATTCGCCGGATTGCAGCGAATGACGAACGGCTTGTTCCGGCTGGCTTCTCTCCGCTTCTCCTCTAGGAAGGCGTAAGTCTGCTGGCGGGCGAAAGTCTTGTCGACGGCGGATACCCCGTCCTCCAGATCGATGATGACAACATCCGTATCACTGCCTGCCGCTTTCTCCAGCTTAATCCGGCTGTCGCCGGGTGTGAACAAATAAACCAAACTCATGACAAGCACTCCTTGACGAACCGTTTTGAAAGCCGGATTCAATGGGAAAAGGGGGGCTTACTTATTATGGTCACCATTATAGTCAACTACCGTTTGAGCTACCGTTCCGGCTCCTCTGTCGAGCCAGCCAGGATGGTAGCCGCGATACTCGCGTCCAACTTCTCGTAATCGTAATATCGGATCGCTTCATATAACTCCTTGCGGGTCATCATCCGCTCGAGTGCCCCCGCCTGGGTTCCCAGCTCCATAATTTCGCGAAACACAAGCTCGTAAGCTTTGGCTGCCACACGCAGCGATGTAACCGGAAACAGCACCATCCGGTATCCCCACGCTTCGAACTGCTGCACCGTATAGTACGGAGTACGACCGAATTCAGTCATATTGGCCAGCAACGGAACATGAATCGCGGCGCTGAACCGGCGGAATTCCTCTTCCGTCGCAAGCGCCTCGGGGAATATCGCGTCCGCTCCTGCAGCGACGTATCGCTGCGCCCGTGAGATCGCCGCGTCCATCCCTTCCACATCTTTTGCATCGGTGCGGGCGACGACAATTAGGGACGGGCACACCTCTTTGATGACGCGTATTTTTTGAATCATTTCTTCCGGCGTCACCAGCTTCTTTCCGTTCAAGTGTCCGCACTTTTTTGGCAAATCCTGATCCTCTAGCTGCACAGCGGCCACATTCGCCTCAACCATTTCCTTCGCGGTACGCGCCGCATTCAATACACCGCCGAATCCCGTATCAATATCCACAAGAAGCGGCAGACCAGTAGCGCGAACAAGCTCACGCGCCCGGTCCGCCAGCTCCGCCGAACCGACAACGCCTAGATCCGGTAATGCGCGGCTGGCTGTGTACGCCGCCCCGGACAAATACAACGCCTCAAATCCGGAGAGCTGTGCCATCCGCGCCGCCAACCCGTCGTGAGCGCCCGGCAGCTTTAATGCCGCGGGACCTTGAATGAGCGCCATAAAACGCTCGGCCAGTTCCCGCTGAGTTATGCCTCGTTCCATAAACCAAGTCAAGTCGTATCCCTCCTGACGAAAGACGGGCGTGACGGAATATGCCCGCACCCCCCGTCTTCCATTGCGATCATATTACGAATTGTTCCATGAAATGATGCGCCGGCATCGCATCCAGTCTCTCCGTATCGGCAAACATTCGAATGATGTCCTGCTGCTGCTTTTTCGGGAATCGGGTGGCAATGGCGCTTTCGAATTTTTCCACTAGCTTCGGCATGCCATCTTCCCGCCTTTCCCGATGGCCAATCGGATATTCGCACTCGACTTTTTCCGTACACGTCCCATCCCGGTAAAATACTTGCACCGCATTGGCAATCGACCGTTTATCCGGATCGAGGTAGTCGCGGCTGTATTGCGGGTTCTCGCTGACGACCATCTTCTCGCGAATCGCGTCGATACGCGGATCTGCGGCGATCTCGTCCTCATAATGGTCAGCGGTCAAATTGCCGAACAATAAGCCGATCGCGACCATATATTGCAGGCAGTGATCGCGGTCCGCCGGATTGTGCAGCGGCCCTTTCTTGTCGATGATTCGGATCGCCGACTCGTGTGTCGTCATCTCGATTCTGTCAATAAGATCCAGTCGGTCCTTCACTTCCCTATGTAAGCGGAAGGCGCACTCGACGGCCGTCTGCGCATGGAACTCAGCCGGGAAAGAAATTTTGAACAGAACCCGCTCCATGACGTAAGCGTCCATCTCACGGGCAAGCGTCAGAGTATTGCCCTTGAACAGCACATCCTGGAAGCCCCAGCCTTTCGCGGTCAGCGCGCTCGGATACCCCATCTCACCCTTCAGCGCCATGAGCGCGAGCCGCACCGCTCTGCTCGTAGCGTCGCCCGCCGCCCACGATTTCCGCGAGCCCGTATTGGGGGCATGCCGGTACGTGCGCAGGCTGGCATTGTCGATCCAGGCATTGGATAGCGCGTTGATGACCTCTTCCCGGGTTCCGCCCAGCAGGGCGGTTACAACGGCGGTCGACGCAATTTTCACAAACAGAACGTGATCGAGACCGACCCGGTTCATGCTATTCTCGAGCGCGAGCACGCCTTGAATTTCGTGAGCCTTGATCGTGGCCGTAAGCACATCCCGCACGGTAAGCGGCGCTTCTCCCCGGGCAGCACGCTGACGGCTGATATAGTCGGATACCGCGAGAATACTGCCGAGGTTATCCGACGGGTGCCCCCATTCCGCCGCCAGCCACGTATCGTTGTAATCGAGCCAGCGGATCATGCACCCGATATTGAACGCCGCATGGATCGGATCCAGCACATACTGCGTCCCGGGAACGCGCGCCCCGTTCGGAACGACGGTGCCCGGAACGATCGGTCCGAGGTGCTTGGCACATTCCGGATAACGCAACGCCAAGAAACCGCAGGCGAGCGTATCCATCAACACATAACGCGCGGTATTGTAAGCTTCCGTGCTCTTTATCCGTTTATCGAGGACGTAATCGGTGAGCCGGACTAGCAGTTCATCCGGCGTTCCGCGGAATTGCTTCGCAAATTCATGATGCATGTGCAACATGCTCCTTCCGTAGTAACTGATTCTCGATACCGGGCCAGCCGTATCGTCAGCATAGACCCGTTCATATCCACACTTTCATACACCGCACGCCTCATGGCGCGCGGTGTGGCGTTGCATGGCGACATTCGAACAGTTGCCGCTTCATTGTATAGTCGGACGCAATCCCCGCGGACCGCTATACAACACACGCGGACGAAACAGCCGGTTATTCGCATGCTGCTCCATGACATGAGCGCCGATTCCGACCGTTCGCGAGGCCAAGAAAATGGGCGTATACAGGTCGATCGGGATGCCGAGCATGTAATAGACTGGCGCGGCGTAATAGTCCAGGTTCGGATACAACCCCTTCTCCTCCCGCATGATCCGTTCGCCCAGATCGCACATCTCGTATAGCTCGCGACTGCCACGCTGCTCGGACAGAACGGCAAGCGCTTCCTTCATCATCAGCGCGCGCGGGTCCATTTTCTTCATGTACACACGATGACCGAAGCCCATTATCCGTTCCTTGGCGGCAAGCTTGCCCTTCATTAGCTTCTCCAACCCTTCCGGCGTTTTCGCTTCCTGCAGCATGTACATGACCGCTTCATTCGCCCCGCCATGTAGCGTTCCTTTGAGCGAAGCAACGGCGCCGGTCAGCGCTCCGTATAGATCGGAATGCGTTGAGGCGATCACTCGGGCGACGAACGTCGAGTTCGGCATCTCGTGCTCGCTGTACACGATTAGCGACTGGTCGAACGCACGCGCTTCCCGCTCATCAGGCAGCTTTCCTGTTAGCATGTACAGGAAGTTGGCGCTGTAGGACAACTCCTTTTTCGGCTCGATCGGAGCTTTACCCGTCTGCAGCCGGTACCCGTTAGCCACAAGGTTTGGCACTTTGGCCAGCAAGCGTAATGCTTTGCGGCGGTTTGCCTCCGGCGACCGGACACCTAGTTCCTCGTCGAAGGCAGCGAGAGCGGATATGCCCGTCCGCAAAATATCCATCGCTTCCTTGTGCGGCGCCGGGAAACTGACGATCGGCCATATTTCGTCCGGCAACTCCGCTTCCGCAGCCAGCTCCGCCTCCAGCTTCGACCGCTGTGCCGAATCGGGCAGAGTCCCGTCCAACAGCAGTCCGACGACATCGACATAGGTAACAGTCCGCGCTAACTCGATCAGATCGTAACCGCGGATGACGATTTGCTCGGCCGCCACATCCAGATACGAAATGGTAGTTTCACTGGCAATAATGCCCTCAAGTCCGGGGCGAAATTTTTCAGTCATCGACCTTCACTCCTCGTTATTTTTTTCGATTAACGGCATAAGCCGAAGTGACTGCCTTTTTTACACAACCCGCTCCGCATTCAGCCTTTCAAGCTCACTGCGGGACAGACCAAGCAAGCCGCCGAATATTTCCTCATTGTTCGCGCCGAGAGCAGGCGCAGCGAGGTAATTCGGCTTCTCACCCGTTATTTTGATCGGTGTCCCGATCATACTCACGTCCCCAAAGCCGGGATGGGCTACGTTAACTATCATGTCCCGCTCCCGCAGCAGAGGATGCTTCAACGCCTCATCGACAGTGTTCACCGGGGCGGCGGGCACTACGCCCTGCAGTTTTTCCAGCCAATATGCCGTCTTTTCCCGGGCGAAGATGGCGATCAACTCGGCCACGAGCGAATCTTTGTGCGCGAATCGGGACTCGAAGTTTACATATCTCGCATCCTCAGCCAGATGCGGGGCGCCAATCGCTTGGCTCAACGCCGGGAAAAACTTTTCTTTGTTGCACATAATGACGATGTGTCCGTCTTTCGTCGGAAACAGTTGGGACGGAACGAGGCTCGGATGAGCGGAGTGCGCCGTCTTTTGCGGAACGTATCCTTTGTTCAAATTCCAGATGGCCAAATAATTAAGCACCGACGCCGCCGTATCAAACAAGCTCACATCAATATCGCAGCCTTCGCCCTGCGACTTCGCCCGGAACAAGCCGACCATTAGTCCGAGCGCGGCCATCATGCCGGTAGAAAAATCGATCATTGAAACGCCGTACTTCTCTGGAGGGCTGGACGGTTCGCCGGTAAGTGACATATGACCGAGCATTGCCTGCAGCAAATAATCATAGGCAGGCTCCGCTCTCATCGAGCCGGTTGTGCCGAATCCGGACAGAGAGCATGTCACAATGCGCGGGTTGACGTCTTTCAACTGCTGGTACGTAAGCCCCAGCTTTGCCGGCACATCGCCTCGCAAATTGTTGAACACGGCGTCGGACTTGGCCGCCAACTGCCGAAACAGCGCTCGCCCGGTCTCTGATTTCAGATCGAGCGTGACGCTTTTCTTGTTCCTATTCAATGCCTGAAAATATAAGCTGTCGCCCTGCTCCGCATAGGGGATGACCGAACGCGATACGTCGCCGCCCGTATGCGGGTCCTCAATCTTGATCACTTCCGCGCCAAGGTCGGCCAGATGCAATGTCGCGTATGGTCCAGCGCCATATTGAGAGATGGACAACACACGAATGCCTTCCAACGGTTTCATGCCTTTATCCCCTTTCTCAGTCAACACGTCGGACGGATATGCGTATGCGGACGAATCGCAAATGTCCGTTTCGGCACCATCAATTTCCTGCGAAAGCGCAGCACATCTTCGTTCCGCTGGTTGCTTATAATCGTCTCGACGTAGACGACTCCGCGATCCTCCTTGCTTTTCGACTCCGATTTGCCCAATATTTCTGTTCTCGCATACAGTGTATCCCCGTGAAACGTAGGAAGCAGATGCGTCACGTTCTCGTATTCGAGGTTGGCGATTGCCGCCCCGCTTATATCGTTGACCGTCAAGCCGACGCCGATTGAGAAGACGAGCGTTCCATTGACGACGTTTTTCCCGAAACTCGTCTGTGAGGCATAATGCGTATCGATGTGCAGCGGATGCTGGTTCAGGCTGAGCAAACTGAACAGTAAATCGTCCGACTGAGTGATCGTACGGCCCGGCCAGTGATAGATGATATCTCCAAATTCGAAATCTTCGAATACCCTTCCGTATGGCGTATGTAGTTCTGCCATTCGTATTCTCCTCCCGTCTTGCTTATCCTGTATGCTTAAATAAGCTTCGCAGCGTCAACTATGCCCGCAACTCTAAGCAATATAGCTCGCCATCTGGTTGCGGTCATCCATACCCCGATCAACTATCCCTTATTTTCCATCACTTTTAAATAATGAACACAATATTGTATACATTAAATTAAATCTTTTTGCATACTTGGATATATTTATTTTTGAATCCCGACGATCAGCCATGGTCGCCTTCAGCAAGGCAAGAAGCCGAAGTTCTTGCAGTAACGAAAACGTTCGGCTTCATTGCTGAATTAGACTTCCGCTAATCCGCTACATTCAACTGCAGTGCGTCGATGCTTACGTAATAGTTCGACGAAGCGGGATTTCGCGTCCAAGCTGCCTCCACCCGGATCATATGCAGTCCCTCCTCCAAAGAATCGGACACGAACAGCTCTTGCTGATATTGGACGGTTGGATTGTACGTATCAATCGTCGTCTGGTAGACACCGTCGATATAAATATGCGCTTTCCCGTTATTAAAGCTGCGGCTGCCGAGTAGAACCGCCTTGGTCCCGTAAAACGGAATATCCGCATAGCTACCGGCTGACTGTGCGCGGCGTACGGTGCCTCCCCAGTAAGCGGTGTTGTCAAAGCTTTTCCAATCGCCTGTATAGGCAACGATCGCTTCATCATCATCCACGGATACCATTGCCGGATCTAATATCGAGATACCACTCGAGCCTTCGGATACATACCCCATCGTATCGATCGCATACACACGATACCGATCCGTAGCCAGCCCGGTCGTATCCAGCATGCCATATACGTTTGCCGTCACAACGGCCGAGCGCCCATTGGAAGACGCTGCGCCCGCCTCGATCGCCGGTTTCGTTGCTTCAGTCGCCGAAGGCACAAGATAAAGCGCACCATCTCTAGGGCTCGTCGCTGCAACCGTTTGTCCTGCGATCAATGGGCCGTTTGTTATACCGGTCAGCTGGTAAGGCAGTTCATCCTCGTGTAAGATTTGCACTGCATCTAATGTCACATAAGCATTCGCTGCGGCGCTCCGTTTCTCTCCGGTCGCTTCGATCACAATCGTATGAACGCCTTCAGCCAAAGTGTCGGTTTCATAGAGGACTTGCTGATAGCGGGTCGAGGAGCTGTATGTATCGATTTTCGTCTGGAACACTCCGTCCACGAATATATCAGCGTATCCGTTGCTTGTACTTGTCGTTCCGATCACTTTCGCCTCACTGCCGTAAAAGGAAACTCGCGCCTGGGAGCCTGCCGTGCCAGCCCGTTTTACCGTGCCGCCGGAATAGGCGCTGTTGGAATATTGCGTCCAGGCCCCCGTATAAACAATATCTTCATCCCCATCTTCCAATATAGACTTATCGATCGGGATCAACTGTACGGAAGCGCCGGATGATACGCCGTCGTGCGCATCGATCGAGAAGACGTGGTATCGTCCCGGCGATAAGCCCGTCGTGTCCAGCAAAACCGGAATTCCGGCGGCGATTCCGTAGACGGCGGTGCCGACTGTCGCGGCAATTGTTTCGATATAGGCCGGATTCGGCAAGGTCCCGGCCGGAACAAGGTACATATTGCCGTCCTTTGAGCTGGTCGCCCGGACAGGATCGCCGGCACCTGCCATTTCCGTTACTTCCGACAACACCGGTGGCAGTTCTTTCGGCAGCACTATAGAAACAGACATAGTTTGACCCGATTGGACATATACGGCATCGGACACGCCCTGTGCGTATTCCGCCTTCTTCGCTTTTACATGACGGACTCCTTTCGGCACATTAGACAAGATGAATTGTCCATTAGGATCCGTATGAGTTGCGATCGATGCGTAACCGCTCACGTTTACGGCCGCTCCACTGAGCGGTGCCCCATACGGGTCATATACCGTGCCGGTAACGTTGCCAGTTGGACCCGTATCCGGCACGGGTTCACCATCATAAGCCGCCGTTCCGGCGATGCGGAACGTATGCAAGCCCGTCCACTCCTTAGCCGGGTAATAGTTTTGCCTCGAGCTTCCGTCTTCGCGAATTTCGAAGCCCGGGTCCTGATCCGCCAGTACGATCTCTGTCTTGCCGCCGACTTGCCGAGTATCACTGACCTTGAACCCGCGTGTGCTTTCGTCGGGATGAGTGACGATTACATAGCTGCCGACAACATCATTGCCGACTTCTGTTTCCGTGACAAGCGCATCGTACGTATCCCCACTAACGCTCCTTTTTGTGCCTGTGATCGTTCCTGTAACGATACCCGGTCCGTTAATTTCCACATTTCCTTTCTTTAAAGATGTGCCGCCGGTCAGTTGCATCTCTGTCAGCGCGCCATCCACAAGTCGGATAAAGCCTAACTCGCCGCGCATCGCGATATCGCCGACCGTGAGCAGGCCCCCCGGATAACGCGGGTTGCTCAAGACGATATCGGTCGTGTTCCCGTAAGCGATCTGAATGATGACCGCCCCTGCTGGCGACTGATCCGGCACAAGCCGATCGACCGCCTCGACGCGGGTTGTTGCGGTCGCGCCATACGGCTCCAACAGCGTAACAAACGTGCTTGTCACATCGTTTCCGTCCCGGCGCAGCACAAGTTTCGGCATATTGTGGAGCGAAACGTCGACATTGTCGTCCTTCGAACTGCCGTTCAAGCGGGTTGAGCGGATCGATGGCGATCGTCCTAAATACAGTTCGTTCGAGCCGCTCTCCAGTAAACCGATTACGTTCAGCTTCGCCTTTTCCCCGATACCGTCGTACGTATCCAGCGTTACATTGTACTTGTCTCCCGACAGCACCGCTTGCTTCACGTCTTTAATGTAAATATAGCCGGGGTAATGTCCTTCTGCGCTGCCGCTATCACCTTGGTCTGTCGCTTCCGACGCCTCAACCCCAGGCGGTAGCAAGCGCGGTCCGTAATCGGCAAGCGTCATGTCGGTACGAAAATAGGAATCGACATTGGCGTCGCCCTGCAGCGTATATTCGTGCCGATCCCCTCCGGATACTCGGAACAAGTCAAGAACATAACCTTTTCCGCTGTCATCGGGAAACGAAATCAGCCACGGTTCTCGGCTATACTCGGTCGTCTCCGGATAAGCGCGCTTCTCTTCTGCCCGCATGACCTGAAACGAGCCGCTATCAGCCTGAACAAATTGCTCGATTCGTCCGCCATGCTTCGACTCGCTGTCGATCGTCATATTCCGGCTATTTACGACAACCGTATTATGTCCGATCGTCGAGACGGTGAAATATCGGTATTTCGAATGGGTATAGCCCAAGTCGGGCAATAACTCTTGGCCTTCCGCAAATAAATTCAGACTTAACGGATCGTAATGATTGTGCCCGTATTTCGGCGTAAATTGCATATACAGCTGCGTCTGATCGGCGTTTTCGCCTGACGTGAGACGCCCTATGCCTGCCGATGGCAGCAGCAGCGGACCTGCTTCCGGAATTGGCTGCGCTACCGACCCCGATGCCCACGTATCCTGGATCGGGAGCGTTTTGCCGTTCGGAAAGACCAAATTCTTGGAAAATTGCCGCGCTTTCTCAAGAATCGGAAATTCGCTGTACAAATCCAGATTGTCGAACCGCCTGCCTGTTCGCGGCGATACATATCCAACCGGATCGCTGTAGCCTTGCAGCAAGTTAATAGCGCTTATGAGCCCCGAGATAGCCTGATCATGATAGGAGGTCGTTACCTCGTACCAGGAACCATCCGACAAAAATCGTTGCCCGGCATAGTCGTTCATCCATTCCACAGCTTTATGAATGTATTCCGGCTGCCCAAGCGCTCGCCCTGCCTCAATCAGCCCTTGCCAAGTCGAGGCATCCATATTGCCGAGCGTTATCGGAAAGCTGAACACGTAATCCATGGAAGGGAGGAACATGTCTTCGATCAGCTTCTTCTCCACATCAATTCCGATTTCCGCTCCGAGCACTTGCAGCGCGTCGGTTTGCTTTACTCTGTTGTAAGCTTGCAGCAGCGGCCGCATATTGGACAGATCATTTAAATTCCAGCGTTCCCACATACCGCCCCAATAATTATACGGCGGACCGCTCGTTATATTCATCGGGATCGTGTACCAGGCTTCATCCGTCGTCGGCATATAGGTATCGTATGCCTGCGCGAACCGGTACAGCAGACGGGCGGCTCCCAGCGGGTCTCTTCGGGAGATGGTCTCCGTCTTCGTCAGCGCACTCTGACGCTGCAAATACCAGAGATGGGCGCTCATAAAATAACGTTTCCCCTGTCCGTCCTCGTAATATGGATAATTAACAGCAGTCCCATTGCGGCCGATGACGGTTAAGGAGTTCGTCTCCGGATACGCTCCACTCGGATAGGACATTCCAGTACGCTTGGAAATGATTCTCTGGCCATCTGCCGACAGCGTGTACTGTCCGTCCGGTGTTAATTGCGGCATTTCCGGCAGTCCGACATAGCGAAATCCGGGTTGATCCGGGATGAGCGTCATCACCGCTTCCACTTCCGCGGAAGCCGGCGCATACGTTACCTCGGTCGGGCCTCCGCCGGTCGGAATTGTATAGTCTAACGCGGCTGTCCCTGCTTCGATCAGTTGCTCCCGATCAAACGTAAAAATCGCCAGCAGGTTGTCGTTCGGGTTGCCGGAGCTTGCGGTAAGGCGCAACTGGTACATTCCGTCCCGCAGCGGCTCCGGGTGCTCGAATGTCAAAGAAACTAGCGAACTGTTCACCATGGCGTCAAGTTCGTTCAGCAGTTGCCAATCTGCATTCGGTTCTTTCCATTCGAGTACAAAATCATTCCGAGGCGATACAGGCTGCGCAAACGTCAACCTTTTTTGCGCAAAGTCGGTAAAATGCAGTTCCCAGCCATCCGGCTTCCACAAATCGCCTTGCGGAGCTTTCTTGAAAAAGACACTGCCGAGCCTCCCCTGGTCGACTACGTTGGCCGAGTATGCAATCGTATCGCCCGATCTGTCCATGAAGCGGGAATTGCGAATCGGGATCCAGGACGACATCGGCTTTGTATTGAAATTGTGGATATGAATAATATTTATTCTCCACTCATCGCCGACGGATACAAAGGGCAGGCCGAACGATGAAAACGGGATTGCTGCCTCAAGCGAAAATGTTCCAGCTCCAGCGTCCGCGAATGTTTCACTCGCGAAGCTGGTCAGGTCAATTCGCTGCGACGTTTCCGGCATATGGATTGTCCGGTACCATTCGGTCGTCAGTGCCCGGTTCGGTTGGATCGGTATGCCGGCTACGTAGTGGAGCGTGCCCGAGGAGCCTGGGCTCAAAACGATCTCCACTCTTGAAAGCGATTGTATTTCCTCCAGCGAAACAGTGCCTCCGATATACAGATTCGTATCGTCATAGGCCATTTTGTAAGCGATATCACCCGAGGCCGGCTCGTAGGAATAGGCGGTCCGAAAATCGTCGAGCGTCGCTGCATCGTTCCAGGCAGCATCGTTCAACTCTCCGTCCAGGGCGGGAGCCTGACTCCATTCTGGCAGGACAACCAGCTTGTTTGTATTGGCGTGCACAGGACCTTCCTCCTGAAAAGGCGATATAGACTCTGCTTGTACGGAAACGGGAAACGAGATACTCGATAGCAGCAAAACCCAGGCGGTCACCTTTGATATCCATCTGCGCATGCGTGTCATTCTCCCTCCATATACAGGCTGTCTTCCATTTACCAGGTCAAGAAGCGTAATGCGACAACCTCCCATTGCGGTAAGCACCGCATTCCATCATGCCGACTTGCTTACTTGCTCTTCTCCTGTTCGATCAGCTTCCGAATCCGTTCATCCGCTTCACGCAAAGATGTATTCACATCGGCTTGATTGCGGGCCACCTTTTGCAACTGCTCGGATATGATCGTCGCCTGACTGCTCTCGGAAATGTTGACAAGGCCACTGGCCCGGCGCGGAGGAAGATCAGCCGGAGGATAATAGTTAACCGCATTCATGTTTTTATTTTGAAACATCGGATTGTCTTTGCCTAGCGCGTCTTGAATCGCCTTGTTATTCAATGTCGTCGGCATTCCGTTCCGAGAATCGCGCATTTGCACCTCGTCGGACAACATTGCCGCTATGACCTGGAACGCCTCCTCCTTATGCTTGCTTTGCTGCGTGATGGACCAGTACGAGGGTCCTCGGATCGGCATTTTCTTTGGCGCATCCGGCATGTACGGAACGGAGACGATGTCCCATTTCACATTCTCCGGCAAGTTCAAATATACGTTGATTTGATTGATTTGCATGGCAACGTTTCCAGCCGCAAAGGCGTCTCGTTCCTTAACCCCATTCTCACCGATCGTATTGCTCGGGATATCATAGAAGCGCTTTAGATTGTTAAATATTTTCGTCCACACCTCTGGGGCGGACAGACCGTCTACTTTAGAATCAACGATCGGCAGCGAATATGGATTGTCCCGGGTGACATTGGCGATACTTGCGCTGAAGCCTCTGTATACTTGACCGCCATCGACACGTGTCATTTTTTTCGCCAATTCGTACAGCTCATCCCAGCTCATTCCATCCTTCGGGTACGGCACCCCGAATTTCTCAAACAAATCTTTGTTGTAATACAGCACGGTTGGCAAATAAGGGGATACCGGCAATCCGTAAATGGCGCCCGTATTGCCGCCGATATCAGTTATCTCATTGATGAACGCCGAGTTGAAGCGCTTCAAGTCGTACTTGTTCGTTTTGATCAGTTCGCGCAAATCGTACTCTAGATGCAAGTCGAAATAATTGGCCTTCATTACAGGCGGATCGTTGCGAATCAAATCGGGTATTTTGCCGGCCAGCGCCAAATCTTGAATCGTTTCCCCTTTCTCCCCTTTAATAAACTCGAACTTAATGTGCGGAAATTTCTCAGCCAGCATCTTGCCGAATCTTACACCAAAATCTTCATTGAAATTTCCCCCGTGAATGACCATCGTAAAAGGTTCCTTCGGTTTTTCCGCAGTCGCCTCCTTCGACGAAACTTCCGTGTCCGTTTTGCCGCAAGCGGACAGTGCCAATACTGTCAGTGCCAGCATACATGTGATGCCTTTTCTGTTCATCTTGAAATCCTCCTTGTCGTTTACTTATGACACCCTGTCTGTATGTTAACGGGATTGCAGCCCTCACTTATCGTAATGGCCTATTCGTTTGACCGGCAATGTTCATTCTGTGCAGCATGCTTATCTGAAAAAAAAGATAAAACGCAAAAAAAGAACATCGTTTCGACTAATGAAAAAAAGACCTTCATCCGGTAGGAGAGCGGAATAAAGGTCTTCGTTTGATTATATGGTTTTTGACCGGCGTCGCGAAGGCGAGTCGTCCGGCGTTAAGTTTTTGCCGGTCGCCTCCCCCGCTAGCTTTCGAAACATTCCCGGCGTAACGCCGGTCGTCTGTTTGAATATCCGATTAAAGTTTTGGACGGTTGTATACTGCAACCTTTGAGCAATTTCATTGATCGACAGCTCCGTATCGGCGAGCCATTCCTTGGCCTTATTCATCCGCAAATGGATCACATATTCCAAATAATTGATACCCATTTCTTCCTTGAACATACGGCTGAGCGACGTCGTTGAAACTTGCCCGATATCTGCCAGCCTTTGCAGAGAAATATCGGATTCGTAATGGGCATGTATATACGACAATACGGTAGGCATAACAGTACGCCGCCCTTCGGCAGGGAGCTCGGTTAAGCACGAGGCGACGGTCGAAAACAGTTCTTTCTCGAACCACTCCATCATTTCCTCGCGGGTTCGCAGCCGGCAAATATACTCCGATATATCGTATTCGAACAGTTCATCTATTTCGTCCCCCCGTTCCTTCAAGGACTGGCCGATTTCAGATGCAATCATCGAAAATACCCCCGCAGCCGCATCCGATTGACGCAAGGAGTTCGGAAGCGACTCAACCAGGCGGGATAAATGCTCCGTCGCCCCAGCGACGTCGTTTTGCATAAGACTTATTACTACCGACGTTTTCCATCTGGCCAGCATGCGAAGCGATTTGGGATCCGACCGTGCTAAGAAGGAAGAGTTGATCGTCGTCCGGTAACCTAACGTCCACCTGTATTTTAGGAATCCGACCGCCTCCTGGTAACATTCGGAAATGCCGGAACAGGTGTAACGGGGATTGCTCACCGCGACAGAAACCGGAACTTGTAAAGTGGTGCTCGCAAACGTTCGAACGTTGTCGCAGATCTCCAAAAAGTCGGTAAATGGCTTGCCACCCAGCTCGGCAACGCCAAATAACATCGCGACATGACCGGGCATTGCAACGGCATATGCCTGGTTTTCCAACGATTCGCAAGATCGTTCCGCAAATCGGTAAAGCTTCCGCATATATTGGGCACGTTCTTTATCGGTCCCCGTCATAGCAAAAAATGGTTCATGCTCGAACTGCGCCACGGCAATATAAAACCACCGTTCTTCCATAAACAGTTCAAACTCTTTCGCTGCAATATTCGTCTCCTCGCGCGTTGTGGCGCCAATCAACAAATGCTGCAAAATCAGTTCTTTCCTGTATGGCTTATGGTCGTTCAATTCCAGTTGAAGCCGCTCGTTGCGATTCTTCATGCTTTCCATCATCGTGTCGAGCACCCGCAGTATATCCTTATCCTTCCCTTGGGAAGCGGACGAGAACTTCTCCGCTAGCAGTTGAATGGGACGATATAAACTTCTGGAGACGATGGCAGCCGCGATCGTCCATACGAGAAGTATACCGACGATGATCGTACGGGTCAGAAGCAAAATGTTGTTCGCTTTCGCCGACAGCTCAGATACCGGGGTCAGCGCAATAAAAGTCCAGTCCATCACCAATGACGGAATTGTCGTTACATTATACGATACGGAGTCGATCTTGATCGTACCGGTATAAGGTTGGCCCCCTTCCCAGAACGGATATAACTCACCCGCCCGCTGCAGCCGCTCTCCAACACCGGGTACGTGCTGTTTCGCCACAATCTCGCCTTTATCATCAACGATCATCACCTTCCGGCCCTCGCCCAATTCCAATTTGTCCAGAAACTGACGAAGGCCGTCTTTGTTCATCTGAGCAATCAGAAAGCCAAGCGGATCCGTTGAATGAAGCGGAACGGCCCGTACAAAAAACATATCCTCCACATTCGGGTATGTATTCGGAGAAATATAAAACGAGCCGCCATATGCCACTTGTGCCGCGCGAACGATCGCGCTATAGGGATAGTCGATATCCCGTACTATTCCGTGTTGCGTGGAATACATCGCACTGTAACGTGTATAGTACAATGACATTTTCAGAGGGATCTGCTCATGCGCCAGCGCCCCCATCATCGTATCGATCATGCTCTGCGACAACTGCAGCTGGTCGGCCCCCATTCCGTTTATCAGCGATTGCTGGATTGCGCGGGATCCGGCAAGCTGCACGATTGTCCGATCGAATCCAAGCAGCATATCGTCTATTTGCTCACCCAGATGGCGCAATATAATACGATGATTGTTGTTGACTTCGTCCTGGATATTTTTCGTCATAAACCCGGATGCAATCGACCCGACTACAAAAACCGGGAGGACCCCCAAAAGAAGCAAGTAGAGCAGCAATTTCCTTTTAAATGTAAATCGATACAGCGGCTGCCGCCATTGTCTCCATCGGTTGTTCATCGGCCCCCTCCTCCACAAAAAAATATTGCATCAACAACTTAAACCGAAGATGGGCTATTTGATCGTTCCTGCGGACCGAATCTGTTCCTCATACGTCTTGTTCAATTCCATGCCCTTGTACTTGTATAAAATATCGTGCAAATATTGCGCCCAGTTCGCACTGGATTTGTCTTCTAACAATGCTTTAATTAAAAATTGCTGCTGCCGGTTTCGGAAATCGACAAGATCGAATACGGGAGGAGCGATTAACGGGGTTCCTATATTCGGGAGCAGCGGTAAAGACCGCAACATCGATTTGATCTCTTTATCGCGATCCGTCTCCAGCGGGTCTACAACCGTCAGTCCGAGCAGATCCGGCGTATTAGGCGTAAAAAAACTCCATATCCGCAAAAAGTCCAGCTTGTCGTCGTCACTTATGCTATTGCGAATGAGCATAATTTGGTTGCCATCACGCGTATAATGCGTTCCCTCCAAGCCGTAGTGCGTCAGCAGGAAACCTTCTTCTCCTGCTAGCCAATCCAATATTTGAATCGATTTTTTCGACTTCTCCGGGTTTTGCTCAGCTGTCGTTTTTGCGAATAAAAACGGACTGCCCGGGCTCGGTTCACTTCGCAGCGGCTTCCCGGGAAACATCGTGAACGGAACCCAGACCGCGTTTGGATTTAGTTGCCGGGTTCGCTGTTGCAGGCCATTGGAGTTGGAATCGAGTCCGGCTTCGAGCGAAGATTGCAATATGATACCTATTTTCCCTTGGATCGCCTTTTCGATATGCTGCGTCCCTCGATTCAGAAACCAGTCCGGATCGATCAAATCTTCATTCAGCACATTCCTTATATCGTCAATGACGTGTCCCATCTCCAAGCTTAACCCGCTTTCGATCCATCGACCGTACCCGACATGGCCGCCGTACGGAAAGCCGTTTTTGACATATTCCGGCCAATCGAACCCGATAGAATTTCCACCGGCGGAGAGAGAGAATCCGTACGTATCCTTTTTGCCGTTACCATCGGGGTCGTCATTGCGGAACGCTCGCAGAACGTTCAAATACTCCTCGTAAGAGTCGGGAATTGACAAGCCAAGCCGGTTCAGCCAATCGCGCCGAATATAATACGCACGGTACGACATTCGATCGTACGGAATCGGAGCTCGTACGAATTTCCCTTCCAGAATGCCGTATGCCATCAACTGGTCATTGCTGACCCAATACTTTAAATAGTTCGGCATCGTATCGCTGTTGATTAACGGGGACATATCGGCTAGCAGCCCGTCCCTCGCATATTGCTGGCCGCCGTCGCTTGTTTTGTCGTACCACATGTCCGGTGGCGAGAAAGCGAGCATTGCGTTTTGCTTATTGACGTAATCGAAGGTAGATATATTCAGAGTTAAGTCGACCTGAAACTTGCTCTCGATCGTGCGTAAAACAAAATCGTTTTCTTCACTCGGAAGCTGGATATCCGCAACCCCTGGAATGAGCCATGTCAGCGACATTCGTTCACCATTTGCCTGACTTTTATTTGACTGCCGTTTAGCGTCCATACTGCCAATGACTGAGCATGATGTGAGCATGATGCTAGTCAGCGCAACGCCGACAGCTCTTACATATCGGTTCATAGGTTCCACTCCCGATTTTAAGAACAACATTTATAAGCGCTTACAATTCGATGCGCCTACCGTCTCCCTCGTTTACTGCAAATACAAAGTCTTTCCCGCCTTGACGGCAGGAAAGACTTTAATACGCCGACACGGCTAAAGCCTATGCCAGCTTAAGCAGCAACTTCTGGACTTGCTGCACAAAAAGCTCTCCGGTCTCCGGCGTATTCCGGCTTAAATTACGCAGCGTCGGCTCGTATCCGCCTTGGTCATACGCCTCGCGTGTACAAACATAGCCCGTATTCGTTCCGTTACACAGTGTGTTGATGATCGTATGTTTGAAACCGGATTCGCGTTTGAGCTGCAGCCCGAACTCGGAGAAAATTTCGCCAGGTAAGCCGATCACCACAAGCTGGCCGATGCGAACGACCTGGACCTCCATCCGAGCCATACTCTCGGGATTATCCAGCACTTGCAGCAAACGGACGGCCAAATGGCGTTCCATTTCCGTTGCAGTTGGAGAAGCGAGCGAATCTCTCGCCTTCTCCACCTCTAGCGCCGTCGGCTTGCGCAGCTCGACCGAGAACAGACTGTTTACCGCTTCGATCGGAACCGACTCATCATAATCTTCCGAAAGTCGTATTTTCTCTCGTACCTTCATTACTTCTCCAGCCAATATTCGCCCCATCTTTCGGTAGTGGTCCGGGGCGACCGCCTTCGGCTTTGTATAATCGCAATGGTTAATATTCCCGCTCGCGCCTTGGATGAACAAACTGACCACATCACGACCTAATAATTGTTTCAGCGTTCGGCTCAGCTCTCCGGGATAATCGGCGCAAGCCTCAGTCCCTCCCACGGTATCGGGATGGCAGGCAAAGTTCGTCAATACGCCGATCGGCTGACCGTGCTCGTCGTCGATCCGGACTACAAGCACCTCCGGATCGACCGGTCCGGTGGGGCGGACTGTCTCGGGATGAACAAAACCCGGGTTTGTACGGACCGTGCCGTCCGCCATCCAAAACCGGCGATTAAAGGCGATTTCATTCTCGCTTCCGCTACCGAAGCCAATGCGGGCGGGACGGCGGTTCCTGTACGCGTCGATCGCCGTGTCCGCGGCTTGTTCCGCAAGACGAGCCAAATACGCATCATCCAAACCGGGCCAGATCGGAGGCCCGGTATGCGTATGTATTGCGGATACGAGAATACGTTCCGGCGGGATGGTCACTGTCCGGCGAATCCGTTCCCGAATCAGCTCCACCTCTCGGCTAAGTATGAACAAAGCATCAATGACGACAAAAACGACAACGGCTCCGTTCGATTCTATCGCAAGCGCTTTCACGTACAAGTCGTCTTTTAGTGCAGTCAGCCGCCGCTCCTTAAAATATCCGGGCATAACGCTGCCTGGAGAAGGTGTGATGACTTCTTCCTTCATTCCGCAGTATATCATAAAATCACCTTTTCACTCATCCATATTCCGGATTCCGGATGTTATCGATTGACCCTTCTTCTCCATCCCACGATCGTTACAGACGGGTCAACAGTTTGGCGAGCAATGCGGCCCGGACCGGCAGCCCATCGAGCTCAACATGCTCATATTCGGCGTGGGGTCCTTCTCCGACAGCGCCCAAGCCGTCCAACGTCGGGATGCCGAGAGCCGCTGCAAAATTGCCGTCGCTCCCGCCGCCGGCGGAGCCTTCCTTCAGCGATAGTCCAAGTTCCGCCCCGCAATGTGCGGCCAACTGGAACAGTCTCTCTGTATGCGCAGTCCGTTCCATCGGAGGTCGGGTGATGCCCCCTTCCACTTGCAACTGTATCCCGGGCAAGACAGGCGAGAGGCCCATCATCAGCTTATAGATCCGTTCCGCCTCTTCATAGTTAACAGTGCGCACGTCGACATCCAGCTCCGCAAGCTCAGCCACTACATTGTAGCACGTTCCGCCGCCGGCAACTCCAACGTTGATCGTCGTTCCTTTGGGATAATCGGTCAGCGAGTGCAAATAGACGATCTGACGCGCCATTTCTTCCAACGCGCTTACCCCGTCCTCATGATGATTGCCGGAATGGGCGGCTTTACCCCGTATACGAATAAAATATCTGCTCATGCTTTTACGCGACGTCTTCAGTGCTCCCGTTCGAGCGATTGACGGTTCGGGAACAAGCACGGCTTCGCTTCTCTTCGATTCCTGCTCGATCAGTTCCCGAGAGTAGTTGCTGCCAATCTCCTCGTCGCTCGTGCATAAAAACACAATTTTCTTAGCAGGCATCAACCCGGATTCTTTCAGCGCTTTCACCGCCCATATCGACTGTACGATTCCGCCCTTCATATCCAAAATACCGGGCCCGTAAGCCCTGTTGCCTTCAACCCGATATGTTAGACGGCCGGCTTGCCATACCGTATCGAAATGGGAGAGAATGAGCAGTTGCGAATCGCCTTCTCCATATGTAAACCGCATATTGTCGCCAACGACCGTCTGTGGAAACATGACTGCTTCGAGCCCGAGACGATCCCGGAACAATTTCTTAAGTTCTTCCCCACACAGGTCCGACAGCCGTTTGTCGAGCGACGGCGATTCCGCTTTGACCAAACGCTCCAGATCCGCCTCGATGTCACTTCGATTTGCTTGCAAATAGCCCCAAACTGGATCCATCTCAAACACTCCCAATACGGAATAAATTTGAACTCATGGCTTAAGAATTTCCTTGCTAACGGTATACTTCTCCACCGCTTTCCGATTCAGATCGTAACCGATGCCCGGCTTTGTCGGTACCGCGAGTGTTCCCGGTTTGCTAAAATCGATCGCCGGCTCAACGATATCTTCCTCGAAATGACGTTTGGATGTAGATGTGTCTCCGGGAATCGTAAAGTTGGGCATCGATGCGATGGCGATATTGTGCGCGCGTCCAACTCCCATCTCGAACATGCCGCCGCACCAGACGGGAATGCCATGTCGCGCGCATAGGTCGTGAATGTTTTTCGTATGCGTCAGTCCTCCTACTCGGCCAATCTTTAAGTTAATAATCCGGCAGCTGCCCAGTTCGATCGCTTTGCGCGCATCTTCAACGGAGTGTATGCTTTCGTCCAGACAGATCGGCGTAGAAAGCTCACGCTGCAGCGTCGCATGATCAACGATGTCGTCGTGGGCAAGCGGTTGTTCAATCATCATTAAGCCGTATTGGTCTAATTGCTTTAACAACGGAATGTGCTCAAGCGTGTAGGCCGAATTGGCATCCGCCATCAACGGAACGTCAGCCCCGAATCGAGTCCGGATCGCATCGATCAGCTCAATATCGAAGCCCGGCTTAATTTTCACTTTGATTTTTTTATACCCTTCCTCCAAAAAACGCGTGACATTGCGCAAAACGTGATCGACTGATGATTCGATTCCGATGCTTACGCCGACATCGATTTCCGAGCGCGTTCCGCCCAGCGCAGCGGACAACGAGATGCCCTGCGCCTTGCATAACAAATCCCACACCGCTCCTTCCAGTGCGGATATGGCCATATAGTTGCGACGAACCGATGCGAACAGCTGTGCCGTTTGCTCCGGTTTATCAATGTGCCGGCCAACCAATTGCGGAATGAGAAAATGCTTTAGTAAATAGATGACGGTATCGGTCATCTCTTCATTATAATAGGGAGTCGGCATGGCAACGCTTTCCGCGTAACCTGTCTCCCCTTCACTCGATACGCCGACGAGGATGCAATCCCGGAACGTAAACCGGCCAAAGCTTGTTTCGAAAGGCGCCTTCAACGGTACATTCAGTCTTCTAAGCTCTACTTGCTCGATTTTCATCGCAAGTCTCCCCTTCGCTATTTCGCCCGCAAAGTTCCCTTTGATACAAAGGGTTCCTGAAGCGTGCGTTTTCATCTCGATATTCAGTATACATCTTTGTATACAATTTTGGAAGAAAAAAGTCGACATCCACAAACCGATGTCTGACAAACTTACTTATTTTATAAAATACATTTGCAGCGTTTCTTTTACCATTTCCAGGCTTCTGCTGACATGAGCCACCATCGCACGCTCGGCTCCATCGGCGTCACCTGCACGAACGTAGGTCAATATTGTCCGGTGCTCCTCGACCGGAAGGTTGGCCGCATAATGCGGGTGCCTGTATCCTCCGATTCGTCTATATCGTTCAATCCGGCTTTTGAGCTGCTCCAGGAAACCGCTTGCCGTTTCAATCTGCGATAACTGGTAAAGCAAGTTGTGGAACGCGCTCCCGAGGCGCACAACTTCGACATGCTGATGGGAACCGGCAGCGGCTTCCATATGCTGCATCACTTCCTCCAGCTTGTCTAGGATTACTTCGTTCATATTCCGAGTCGCATGCCGGGTCAGCAGTCCTTCCAGAACAGCTCTTACCTGAAACAACTCCTCCGCTTCGGCGATCGTCAGTTTCGCAACTACGATTCGTCCGGTAGGCAGCTTCGTAACTAGCTTCTCTAGCTCCAGTCTGTGAAACGCTTCGCGCAGCGGCGTACGGCTTACCTCCAGCGATTTGGCCAACAGCTCCTCACTAAGGTGTTCGTTCGGCTCATATTCGAATTCTATGATTTTTCGCTTAATCTCGGTATATATCGCATCGCTTGCTTTTCTGCGTTTTGTCTGTTCCAATCTCCAATCGCTCCTTTATCCAGATAAGGTCTGTCTGAACACCGTGTTGTTTGATCCGTATAGACTTTGTGTACAATATTGCATTTTTACATTTTAAGTTGAAAAAGTCACCTCGTCAATCTCAGGCCCGCTTTTCATCTCGTTGTTGTACAAATGCAAAGCAGACCTCCGTTCGAGTTCATCGAACTCGAACGGAGGTCTGCTATTATATTCACTCATGATGATTATATTCCCAGCGTCAGTTGCTTGTATCACGTGTTTAAGCCGAACCGTGATACGTGCACCGCCTTAGACGGCAATTAATCTCCCGCTGTGAATCTACCGCTGTGCATGTGCAGATCATGGTTTTATTTTGCAGACGTCACAATATACTCGAATTTTCTAGATTATCCCTCTCCGAACGGTCGGGCTTCACCCATAGCAAGACGAATCGAGACGCACCGCTTCCCCTCGCTCCGCCGATTCATATACGCCGTCGATAATGTTCTGCACGATAAGTGCTTGCTCCAAGCTCGTGCTCGGCTGACGTCCTTCCAGTACGGCTTCGGCAAAGTCTGCAAATACCCGTCGATGGGCCGTGTTGAAGCTTTCCTGTCCTTCCCACAGCACCTGCTCGGTTATGCCTCCGTCCGCGTATTGATTCAGCACGACACGGGAATTCGACGGCACGACCGAAAATGTCAAAGTACCATCCGTACCGATCAGTTGGCACTCATGAATCCGATCTCCGACGTAATGTTCGCCTTGTTCGATCATCAGCACCGGGCCGTTCTTGAAGCTGATCAGCGCGGAGGTCAACGTTTCACCGTCCGAGCCTGCAGGCACGCGGTCGGCGAACGAATCCGCGATCGTCCACGTTCGGGCTAGGATCGTGTCCGGTTCGAGCCCCCACCCATTTATGCCAAGGAAATAGTCGAGCATATACGTACCGAGATTAGCCAAGTTGCCTCCGCCATTAACATCCTTGGAGAAACGCCATAACGGCGGCATCACTTCCGGCTTGGGCTTGGCGCTCGTATGCCAGCGGCAGCGCATAATCCGAAGCGTGCCGAGTTTCCCTTGCGCGAGTGTATCCGCCACTACCGCTGCAGAATCGAGCAGCCTGGTTCTGGAGGAAGCGCATCCCGCGATCAGGCTGCCTTTTTCTCGGATGAGTCTGCGGACCTCGTCGGAATTGCGGGCCACCGGCTTCTCGGTCAGCACATGCTTGCCGGCGCGAAAAGCCTGGACCGCAAGCTCGGTTCGCGCGATGGCCGGCAGCGCCAATACCACGGCATCGATGTTCGGATCGGCGAACATCGCCTCCGCATCCGTATAGACGGCGGTGATGCCGAACGTTTCCGCCGCTTTCTTGACGCTGTCCTCTACCGCATCCGCTACCGCGGCGGAATGAATAAACGGAATCGATTGTGCCGCCCGCAAATATACTTGGCCCATTACCCCGCAGCCGACATATCCGACATTCAACTTTTGTTTCACAGCTTCGTCGCCACCCCTTCCTTCCATGAAAGAAGCGTTTTGGCAATAATGCCGTGCAACGTAGCGGTCATATCGTGCCTCGTTTCGAACGACGCCTTCAGCAGTACAATCAGTCTTCTAAACTCCACTTGCTTGAATATCATCGCAAGTCTCCCCTTCGCTAATTCGCCCGCAAAGTTCCCTTTGGCATAAAGGGTGCCTGGAGCGTTTCGATTTCGATGTTCAGTATACATCTTTGTATACATATTGGAAAGGAAAAGTCGATGTCCACAACCGATGTCGGACTTATTGACTTATTTATAAATAACACTTTTTCAGCGTTTCTTTTACCGTTTCTAAGCTTGTGAGATCAACTCAATGTTATTTTAATTTCTCCTTTTGACAAAGAACAAAACCCACCAAACTAATAGATAAAAGTGAGCTATCAATAAATAAATGGCCCAGTTTGATCCTTGTTGTAGATGAACAACTAAATGTTCAAATTCGTTGTATCCGGCTGCTCTGTCAATGCTATTTATTACTCCAGTTATCGGAATAGAGACAGCATCAATAATTGTTATAATTGAATAACTTTTCATTGGATTAAGTCGATATAGTGCAGTTCCCAATGTGGCTAACAAAAATAAGTAACTCAACTTTCGCAGAGAGAAAATCGTCATGAACGCTTGATGGTATTGGATTGCTAAGCGATCAGATGCATAGCTTGTAAAATAGAAAAACACCGCTTCGTTTGGTAAAGTGAGAGTGTCGAACAATCACTTCAACCGAAGAGGTGTCTATCTAATGATAGCCCATCCACCCGAATTGAATCAACTGCCAAATGAATTAAAGCCCGCATTCCAAGAATTGAAAGTCATGCAGCATTTGCAGCAAGCTGGATTTCGTAAACGTTTTGGCTTTAGTCGCAGCCGACTGTTCCAACTCGTCTTCGTTCTGTTGTTTCATCAGAAAAACTGGTTTCGCTTGCTTGGGAGTCGTAAGGGCGTTCCATGCCCGGTAAATACGCGGTGTATCGCTTCCTCAATCATACCGGTTTTGCATGGCGCCGGTTTCTAACCTCGCTTAGCGTGGCCACGGTGAAGAAGGTGGACGCCCTGACGTCTGCGGATCGAGACGCCGTCCTCATCGTCGACGATTCTATGTTCGAACGCAATCGCAGCAAAGCTGTTGAGTTGCTCGCAAGGTTCAAAGATCATGCTACGGGTGCGTATTATAAAGGGTTCCGTATGCTGACGATAGGTTGGTCGGATGGTCATACGTTCTTACCAGTGGATTTTGCGTTGCTTAGCTCGAGCAAATCGGCGATCACCGGCATGAACGAGTCCATCGACAAAGGCTACAATTGTCGGCAGGAATCCCTTCAGTCGGCTCCCCATGTCAACCGTTAAGATCCAACTTTTAATCATAACGATGAACAAACAATTTATATTTTCGCTAATTCAAGCAGTGAGTACTCCCTCTTCCTTTTTCTTCTTTTCTTCCTTTTTCTTCTTTTTTTCCTTTTTCTTCTCTTCTTCCATTCCCTCTTTAGTTTTTTGTTGAATCAAATCATCAAATAATTCATCATATTCTTGGATAGGTACACGGTTCACCATATCCCTCCAACGGCGATAGATTTGACATCTAGAGTGCAATAAAGTATCTTTTTCATAAAGTATCTTTGTCACGAAGTATCTTTATAATCAAGATAATTGAGGAGGACTACAATTTGTCAAATGATCGGTCGGAACTACCCACGGAGCAACAAGAAAACCTTACAAAGAGTATGCGCGGATTAGGGACGAGAACGGTTCTCTACCAGCAAAGCGTAGCTGCTTCCTTAGGTCTTTATAACAATGACTTTTTATCCGTCGACATTTTGCATGAAAAAGGCCCTGTCACCGCTGGCGAGTTGTCGAAACTAACTGGGCTCACGACTGGCAGTGTTACTTCATTAATAGACCGGCTCGAGAAAAACGGTTTTGTGCGCAGGCAATCTGATCCCCATGACCGTCGTAAAGTGATTATTATTCCGCTATACGAAAATAAAGAAGAAGTCAGCCATACGTACCTTATGCTCCACGCAGCGATGGTCAAACTGGCTTCATCTTATTCAGATGAAGAGCTTGAGCTTATTACACAATTTTTATCTAGGGCAAGCATCGTTCTAGAGGAGCAAATTCACTATCTTCATTCAAATACAAAAAAAAATCCAAATGATAAAGGATGAGTCTAGTGAAAGCGCTGATTATCTATGCTACGAAAACAGGAGCCACAGAGCAATGCATTAAAGTGTTAGCAGAAGAGATTCCGAATTGTACGATATGCGATATTCAAATGGAAAAGCCCTCTATCGGGGAATTTGATTCTATTATTTTGGGCGCGGGAGTTCGAGACGGGAAAATATATAAACCGATTCGCGATTTCATCAAAAAAAATCATTCTGATTTACTGAAAAAAAGAATGGGATATTTTATTTGCAATGAGAAACCCAAGGAGACAGAAGAAATCATAGAGCGGAATATTCCGGCCGACCTCAAAGAAGCCGCTATCTGCATCGAATCGTTTGGCGGTTACAAGGCTTATGCTGCACCGAAAGAAGGCACCGATCAACTGAAAGGAATTTTCGTGGATAAAATAAAGGCTTTCTCCGAACAATTCAGGAGACAACTGGCTTAGTGCTTCTGTCTGTCCACGATTCATGAACCTCCAGAGAAAGTGGACCATACTCGAATATGGCCCGCTCTCCAATGCGTTATGGGCTATGACGGCTAATAGAAGCCCGGTTGCATACTTCAGATCCAACACCACGGAAACTTCGATCGAATCTTTCAGTATTTATTATTGAACCCGTTTTTTTCATCTGTCGTAAATGTACATATCGTGTAAAATACCGGAAATTCAAAACTTCTAGGTATCGAATCGACATTGTCCCACCACGCACAAAAGTGCCTAACAACAAGCAGTTCATCGTGGATTCGACTAAGTTCCTTTTATTCGTAGTTGTGCCCCAACTTGTAAGAATCGGCAACGGGCGGTTCAGGACTCGGGCAGCTTCTTCAATCCGGCCGCATACAACGGACCGTGCACCAGAATGGTTGTCAGGATGCGCGCCATTTCCTCGGGCGACTCTTGCCTGCCGCTCTCCAGCCATTGTTGAATCACGCCGATGTGCGCCGATCCCACGTACGTAGCAAAATACTTTGTCGGAACGAGGCATTCTTCTTCATTGATCAGCACGTCCGGGCTTTTCCCCAGCATCGTCTCTTGCATGAACGCTCTGATCCTGATCTGGAAAGACATGTTTCCCTTCGGTCCCAACGCCGCGTTCATGAATCGGCTGTGCCCGTTCATGAACGCGAAGATGGCTGCAACGAACGGATAAATCGCCAATCGGGACGGTGACTGCTGCAGTTCCGTTTTCAACGATGGAAAAATCTTCTTCGCAATATTGGACATCCCGACCATGATCTCTTCTTCGCATTTGGCCATCAGGTCGTATTTGTCCTGATAATGGGCGTAGAACGTGCCGCGGTTGATTTTGGCCCGCATCGTAATGTCTTTGACTGTAACCGCTTCGAAACCCTTCTCTTCGATCAATTCCACCAGCGCATCCCGAATCGCCTGTTTGCTGCGGACCACCCGCAGATCGGTCGTGTTCACGCTCATCCGAATCCCCCCGATGTTCCCGAAAATTTTACCCGACACCTTGACCCTACGTGTTCGTTAACCGACACATCCGCCAGTATTGTTCATTGAAGCCTTGCTTGCCCCGCATAATAATAAACAATAAGGTGTTCATTAATTATAAATCGACTGTTGGGGGGAAGCCAAGATGGCCAAATACCTGGACCAGGACTACGTCAAAGTTTAGCGAAAGCGAAGCCCCATATAAAGGGGCAATATGGCGAAACAAATCGAGCTGAAAGCATGAATCGTTCGACAAATCCAATCTCACGAAGAAGCACAGTGGAACAAGCTAAAGTGAACTCATCATTATCTTGGTTTTCGCCAATTGGTAGGTGTTAGGTCGGATCCCGTGTAATGGAATGGTTGTTGAACATACAGTTGTTGTAGACGCGTTACAAGAACGGAGGAGAATGATGAGCAGAGCCAATGTGCAAACATGGAAGGGACGAGCAGCCAAGCTGCTGCTAATCGCACTTGTGGTCATGTCGGTAAACGGCCTGGTTCCCCTGCTGCCGGCAGACTGGGGGAGCCGCGCTTATGCGGCGGAGAACTATACGATCGACACGATCGTCGGAACTGGCACAGCGGGCTTCTCCGGAGACGGAGGGCCGGCAGCTTCGGCCCGATTCAACATAGTTTACCATCTAGCCGTAGACGCCGCCGGAAATCTGTATTTTGCGGATTCGTATAATCATGTGATCCGGAAAGTGGATACGTCCGGCATCATCACGACGGTAGCCGGAAGGCCCGGGGTCGAGGCGAACTGGAGCATCCCTTCTGGAGACGGCGGACCGGCGACTTCGGCTACATTACGATACCCTGGGTCCGTGGCCTTCGATAGCGCAGGGAATATGTACATAACGGAACTCGGCTACGAGCGCGTACGCAAGGTGGATACGTCCGGCATTATCACCACGGT
The DNA here is from genome assembly GCF_058135425.1 of Paenibacillus sp. MAH-35. Taxonomy (NCBI): domain Bacteria; kingdom Bacillati; phylum Bacillota; class Bacilli; order Caryophanales; family Paenibacillaceae; genus Paenibacillus; species Paenibacillus sp. MAH-35. The sequence continues at coordinate 88,395 of NZ_JBYUPU010000018.1, forward strand.
GGCCGGCTCGAGCACGGGCGCTCCGGGCTATTCCGGCGACAGCGGCCCGGCGACTTCAGCCCTGCTAAGAGGTCCAGCGGATGTTGCCGCGGACAGCACCGGCAATTTATATATCGTGGAACTTTTTAATCATGTCGTTCGAAAAGTGGATCAAACGACCGGCATCATCAGCACGGTAGCCGGGACGGGAGCTGCCGGTTTCTCGGGCGACGGCGGCCCGGCGACTTTGGCGCAGTTGAGTACTCCGTATTCCATTGACTTTGACGGCAGCGGGAATCTGTACATCGCGGACCGAAACAACAATCGGGTGCGGAAAGTAGATACGTCCGGGAACATCAGTACGGTGGCCGGCACGGGAGTTGCCGGCTATTCCGGCGACGGAGGTCCGGCGACGGCGGCCGCTATGTGGCAACCGATCGGACTCACCGTAGACGACAACGGAACGCTGTACGTCGCGGAGAACAGCAATCACATCGTTCGGAAAATCAGTTCGACCGGCATCATCACGACCATTGCCGGGACCGGCGCCTTCGGGGATTCCGGCGAAGGCGGACCGGCGACATCGGCGGAACTGAGAGGCCCTATCGGGATCGATCTGGACCATAACGGGAATCTGTATGTATCGGACAACAGCAACTACAAGATCAAAAAGCTTGAAGCGGTTACCCACACGGTCACGTTCGATAAGAACGGCGGGGATACGGAGGCGACCCCCTCGACCTTGAACGTGACGGACGGCGAGACGGCGGCTGCCCTTCCCGCGCCGCCGACCCGTCCCGGCTATGCGTTCGCGGGCTGGAATACGCTGCCGAACGGCGGTGGAACCGGCTTCGACGAGACGACCGTCGTGAGCGGCGATGTGACCGTCTACGCCCAGTGGAGTCTGAATCCTCCCCATGCTCCGGCCAATCTCAGGGCTTCTCCCGGAAACGGCCAAGCGTCTTTGGCCTGGGATAGTGTCACGTCAGCCGTCTATTACAGCCTTTATATCGGCACTGCATCCGGTGCGTACGACCCCTTGCCATTGGCCACGGTGACGGGAGTGACCTATACGGCGACGGGTCTTGTCAACGATACGACTTATTATTTCGCGGTGAAGGCGCACAACGCCGCGGAAGCCAGCGGGTTCTCGAACGAGGCGAGCGCGACGCCGCGCGCCCCGAATTCGTCGTCGCCGGCGTCGCCGTCAACGCCGGACTCCGATTCTGACTCTGGACGGTCTACGATTCAAGTCTTTGACGGCAACGGCGGGTCCCTCGTATCGAATGCCTATATCGTCCGTTCGTCTGCCAACGACGGACGCCGCCAAGCGGCGGTCGAACTGACGAAAGATCAGGCGGCACGAGCGATCGACAAGCTCAAGGCGCTCGGTTCCGATTTCGCGAAGATGCTCATACCGGACGAAGATAACGGGGACGTCGAGCTGGTCGTGACGTTCCCGAAGGCTTCGGTCGATTTGCTATCCGAGAGCAAGATCCGAATGGAGATTTCCGCGACGCGGGCGCGTGTCGTCATCCCGAACGCAATGTTCGAAGTTGGAACGGACGGGCTTCGTTTCCGCATCGAACCGGCCAGGGAAAAAGACCTCGAATCGATCGAATCGCTGGCAACGACGGATCCGCTCGTACTCGAAGCCGCGAGAGGCGGCACGGTCGAAACCGTCGGCCGTCCGATGACGATTGGATCGAACGCGACCGGCGGCGGATACGAGGCGATTCTGCCGCTGACCGGTGCGCCGCTCAACGACGAACAGCTGAAGAGAGTCGCGGTCTTCGCGTTGTATGACGACGGCACGAAGGAGCTGGCGAGAGGAAGCATCGTCCCCTATGATGGCGAAAATCGGCTTGGGATTCGGTTTCCCGTAACCGCCGGCAAGACAGGCACGTTTACCGTCATCCGTTGGGCGAATCTGGAGCATAAAGCCTTTCTGTTCGGTTATTCCGACGGGACTTTCGGTCCTGACCGAAACATAACCCGCGCGGAAGTCGCCGCGATGCTGGTCCGGGTCATCGACCGGGGCGAGGTCGCTGCAGCCGGGAAATTCCCGGATATTACCGAAGCATACTGGGCGAAGGCGTATATTGACCGCGTCTCCAGGATGGCCTTGATGATCGGATATCCCGACGGCAGCTTCATGCCGGACGCGCCGATCACGCGGGCGGAGATGGCGACCGTGATCGCCCGATTGCTGCCGGAGGAGATAGCCGGGAGCGCGGGATTCACCGATATCGCCGGAAGCTGGGCGCAAGCCGGCATCGGGAAAGCGACGGCGGCGGGTATCGTAAATGGGTACGAGGACGGCACCTTCCGCCCGGATTCGACGCTGACCCGCGCCGAGGCGGTCGCGATGATCGACAGGCTGCAGGGCCGGGGACCGCTAGACGGAGCGCCGCAGCAATGGCCGGACGTCACGCAAGCCCACTGGGCATACGGCTATATCCAGGAAGCATCCATGGACCATTCCTACGAGAAGCAACAGGACGGCACGGAGAATTTCATTCCGGAACCGTAAGCCGGTTCCATCGGACGGCGGGGCTAACGCCCCGTCTCCGGTTGAACCGGCTTGCTCTGTGATTAGGCTGAAAGGATCGCTTTACGGCGATTTGCATGCCAGCGGAAAGGACGACGTCGAATTTTCTAACCATACGTTGGAAACCAAAAAAGCCGAAAGGGCCATCTCGGAACGGCCCTTCCTTTTCATTTTCCGAATTCATACATCGCCTCTACTCTGCAGCTTCTCCTTGCCGTCGCGGTAAACATAGTGTTACGTGTCGAACGGGATGATGCGGCGGTCCGGGATCGCAGCATTAACCGCACAGCGGCAAGGCGGGGAACTTACGGAGAGATTGGAACTCACCATACACCACAGTACGATGTGGATGTCCAAGTTATACTGGTATATTCGCGCACGATTGACGAAGAGGGATTCAAAGGAACGCCAGCGAAATCGCTGGCTAAAGAAGTTAAGTGCTCTGCCGAATGCATGAAATTAAAACCGCCGTTATAGGCCGAAAGAGAAAGGGAGATCCAAGCCCCTCCCCTGCCACAATCCCAGGCATCCCAAGAGATTACGTGACTAGGGTGTATCTGCCACAGCCGTATATCTCCGAGAAAGGTGCTCTCGAATTCCGTGATGTGTGCTCTACTGCAACGAAATATTCAGCAATTTCCGGGTTATCGTAAAATGATGTGGAATATAGGTCAAAGTAATTTCAGGGGCGTAGCCACTTTTACTTTGTATTACGAAGAAGGCCATTTCCATGCATACCTGATAATTAGACAAAGAAGAGCGACTTCTACAACAGCGCCAAACACCATGTGCGCCCAAGCCTCTCCTGCCAAATTAAACAACATATAGGGAATATACACCGCGGCAATAATGATATTTGCCCGGCGATTTACTTTAGCCGGCAGGGCAACAGAAAGGAAAATCATAAGAGCTGGAATTGTTACAAAAATCAGTGCTATCAATAGAAAGACATATGAAATGTCAAATGTAAATACTTTTCCTGCCAGAATATCTTCTATTTTGCCCGGCATATATAAGTGGAAATAATCAACATAAATATAGAGAAACATAAAACTCGCCCACAGTGTAGCAATCTTCAGTTTCGAACTGACTTTGATGTCTTCCAGTGCATTTTGTGCTTTATTTTGTGTATTCATATTATAATCTCCATTCATAAAATTAAAAGTTGTAATCCCTATTTTCCACGTCATTTTACGATAACCATAATAATTCGATATTTTCGCATATCCTACGAAGAATTTATTTATTGATATAGAGACAACCTTGGCTCCGTTTCGGAAAAGCGATACAACTGTGCAGCTCCTTGTGAGTATTCATTCGATTTCTTCAAATCGCCCTTATGATCCCTCACCTCCTCAATGATACCCTTGCGACTTTGGGTTGATGTGATCTTGCGCACAAAATTCTTCTCGTCCAATTCAGGCACAATAGCTTGAATGACCTGATACAGCTCGCTTATAGTGAATTCCTTAGGTAGAAATTCCTTAGCAATCAATGGTAGTCAGCATTTGTTTGCGAATCTCCCACGAGCGCATCCTCAAGAATTTGACGATGATCGAAAGCTAGCTCCATAGAAAGGGCTTCCCGGACGGGGAACAAACGAACATCCATGGGATCCACGGCTGCCCTGCGACCCATCAGCATCTTCTCATTCACCAAAGCGAGAAATGCATGTGAAATGATCCAACCTCTCAGCTCACGTCCGGGCGTACTATAGACTATTGTCGCTTTCGAAACAGCGCTATAACTCCATTACCCTGATTACCACATTACCGCGTTTGCGACCTGTGTCCACGTAACGATGTGCTTCAGATATCTCCTCCAGAGGCCACGTTCGGTCAATGACCACCTTGTAGGTTCCGGCTACAGCCAAACCCGCAATCGTTCGTTGGTCCTCCGCATTTTCCGTGACGACTCTGGCGATTGTCTTGCGGCTGTCTGTCAGATTCGTCCACGCCATCTTCGCAAAATCGGGCAATCCCCCGGCAATCGGGATGAACCGCCCGTTTTTCTTGAGAACCGATTTGCAGTCTGTGAACCCGTACAACCCGATCGTCTCCATCACAACATCGTATTTGAGTACACTGCGTCTGAAATCCTCTATCGTATAATCCACCACATGGTCTGCACCAAGTGATTTCACAAGCTCCACATTGGCCGTACTGCACACCCCGGTCACCTCTGCACCCATGCTTCTCGCCAACTGCACAGCCGCATTGCCAACACTGCCTGACGCACCGATGATCAGCACCTTCTCTCCCGCCGTCACCTTCCCTTGCCTCAGGAAATGCAAGGCGGTCCCCCCGCCGAACGGGATTGCAGCTGCTTCTTCGAAGGGAATCGCATCTGGCTTCAAGGCAATCGGTCCGGACGCCTTGATCGTCTTGTATTCGGCATAACATCTCATGCCAGCGCCATGAATGCCGAACACAGCGTCACCAATCTTGAAGGTGGTCACCTCACGCCCCACTTGCTCAATCACTCCGGCAAACTCAACGCCCAGAATCGGATTTCGCGGTTTACGAAACCCGAACACGAGCGGCGCAATGATACCGAATCCGGCCGGCATCCTCTTGGCGCGAATCCTCACGTCTGCGGAAGTGACGGTCGTTGCATAGATGCGAACAAGCACTTCGTCATCCTTGGGGACCGGTTTGGTGACTTCTTGCAGGTGTAGCACTTCGGGTGATCCGAATCTTTCATAAACGACTGCTTTCATCGTGTTCCCCTCCTTGTATCGTCGTCTGTTCCCGTGAACTCGCAGACGAACACATCCTCCAGCTTCTCACCGAACGCATGGGCAATCCGAAACGCAAGCTCCAGCGAGGGGAAGTACTTGCCGTTCTCTACAGCGACAATGGTCTGTCTCGTAACACCCGTTCTCCTCGCCAGCTCGAGCTGTGTCATCTCATGATGGTGAAAACGCAACCGACGTATATGGTTCGTAATCGTGATGTTATCCATTCCCGATCCCTCTTCTGTACAGTAACAACTTCCAGAACCCCTCAACCATCGCCCCGGCAAGAAAGGACAGGAACACAACATTCAACATGACAGCAGACGGCATATCCAGGACGAGAGTAACGAGCGCGGCGATAAATCCTGCATTGACAACAATAAACCCGTTTTTCGTTGCAATCAGCATAATCCGTCTGTCCATCTCGTCTAAGACATCCGTCGAATCGTCTTCTTCCTTCCGTGCTTGTATCACAATCGCATTCAGAATGCGAAACACAATCAGGATGATGATGTACACGACGATGCCGATCCCAATGAACACCAGTATAACACCCGCCCACCAGGTGAGGTTGGACTCCAGATCAGCCCCTCGCTCCCGGATCCTGGCATAACCGTACAGGACATAAGCAATAAGAACAATTAGGCTTGCGAGCAATGAGGCGACTGTCTTTTTCTCCTGATCATACATAGGGATCATCTCCGTTTCTTGTGTAAAAGTATTCATACACAGAGTATACTATTTTTTACTATGTGTAAAGTTTTTCATACAAATTTCGCCAGACAACCGCATGAGATGTATGCTGGATGCCAATTTTTCAAAACCATCATCCCAAGGCTTACTCTCCTGTCATGCCTTTATGTATAAGCATTCATACAAGATCACATATGCGAATCAGCAGCATGTTGAAAATAAAGACAAAAAGGAGCCGAAAGCGGCGTTCCAGGTTCATCACGAGGAACTACAGGCGATGACGGCCCCGCTCGTTTGCTCGAGTCGCGCCCGGATTCGATTCAAACCATATTTTCGTTTTCCTTCGCCAAACTTGCCTTCGATCGCATTGCGCTCGCCTGCATCCAGCTTGGCGGTTCGTTTCATCTCCGCTGAGCCGAATGCCGAGCTCCTTGCAGTAGGCACGGTTCCCCCGGTTTCGGTAGATCGGCCATCACTTCTTCCGGGTACACGCCGAACCGAGCTTTGTACGTCTCCACCGAATCGATCAAGGTGACGCCTTCGTTGAAGTTGTCCCATTGCCGGCGCTCTAAGAAAGCGTAACCCTGCACCATGCTAACGGGAAACTATTGCTTAATCAAAACAGGGAGCAGATCGCCGAGGCGTTGCTCCCTTTCCATAAAATTTTACCGATGAGCTTCGAAGATTTCGACTGTTATAAGCCATTCTCCCGTGTCTGATTTCTCAAGAATTGAAGAATAAGGGCTTGTGTATTTATAGAGAGGATTGTATCTAGTGACTCAATCTTAACTGTGTCGTTTGAGAAGATAACGGTATACTTGACGTCGCTAAAAGTATCGGTATCCCCTCGTTCTTTAGCCAGTGGCATAGCTTGACTGATTATTTGCTTGAAATTTATCCAATGACATATCTACGCATACGACGTCCAAATCCAATCCAAAACGACCGAAACCTCGATTTTGTCCTTGAGCAGCTTATTTTTGAAGTCTTGGTCATCCGCCGTGAACGTCATAAATCGCGCAAAGTGTTGAATAACAATGGATTTCTACGTATCGATTCGTTGTATTCCTATTACGCACTCCACATGGCTTCAGTTTAAAAGTGATGCCTTCTCTGTCACAGGGAGCCCGGTGATTGTTACATCAATAAGACCGTATTTCTTAATGTGATATGCTCCCCATACGGTAGACAGGTGAAATAATGCAACCCTGTTACTGTATGGGGATTTCATGAAAATGACTAACAATAACAAGAACAGGCTCGTACGAAAGAGTCTCATCGGCTATTGTTCCGCTTTATGGAAATATTTATCAATTACTCCTTTAATCCTTCTAACTCCAGCAGAAGAAGATTGTTCTTTTTTAATACTGAACTTTCCTAAGTTTGTTGTATCTTCTACATGAGGACCTCCACATACTTCTCTACTCCAAACTTTCCCTTCGTTATCTTTGATTGTATACACCTTAACGATATCCGGATATTTATCCCAAAAATTCCCTACAACATTACTTTCTTTCGCTTCAGTTTTAGGCAGCTCTGAAATATAGGTAATTGCTTTTGATGAAATCGCATCATTCACATACTTCTCCACCTCAGCTATTTGCTCTGGCGTAAGTTTTTCATCATGGTTGAAGTCAAACCTTAATCGTTCTGAAGTAATATTACTTCCTTGTTGATGAACATGATCACCTAAAACTTCCCTTAAACCAGCAAGTAATAAATGAGATACCGTGTGTAGCGCTGTTGTTTCCGTTGAATGTTCAGCTAATCCACCTTTAAATTTACCCGCAGAAGCAGTTCTGCTCTTTTCAGCATGTTTCTTTGCCGCCTCTACATAAGACGCCTTGTCCTCCATACTATATCCACTTTCAGTTAGGAACTCTTCCGTCAATTCCAAGGGAAACCCATATGTTTCGTAAAAATAAAAGGCGTCTGCACCTGTAACTTTACCTTTATTCTTAAGATGTTTTTGTATTTCAATTTCTCCTTGCAGTAAAGTTCTATAGAAAAGATTTTCTTCCTTATTTACTATTTCGATAACTTTCTTTTTATTACTGATCAAATCTTCATAAGCTGTTGCTTCATCTATATAAACTTCAGACAACTCACCCACAAAACTTCCTCGTATACCGATTTTTTTACCTGCACGAATCGCCCTTCTTAATAACCTTCTTGTTATATACCCTGCATCACTATTAGCTGGCTCCGCACCATCATTAATTAGAAAAGTAGCAGCCCTCACATGATCAAGTATGATTCTAAACGACTTTAATTCGTCAGTATATTGTTTACCACTTAGCTCCATCAATTTTTTCTTGGGATTAAGGAAGAAAGCCGTATTATAAATATCCTTGTCACCATTAAGGGCGGTTGCAACCCTTTCTAATCCGCCTCCATAATCCATATTGGGATTTTGCATTTTTACAAATCCTGTGTCTTCTTTTTTGTAACACATAAATACGTTGTTCCCAATTTCTAAAAACCTCTCGCTTACAGAAGCAGGATGATCCAGTGAATCGCCGCCTGGTTCAAGATCATAGAACATTTCACTATCAGGCCCACCTGGTTCACCAACAGGCATATCGAATGGACTTCCGGCTCTGCTCCACCAATTTTCTTTTTCGTCGTATAAGAATATTCTTCCACCTCTAGATGTCCCATATTGATATGGATCATCCTCAATAATAGGTTCTATACCAACTGATTTGAATTTATCTGACCAGATTTGAATGGCTTCCGTATCTTTCTGTATATTCAAATCATCACTTCCTATAAAAGCACTGATATACAGCCTGCCAGGATCAATTCCTAATTCGATGATATGCCAATTCCAAATGGCATCGATTTGCTTTTTCTTATAGTTATTTTCATTTGCTTTAAACTCCCATCGACCTATCATTTCAAAAAATGTTAGATGCGACGTATCTCCTACTTCCTCAATATCCACTGTCCTTAAACACTTCTGAATATTAGTTATCTCATTACCTATCGGATGCTTTTCCCCCAATAAATAGGGAACCATAGGTTGCATTCCACTTCCCGTAAACAACGTTGAGGGATCATTTTCTGGTAACAAGCTAGAAGAGGGCACTTGGCTAGCCCCTATACCTTTCATAAAATCTATATATGATTTTCTTAACTCATCTGGTGTCATTTTCACCATGCTCATTACCTCCATTTCAATTATTATTTATTCTTGGAAAATCCAAAAGTTTTTATTCTGCGAATATTCAAACGAAAAGAAGTACAACAAAAAAAGCCCTGAGCTGACATATTTCTTGTCAACTTAGGGCGAACTATTATGTCCGTGTTACCACCTAATTTCAGATTTCTCTGCACTCTATCAATACGGGATTTCTCCGATATTGTTTCCTGAATAACGGTGGAACTCCGTTGAAGCCTACTAAGATTCCTCTGTTCGGTTCACAGCTCTGAGACTGCTTCACTATTAGATCAATGAAGATTCGCACCAACCATCTTCTCTCTGTGAGATCCCTAATACCTACTATTTCTCATCATAGCCTTTTCATTTTAAATTAAAGCAATACTAACACACTCAACTTTCCCTGTCAATTAATTCCACTATTTTTTTATAAGGTATAAGTCTATCGATTCTACCATCAGCTTTGGCAATTCGGTTGCTTCGCATCCTCTGACTTCCCCGTTTGGAGGTGATGCTTATGCAATTTTCGTTGATGGAAGTAATTAGGCTCGGTATGTTTTTGCTGGCCCTGCTCACATATCTGAAAACATGAAAATAACCCGCCCAGGTTAGCGCCAAGGGAACGGGTTATTTTCTAAAGTCTCTCTGGGAGGCTTCCCACCCAAAATGTTGTGCAGGGAGTCGGATGGCCGTCCGGCTCCTTTTTCTATCCTAATCTTTTCTATCCTAATCATAACATGGCTATTTCATTCATGCGATTTATCTTCATCTCTATCCGCCAATACATCTCGCACTATTCGTTTTACTTCCTGACTAACAGTGAGCAACATTCCACATGCGCCGTCCAAGGAAACATATCCACCGGCTGCACCTCGACGGTGCGGAAGCCGCCGTCCTCGAGCACGCGCAGGTCGCGCGCGAGCGTCGAGGGGTTGCACGAGACGTAGACGACGCGCTGCGGGCGCATCGCGACGATCGTCTCGAGCAAGGCGGCATCGCAGCCTTTGCGCGGCGGGTCGACGACGATGACGTCGGCGCGGATGCCCTGCTCCCGCCATGAGGGGAGCACGTCCTCGGCCTTGCCGACCGTGAATTCCGCGTTCGCCAAGCCGTTCATCTCCGCGTTGCGGCGGGCGTCTTCGACGGCTTCGGGGACGATCTCGACGCCGTACACCCGCTTCGCGCGCCGCGCGAGAAACAACGAGATCGTGCCGACGCCGCAATAGGCGTCGATCACGGTCTCGCTGCCGGTCAACCCGGCATAGTCGAGCGCTTTGCGGTACAAAGCCTCGGTTTGCAGCGGGTTGACCTGGTAGAACGAGTGCGCGGAGATCGCGAACCGGATGTCGCCGATCGCATCGTAGATCCGGTCGCGTCCCCACAGCACGTTCGTGCGCGGGCCCATGACGCTGCCCGGCGCACCGTCGTTGACGTTGTGGCACACGCTCTCCACGCCGGGCAAGGTCTGTGCGATCCGCTCCGCCAGCTCCGGTCCATGCGGCAGCTCCGGCCCCGCCGTAACCAGAACGATCATCGTCTCGCCGGTGCGGTAGCCGGACTTAATTATCACATGGCGCAGCACGCCCTCGCGCTTCTCGGCGTTATACGCCGGTATGCCAAGCTCGCGGGCGGCGCTCTTGACCGCCTGCACGATCCCGTCGGCGGCTTCGCTGCGGATCAGGCATCGCTCCGCATCGATGATCCGGTGGCTGCCGCCCGCATAAAAGCCGGCGACAAGCCCGCCCTCCTGCTCCCCGACCGGCACCTGCACCTTGTTGCGATACTGCCACGGCTCGTCCATCCCGATCGTCGGATGAACGACGACCCCGTCGTCCGCCACTTCACCGCTCCCCAGCGAACCGGCACCTGCACCGGCTCCGGCCCCATCTCCGCCGGCCACGCGGATTTTCCCGATCCGCTCGAGATTGTCAGCGACCATTCGCCGCTTCAGCCGCAGCTGGGCCGCATAATCGAGATGCTGGAGCTGACAGCCGCCGCACTCCGCATAGACCGGACAAGGCGCCTGGATACGGTCCGGGCTCGGCTCCACGACCTCAAGCAGCTCGGCGAACCCGTACTGCTTCTTCAGCCCGGTCACCCGTACCTTGACCTTCTCTCCCGGCAGCGCTCCATGAACAAAAAGGGTAAAGCCGTTCACCCGGCTTACCCCTTCCCCTTCGTGCCCGATCCCGATACAATCGGCGATATACGTTTCCTGCAGCGTCACCGGCGCCTTGGCCGTATCCTTGGCCGCAGCCTGCGCTTTTGCGGACGGTGCGCCGTTTCTTCCCCGGCCGCCGGACGCGCCGCTTCGTTTCGATCGGCCGCCCCGGCCTGTTCCTTTTGCCACTACACGTTCACTCCAACCTGACTTATTTGTATGTCGAATTGCCGGACTCGTCGACGAAAATTTGCAGATGATCCGGAAGCACCGAAATCGTACAAGGCAGCGTACCGCCGAACTCCCCGTCCAGGTTCAACTGCACGTAGTCGGGAGACGTCACCTGAATGCTCTGCGTCTGGAAGTAGATCAGATGCGGGTCGTTCATATGCTCACCACGCAGCGCCGCCGAGACGATGCGGATGAATTCCGCCAGATTGCATTTGCGCAAAATAAACACGTCCAGCAACCCGTCGCTCAGACTCGCCTCCGGAGCGAGCTTCTCGAAGCCGCCGACCGAGTTGCTGTTGCAGATCAGGAACATCATCACTTCCTCGTGGACGATCTGATCCTCCCAGCGGAAGATCAGCTCGGTCGGACGGAGCCGGGGCAGCTTCTCGAGTCCCTTCATATAATACGCGAGCTGTCCGATCACCGTCTTCAGCTTGCTCGGCACCTCGTAGGTCAGCTCGGTCATCGAGCCGCCACCCGCGATATTGATGAAATACCGCTTGTTCACCCGGCCGACGTCGATATTCCGGGTATGCTGCTGCAAGATCAGGTCGACCGCAAACTCCCAATTTTTCGGAATCCCGAGCGCCCGCGCGAAATCGTTCGTCGTACCGAGCGGCAGGATGCCGAGCGGCGGCCGGTTCGGCTTCTCAGCCATGCCGTTGATCACCTCATACAGCGTGCCGTCCCCGCCTGCGGCGATCACGACGTCGAACCCGCGCTCCACCGCCTCCGCCGCGGCAATAGCTGCGTCCCCTTCTCCGATCGTAGCGTGGGTGGACGTCTCCAGTCCGCCTCTCTCCAGCCGCTGCAAGATTTCGGGCAGCCTTCGCTTCATCTCTTCCCGACCGGACGTCGGGTTGTAGATCAGTCTGGCACGTTTGGCCATTGACCCATTCCCCCATTTTCCGTTATATCGTTCTATGATCAAATTCGTTTCTTATGCTTCATTCCAGCCGTTCCTTATACGGAGCCCACGAGCGTTATACCCGCAAACCCGCCTTGTCCATCATCTCGACGATTTGCCGCTCCATCCAACGGGAGATTCCGCGATGCGGCAGCAGGGCTCGTCCGTTATACCGGCAGCCGCGGCCTCCCAGCCTGTCCGGGATGACCCGCTCCGTAAAGTAACCTTCACTCAAAAACAGCGGAGCCGCAATCACGTCCCGCTCCGGCAATTCCTGCTTCCAGCTGCCCAGCACGTCCGCCGTCTCATCCGGCAGCAGCAAGGCGCTCCGCACCTCCGCAAAGCCTCCCAGCTCCTTCAGATCGGCCGCCACCCGCTCCATGCCGCGCTTCCACCTCGAATAAAAGAAAGGCAGATCGCTGCCATGTCCGATCAGCAGAACCGCTTCCCGTTCCGGGCGAACCGATAAGTCCCGTATATGTTCATACATAATCTCAGCGACAACCGGGTCGTCATCCAGCGGAGGACATATCCACACCCGGGCGTTCAGACGAAAAGGCTGCAGATCGGTCTCTGAGGAAGGCCGGGGCAAATCGCCCAGCGCCCAACGAATCTCGTCCACATGCGTGCTCCCGTACGAGACGAATAGCGGTACGACGATCAGATCGGTAACGCCCTGCGCTTCCAAGGTATCGATCCCGTCCTGAATGAGCCGGCCCTCCACTATCTCCAGAAACGAAGAGACAACCGGTACCGCTCCGGTCCATCCGACATCCGCCACCGCACGGTCCACCCTCTCCACCCATACCGGGCTTCGCGAACCGTGACTGATGACCAGGACGCCTGCCTTGCTCGTATCCGACAAACGCGACACCTACTCCGCCCCCATCTCAACTTCATGCTAACGAAACCGTCATGGAAAGTCAATCTGCCCATGAACGCCCCTCGGCAACGCAAAAATCCCGCTCCTGGAGGAGAAGGATTCGGGTACTACCGGTATAGCGGGAACCTCTAACGGCAGCAGCAAAAAGATTAACGGCCCAGCCGCTCCAGCGCCATCTTGTAGCCGTCGTTCCCGTAATTGAGGCAGCGCTTGACGCGGGATATCGTCGCCGTGCTTGCGCCCGTCTCCGCTTCGATCTGGTTATAGGTGCTGCCTTTGCCCAGCATGCGGGCGACCTCCAGCCGCTGCGATAACGACTGAATCTCATTAACCGTGCACAGATCGTCGAAAAAAATATAGCATTCTTCCACTGTTTTTAACGTCAAAACCGCCTCGAACAGCTGGTCGATCGTTTTATCGTTCAGCTTCTTCAACTGCACTTTTCCATCAACCCCTATTTCCTGTCTTGCTTACCTGTTTCGACATCGGAACTGCATTTCCTTCCTTTACGTTTGCATAACGTTAAAATTTTTATGCGTTACAGGGGTAAAGCTGCGTCCTTCCCCTCTCGGCAAATCGCCTCGCAGGATCTGACGGGAGACTCCATCCGACGGATTCAGGGCTTGGGGCCGCCGGACACTTTGCCTGAGCGCAGCTCGCCGGATTCGCGGTCATGCAGCGGACGATCACGGTTTAACGAAGTAACCGAAGCCTCTGACAGATAAACCTTCATGCCCGGGTCGCCGGCGGGTATGGAGGTTTGTTTGGTTTTCGTTCCTGCCGATCCCGCATAAAAAGGGCGCTCCCGGCCGCCAAAATCCGCGCACAAGCGGGCAGGCCCCCGAACTCGCCGCCATAAACCGGGCATTCGTCCAATCCAAACATTCGCCTACCACATACAGTAGTACATAACCATCTTCTGCGAAAGGAATGAGACTCGCGTGAATCCACAACAATGGCCAGGTTGGCACGACCATCGCAGCAGCTTCAGGGACACGCGTAATGTGGGCGCTTATCCGGGAGCGGGAGCGGGCGGCTTTAACGGAGAGTTCGGTTATGCCCCCGTCCCTTACGGACAACAGCTTCAACAGCTGCAGCAGCTGCCTACGGTTACGAATGCGGCCCCCGCCTCGGGAGCTTCCGGTCTGCTCGGCAACTTCAACTTCAAGGATATTAAATCCGTCGTCGACCGGCTGGGAGGAATCGACGGCATTATGTCCAGCATAGGCAAAGTTCAGAAAATCGTCAGCAATATTCAACAGATGCAACCGATGATTAAGCTGCTGATGAACATGATGCCCGGCAAAGCGAAAACGACCGAGGTAAACGACGAATTCGAAGGTTGGAAAAAACGGCCCCGCCGCCGCAAGCGCCGCCGGAAGGGCAAGAAAAGATCCGGCCCGCGGCCGGTGCTGTACGCCCCCGGCTCCGGTTCGAGACGCCGCAGACGAGGCCGCCGCTAACCGGTAAAATGCCCGTCCGCCGCCATGCATGCACAGCGGCGGACGGGCGATTTTGTTGGGCGGAGTCTTGGGCGGATCGAAGGTTGAGGAGGCTGTGGGTTGCGTTATCCCCCGCGAACTATGACGGCCTATCCACCGTCCGGCAACGCAGCGCGTCGGCCAAATCGTCGGCATCGTAGACGAATCCGTACAGCAGCGCAACCTGCCACAGCGCGATCTCCTTCGCCGTCTCGGCGCGTGCCGTCTCCTTGTTCTCGATCGCGGTAACCGCTTGGCGGACGGCGGAGCACATATAGCCTTCCCGCTGCATATCGATCATCCCGCCCGGGGAGCTGACCAGACAGCCGTTAATCGCGAATCCGGTGTAGATCAGATGGTTAATCCCGTCTTCCCGGCATAATGCGTGCAGCTGTGCGGACGATTCGGCAACGCCTTCGTCGCCGGCGGGTTTGACCGGCTGCGGAAAGTCCATACACCGCTGGCCTGCCGTAATATCCGGCTGGTTATGCTCCCCGGGAAACACGGACTGGCTGCGGAAGCGGGCCAGACGATCGAGTACTTCGTCGCGCTGCACTTCTCTTTTCCTCGGCACCTCAGGTCCGGCCAGTTGATCCGCCCTCCGGTAGCCCGGATAGTCGCGGAAATACGTTCCGCCCGGCCTTACGACATGATACACCGTAAGCCCCGACGATCTGGCCGCCTCCAGCAGGCCCGGCAGCACGTTACCGCAGATGTCGTAAGAGCGCGGAATGTACTCGACGACCCGGTGCCAACCGGGAAACTGCTCCCTCGTCCCGCAATCCCACGCATGCATGACGACAAGCGCCGTCCGTTCGCAGGCGATCGGCAGCACCGTCTTGTTCCATCCTCCGAACGCCTCAGCCGGAACGTCCCTTGCAAAGTCGGCGTCGTAATGCTGGTAATACCAGGTAGGCACCTGAAGCTCGCTCATCGTGATCTCTCCTCCAATTCGATTTGAATCCAATGAAAAAGGGCCTCGCCCTTGCAGATGTGATCTGCTTATGCGAAGCTCTGGATGCATCCGTTATTCCGTTGTAAGTCCGACTTACACCCAGCCTCGAATCCGGCTGGCTTCGGCGTACTTTTGCACACCGACCATATAGGCCGCCAGTCGCGGCGTAATATTCCGGCTTTTCGCCATGCTCAGCACCTTCTGGACCGCTTCGACCATTTTGCTCTCCAGCTTGGTGTTCACTTCTTCCTCCGGCCAGTAGTAGCCCTGATTGTTCTGTACCCATTCGAAATACGAGACGGTTACGCCGCCCGCGTTAGCCAGCACGTCGGGCACGACGAGCACGCCTTGTTCGTGCAGCTTCTCCGACGCTTCCATCGAAGTCGGACCGTTGGCGGCTTCGACAATCATTTTGGCCCGGATGGAATCGACGTTCTCCATCGTGATCTGGTTTTCCAGCGCCGCCGGAACGAGCACATCGCACGACTGGGTCAGGAACTCCGCGTTGCTCAGCCGCTTGCTGAACAAATTGGTGACACTGCCGAACGAATCACGACGGTCCAGCAAGTACGGGATATCCAGCCCCTTCTCGTCATAGATGCCGCCATGCACGTCGCTGATGCCTACCACGACCGCGCCCCATTGGTCGAGAATTTCCGCCAGATGGCTGCCGACGTTGCCGAAGCCCTGGATACATACTTTCAGTCCTTTGATCGCCATCCCTTGAGCGGCTGCAGCTTCGCGGATCGAGATCGCTACGCCGAGCGACGTCGCTTTCTCCCGGCCTTGCGACCCTCCAAGCACGATCGGCTTGCCCGTAATAAAGCCCGGGGAGTCGTGCTCGCGGATAATGCCGTATTCGTCAAGCATCCACGCCATAATCTGCGCGTTCGTATATACGTCCGGAGCAGGAATATCTTTGTTGGGACCTACGATCTGGCTGATCGCCCGGACATAGCCGCGAGCCAGACGCTCCACTTCGCCAAGCGACATCGTGCGCGGATCGCAGATGATGCCGCCTTTTCCTCCGCCGTACGGCAGATCGAATATGCCGCATTTCAGCGTCATCCAGAGCGACAGGGCGGATACTTCCTCGGCAGTGACGTTCGGGTGAAACCGGATTCCCCCCTTGGTCGGTCCGACCGCATCGGTATGCTGGGCGCGGTAGCCGGTGAATACTTTCACCTGTCCGTCGTCCATCCGTACGGGTATCCGCACGGTCAGCAGCCGCAGCGGCTCCTTCAGCAGTTCGTAGTAGCTTTCTCCATAACCGAGA
This sequence comes from Paenibacillus sp. MAH-35, assembly GCF_058135425.1. Taxonomy (NCBI): domain Bacteria; kingdom Bacillati; phylum Bacillota; class Bacilli; order Caryophanales; family Paenibacillaceae; genus Paenibacillus; species Paenibacillus sp. MAH-35. Next base: position 105,412 of record NZ_JBYUPU010000018.1, read on the forward strand.
CGTTCCAATGCTTCGTGAATGACAGTTTGCGTTGACCCCAATACGTCGTTGCTGAGCGCTGGTCGGCCGGCTCCCATCAAAATCCGTTTGTTTCCGCTCATCGGTTTCACCTGGTTTCTATATTATTGGTTATGAACCTGTACCTCTTTCTATTCCAGTTAACGATACCTGACACAGCATGTCAAGGAGTAAAATAGGTCGTATTAGTGACTTCCATGTCCATAGATGCTCTGGAGCGCTTTATCCACCGTCGGATATTGAAATTCGAAGCCATGCTCGACCGCCGACTTCGGCAATACTTGCTGACCGGCCAGCAGAAGCTCGGACATCTCCCCGAACGCGGCGCGGAAAACGAAGCCCGGCACCGGAAACCAATGAGGCCTGTGCAGTGCAGCGGCGAGCGCTCTGCCGAAACGATCGTTCGTTACCGGATTCGGAGCGGTCGCATTAACCGGACCGGACATCTCCGGCCGCTCGATGCAATATCGGATTAGCCGGGCGATGTCATGGACGTGAATCCAGCTCATCCATTGCTTGCCGCTGCCCACTCTGCCGCCGGCGAACAGCTTGTACGGCAGCGCCATCATCGGCAGCGCTCCGCCCTCCTTGCCCAGCACGAGTCCGGTACGCAGCTTGACGATGCGCTCCGCCGGGATCGCGTCGGCCGCCTTCTCCCACGACTCGACGACTCCGGATAAGAAGTCGGAGGCGCGAACCGGATGCGATTCGTCGTATACTTCCGTCTCCGACGTCCCGTATATGCCGATAGCCGACCCGTTAACAACCACCTTCGGTTTATGCTCCAGCCCTGCAACCAGCCGGGCCAGCTTCTTCGTCGTATCCAGCCGGGACTGCAAAATCCGCCGTTTGGCCTTGTCCGACCAGCGCTGATTGATCGATTCGCCCGCCAAATTGACGATCGCATCGAGTCCCTCCAGCGTTCCCCGGTCCGTTTCTAGATTATCCCAGCTAACGGTCTTCCACCGTTCCCGACCTCCGCCGCCGGATGCCGTGCGCGAGATCAGCACGACCTCGTCCCCGGACTGCTCCAGATACCGGGCCAGAGCGCCGCCGATAAATCCCGTACCGCCGCATATCGCGATTTTCATCGCCTGCCGCACCGCCTTTACGCTTGTTGCCCTTATTCTACCATAACCGTAGACGGAGTGGACAAACGTGTAAGCGGTCCGGGACACAAAAGAAGGCTCCGCAGAGGAGCCTCACCCGAACGTACTCCCGGGATCGCAGACCGACGGGTCGATACCGGCCGGATCACCGGCCTTGAAAGGCAGATAGCGCCCCCGCAGCAGCCGGTGGAGCAGATCGAAAAAGCGGAGATCCCTTCGCCGATACCAGCGCCGAGCCCCTGCCCCAACCTGTCAGCCCCCTTATTTCGGTTGTTCTGCTGGCTAGTATGCCCGCGCGCGGAAATCTATACTCGCTGGCCACTGAGAGGAGCTCCGTCCCTGCTGTTGCCTTCCGCCGAACGCTCTCCCCTGTTCGCCGCATGTCCCGCTACTCGATCCGGACGGCGGTGCCGGACGGCACGATCTGCACCCACGTTTGTCCGGGCAGCCAGCCTAGTTCTTTGCCGCCCTCGTAGACCCGGATCAGTCCCTCTTTCCGCTCCCAGGTGATGTCTTTTTTCGTTCCCCGCTGCAGCAGCACGCCTTGGCCCGGCCCGAATACGTCGACTCTCCGCCTGCCCTCCGAATCCAATACTCGGTGTGCCGCATAAGCGATAATGATATTGGACGCAGACAACGTATGTCCGGAAAGCGCATCGGTATGAGGCTTATCGTTCATAGAACGGAGATAGGTTCCGCTCTCCGCTTCGTACCGGTAAGAGACCGTATATCCCCGCGAATACGGGATAACCGCCTTCGCCGCTGTCTGTCCGCTTGGCGAGGCCGACAGACCGTCCGGAGAATCCGGAGTGAATTGCAGCAGCGGACCGTTCCAATCGGTGCGAAACCGTTTATCTTTAGCTCCTTGGCGGATCAGCTCAATGCTCGTATACAGGTTATGCGGCATTTTCCGTTTGGCATCGCGCCAGTAATACTTTCCGTCCCCGTACACCTCATCCAGATGGGACAGTTTGCGTCCGGCCAGCATGTCCATCGCCTCCTGGCTCCACCCGGCATGAACGATATAGGCGTCGAGCCCGTCCCCGATCTCTACGTAATAGGGCCGGATGCTTCTTACCGGTCCGATCGTCTTGGGCGCCCGGCTCTGATACACCGCGGCGAATCGCGTAATGTCGCCCTCGGCCAATATTTCATAGACCAGGTCCGCCTGATCCAGTCCGGTCTGGGGACGGGCTTGCGGCGAATTTTCCACCATCACCATAACGGGACGCTCCTGTACGTCCTGCGGCGCGGTCAGACCGGTCAGCGGAAACTTCGGCGGCGGCGGGGCCTCCTGCTTGTCCGCTTCCTTCGGCGAACCTCCTCCTACGAGCGTGTCGGGCCGCAGTTCGCCCGGTTCCCCGGCTCCGTCAGAAACGGCCGCTTGTTGGACCGGCTGTCCGCTCTCGCCGGACCGTTCCTCGCATCCTATCAAAATAATCACATATAAGATTCCCGCTAGTAAAACGGCCAGACCGGTTAACAGCGCCGAACGTCCTTGCTTCATAGCTCTTCCTCTCCTCCTTCTCTCTCTTGGTTCCAGACTATGTGCCGGAACGCTAGAGTAGAACCGGAAACCATAGAAGGATAGGCAGCCTGACACACAGGATATGAAGAAAAGCCGCAAAAACGGCCGAGGCCGATAAATGCCCTGCCGGTGTTCGGCAAAAAGAAAAACCCTCCATCCGGTTATAAACCCGGCAGAGGGCTGTCGATGTTCGATGTCGGTGCTTAGTCGTCGCTGGACAAAATGCCGAGCAGACGAAGCAAGTACAGGAACAAGTTGATGAAGCTTAAGTACAGGCTCAATACGGCGAGCGGAATCTCTTCGTCAGGAACTCCGTGCTTGTATTGGGAGATGTCGTACAGGATGAACCCGGAGAAGATGAGTACCCCGAACGCGGCGATCATCAGTCCGAGCGTACCTCCAAATCCGCCGGTAAACAGTCCGATCAGGCTGAACCCGATTAGAACGAGAATGCCCACCGTCAGAAATCCGCCCAAAAAGCTGAAATCGCGCTTCGAATAATACGCATAGGCGGTTAACCCGGCAAAAATAATACCAGTCAGCAGAAACGCGGTCGAGACAAGCCAAGTGCCTCCGATCGACGTATAATGCGCAATCGCCGGAAATATCGTGATCCCGCTGATGAAACAAAACGTAAATACAAATCCGTATCCGACCGCTTTTCCTTTACGCCGTATGAAAAAGGCGGCGACCAGCATAATCAGCTCTACGACGACGAGCGGAATGAACAGCGCCGGCGGAACGTACATCCCTACAAACGTACCGACGAACGAGATCAGCACCGACACGGTGAACATCCGCAGCAGCTTGTGGAATGGCGCATTGTAATAAGTCGATTGATCATCGGTTCCGCTGTATGGTTGTCTTTGTTCCATATCCATGGAAAACCCTCCTGATTATAGGTTGTACTTATAATAGTATATCACAGGGAATCGTTTCCATTCCACATTTTCCACCCCTACCACCCCTTGTTTCTCATAGGGAGGCATAGACGATCGGACGAACGGGCAACCTATAGGGAAAACCGCCGGAATTGGCTTTTTTTAAAAAAAGGTGGCGGAATTTCGCGGGGTGAATCCGGATGAACTGGCTCCTCATGGCAATGAAAGCTTACTGGCTGGAAGTGCTTCTGATCGCAGGGTTAGTCACAGCTATCCTTTATGTGCATAAACGGAAAGAAAAATACGCGAAAAACGAGTTTGAGTAAAGTAAACACGTTTTCATTGAATGGGTGCTCACAAACGGGGCTGTCACCAAAGCCCTTTTGCGATTTGGCGCCGCCTTCGAACGAACCGAAACCGGTTTTCCTTAAGAACAAGGACCTCAGCCCCCACTTTTCCGTGGAAGTTGAGGTCCTTTTGTTAAAACATAGAACGTTCCATTGTGCCACTGTGGTACGGACACTTTTGAGATAGCCCCATGGTTTGGCTTGCAGAGCAGCCCTTGAACTGACTGACGGTTGGCTCCCCTTGACTTAACGAAGCGCTTTAAGCGCGATATCTGTGCGGTACTGCATACCCTCGAAGCGAATCCGTTCCACGTCGGCGTAAGCTTTCGCACGGGCTTCCATGATGCTGGCGCCTCTCGCCGTCACTCCAAGCACACGCCCGCCGTCGGTGACGACCTGACCGTCCTTATGTGTCGTTCCGGCATGGAAGACGACCGAGTCCTGCACCTCGTCCAAGCCGTAGATCGGAACTCCTTTCGGATAGCTGCCCGGGTAGCCGCCTGATGCCAGGACGACGCATACGGCCGTATCGCCGCTCCATTGGATATCCATGTCCTGCAGACGACCGTTGATCGTCGCGAGGAAGATGTCGAGCAGATCCGTTTCGAGCAGCGACAGCACGACCTGCGTCTCCGGATCTCCGAAACGCGCGTTAAATTCGATCGTCTTCGGACCGTTCTCGGTAATCATCAGCCCGGCGAACAACACGCCGCGGAACGGACGTCCTTCCTTCACCATCGCTTCGGCGGTCGGCTTGATGATCGTCTCGATCGCTTCGTCGATCACGGATTGCGGAATGTGCGGCAGCGGGCTGTACGTGCCCATCCCGCCGGTATTCGGGCCTTTGTCTTCGTCGAAAATTTGCTTATGGTCCTGCGAAGGTACCATCGGACGAACGACGTTGCCGTCTACGAACGACAGGATTGACATCTCCTGGCCTTGCAAAAACTCCTCGATAACAACCTGGCTGCCCTGCTCGCCGAATACTTTATCGACCATAATGTCCTGCAGCGCTTTCTCCGCTTCTGCCAGCGTTTGCGCGACGATAACGCCTTTGCCTGCCGCTAGGCCGTCCGCCTTGATGACGATCGGAGCTCCCTGCTTGCGCACATAGGCAAGCGCCGGCTCGTACGATTCGAACGATTCGTAAGCCGCGGTCGGGATTTTATACTTTTGGAGAAGCTCCTTCGTGAACACTTTGGAGCCTTCGATAATCGCCGCATTGCCACGCGGGCCGAATACCGGGATATTGCGCTCTTCCAGATAGTCGACGATTCCGGCCGCCAGCGGATCTTCCGGTCCGACGACGACCAGATCGATCGCATAATCCAGTGCGAACTGGGCGATCTTGTCGAACTCATTTTCTTTAATCGGCACGTTCTCCGCCAGCTCCGAAATGCCGGCGTTGCCCGGCGCACAATAAATGCGCTCGACCCGGGAGCTTTTTTTCAGCGCCCAAATGATCGTATGTTCTCTTCCGCCCTTGCCAATGACCAATATACGCAACCGTTAACCCTCCCGAATCTTTGTTCCCTGCTCGTCATCGTGCGGCAAGCCCGGTTGGCGCTGCATGGGCCGATGATTCAGCGCTCCCGCTGAACCTCCGGCACCTACTGACGCTGCTGCGCCCGGCTCATCCGGACCTCCGCTAGTGAATCACAGGGATGCTAAGCCTTGTTCAATATGACCGTTTCCGTCTGGCCGGTAGCTTTGTCGATCGTTTTGACCAGCAGCGAAATTTTGTTTTCCTCGTTCAAGCGTTCCCAGTAGAACGAAGCGGTTTGCCGGATATCGTCGAATAACGGCATCAGCACCGGCTCGCCCTGGAACGAAGGAAGCGGATTGCCGTCTGCGGCGTATGTGTGAATGCAATGACCGAAGCCGGCGATGCCTTGCTCGTAGTGGAAATAATGGCGCATCGTCTGCGAAGCGTCGCCTTGGTTCGTCTTGAGAATCGACAGCTTGTACGCGCAGTTCACGTCGGACAAGTCGACCAATCCGGAAATGCGCGGCGTATAGTTAGGCGCGTCCGGCTCCCACGTACGAGTCGTCAGCGCTTGCTCGAACGTGCGTCCTGCGGCTACGGCGTCGTAAATCGTGTCGGTTTGATCGCCGTTCGTTACGATATGGGCTTGTCCCGCATGACGGACCGGATAATAAATAATAAGCGACGGATCGGTCAATTTGGCCGGATCTTTAGCTTCGGTACGGACGAAGCCGTTGTCCTCCTGAATGAACACCCGGTTGCGGCTGTTCTCGCTGCGGCCCATGATCCAATACACTTGCGCGTAACGCGTACCGTCCGGTGTAAGGCCGATAACGATACCGCGTCCCGGATATGCATTTTCCTTAAGCTTGCCTGCGTTAATCTCGGCCGTCTGGCTCCATTGCTGTGTCACGATGCGTGCTCCCTTCCGTGGTTAACGATTAATGGTGGAACAAACGAACGCCGGAATACGCCATGACCATGCCGTAATCGTCGGCGGCCTGAACGACTTCCTCATCGCGCATTGAGCTTCCCGCCTGAACGACGTAACGGACGCCGCTGCGGCTGGCGCGGTCGAGGTTGTCGCGGAACGGCAGGAATGCGTCCGAACCGTACGAGACGTTCGTGAGCCCTTTCAGCCATTCGCGCTTCTCTTCGCGGGTAAGGCGCTGAGGCACTTCGTCGAAGCACGCTTCCCAGCTCGCCTGCTCGAACGAGGTCAGCTCGTCCTCGAGCCACAAGTCAATGGCGTTGTTTTGCTCGGCGCGCGACAAGCCTTGGCGGAACTTCATGCCGAGCGCAGTCGGATGCTGACGGAGGTACCAACGGTCAGCTTTATCCCCGGCCAGACGCGTGCAGTGAATCCGCGACTGTTGTCCGGCTCCGATACCGATCGTCTGACCGTCGAGCGCGTAACAGACCGAGTTGGACTGCGTATATTTCAAAGTAATAAGAGCTACGAGCATATCCCGCTTCGCTTCCTCGGTCAGATCCTTGTTGCGGGTTACGAGATGGTCGAACGCCGAGGCGTCGATCGTGGCATCGTTGCGCTGTTGCTGCATTTTCAGGCCGAACAGGGTACGGGTCTCGATCGAGTCGGCCACATAGTCGGCGTCGATTTGCAGCACGAGGTATTTGCCGCCTTTTTTCGCTTTCAGAATCTCAAGCGCTTCCTCGGTATAACCCGGCGCTACGACAAGATCGGACACTTCGCGCTTCAGCAGGGTAGCTGTAGACGCATCCACGATGTCGCTCAGTGCGGCCGCGTCGCCGAAGGACGACATCCGGTCAGCTCCGCGTGCGCGCGCATAAGCGGTAGCGAGTTCGGACAACTCCAGGCCGTCTACGAAGTACGCTTTTTTCAGCGTGTCGCTAAGCGGAGCATACACCGCCGCCCCGGCCGGGCTGACGTGCTTGAACGAAGCGGCCGCCGGCAGGCCCGTAGCCTGGCGAAGCTCGCGTACGAGCTGGAATGCGTTCAAAGCGTCGAGCAGGTTAATAAAGCCCGGATCGCCGTTCAGCACTTTGATCGGCAGCTCGGCTCCGCCTTCGGCGTACAGCTTTGCTTCTTTCTGGTGCGGGTTCATCCCGTAACGCAAATGGATCTCATTTGGCATAGTGGACCATCCTTAATTAGTTTATTGCCTCTCTCGTCTCGTTCTCCCGCCTTGTATACCTGGTGGCAGCCTGGAAAGGAGCAGACTTTGTCCGGCTTCCCGGTTGAAGAAGGCTTCCGTATAGCTACAGCTTCGGACTCCGAGTTGGCCGGAGATAACCGACGAAAGCTCGGGCCTTTCCCAGCTCCCCGCTTAAATAAGAGTCTTTAGGGACCGTTATTTGCCGGATAAAGTGAACTCTCGAGCAAATAGGAGTGGTTTGCAGCTCTTATTTTGATCAATAACGCCTTTTAGGGCAAAACAGGGTCGGAATAAGAGTCCCAAAAGACTCGTATTTACTTGAATTCGGCGGGGAGAGACGTTTTAAGAGGTACAAAAGACTCTTATTTTGAGCAACAGCTTCTTTGCTTAAATAACAGTACCAGTAAACGTTCGTGTGTTTGGCCATCCAGCGGCGCAGCTAGGGTTATGGGTGTGTAGCTTGCTATAGCTAAGGTGTGCAGCTTGGGTCATAACGTGCAGCTTAGCTATGGCATGTGACCAGGGCGTGCAACTATAGCTATGGCGTGCAGCTATGGCTATGGCTTTGCAGCTTGGGCTATAACGTGCAGTTTGGCTATGGCGTGTGACCAGGACCTGCGACTACAGCTATGGCGTGCAGCTTAGCTACGGCTTTGCAGCTCGGCTTGCGCGACTGAAGCAGCATGGCCGGCTACCGCATGCCGCCACGTCAGCTCCACAGCACCCGCCGTCCGTCTTCGCTGACGAACACCCGGCCTTCGCGAATGGCGCGGATGACATGCGGGTACAGCTCGTGCTCGATCGGGTGAATCTTGGAAGCGAGCGAATCGGCGTCGTCGCCGCCCGCCACTTCTACCGCGCGCTGGGCGATAATCGGGCCGGTATCCATCCCTCCGTCGACGAAATGCACGGTAACTCCGGTTACTTTGACCCCGTGAGCGAGAGCCTGACCGATCGCATCAAGTCCCGGGAACGAAGGAAGCAGCGAAGGATGGATGTTAACGATCCGCCCTTCGTACGGCTTCAGCAGCGTATCCGTAATGATGCGCATATACCCGGCGAGAACGACCAGATCGATCTCCTTCTTCTGCAACCGTTCCACAATAGCCGCCTCATACGCCTCCTTGGAGGGGTACTCCTTCGGACGGAACGCGAAGGTGTCGACTCCGGCCGCCGCGGCCCGCTCGACGACTTTGGCATTCGGCTTATCGCAAACGAGAAGCCCGACTTCGACATCGAGCTTCCCGGATTGTACGGCGTCCACGATCGCCTGGAAATTCGAACCGCTTCCCGAAGCGAATATCGCGATGCGAAACGGCCTCATTACACGTCCGCTCCGTTAAACGTCACGATCTGCTCGCCCGGGGTGACGGTACCGAGACGGTACGCCTTCTCTCCGTTCTCCTCGGCCAGACGGATCGCTTCGTCCGCTTGCTCCGCCGGAACGATCAGCACCATGCCGATGCCCATATTAAACGTGCGGAACATATCGTTGTTGGACACATTGCCCGACTGCTGCAGCAGCTTGAAGATCGGAAGAATCGGCCACGAGCCGTATTCGATCTGAGCGTTGACGCCCTCCGGCAGAACGCGCGGAATGTTCTCGAGGAACCCGCCGCCCGTAATATGCGCCATGCCTTTGATCGTCACCTTCTCCAGCATCGCCAGAATCGGTTTCACATAAATTTTCGTCGGCGCAAGCAGCGTATCGCCCAGCTTGCCGCCAAGCTCAGCCACTTCGTCCTGAAGGCTGTACCCTTTGTCCTGCAGCAGCAGCTTGCGGACGAGCGAGAAGCCGTTCGAGTGCACGCCGCTGGAAGCAAAGCCGAGGATGACATCGCCCGGGGCGATCGTCGAGCCGTCGATGATTTTCTTCTTATCGACGATACCGACCGTGAAGCCCGCGATATCGTACTCGCCTTCCGAGTACATACCCGGCATTTCCGCCGTTTCGCCGCCGATCAGGGAGCAGCCGGCTTGCAGACAGCCGTCAGCGATTCCTTTGACGATCGCTTCGATTTTTTCCGGTACGACCTTGTCGCAAGCCAGATAGTCGAGGAAGAACAGCGGTTCCGCTCCTTGTACGACAACGTCGTTAACGCACATGGCCACCGCATCGATGCCGATCGTGTCGTGCTTATCCATCGCGAAAGCAATCTTCAGCTTCGTGCCGACTCCGTCCGTTCCAGATACGAGCACCGGCTCCTCATATTTGTCCTTGTTCAGGCCGAACAAGGCGCCGAAACCTCCGAGCTCGGTAAGCACCTCAGGACGGAACGTCTTCTGGACGTGCTTCTTCATCCGTACGACCGCTTCGTTGCCCGCGGCGATGTCCACTCCTGCTTGTTTATACGCTTCCGACAAGTTCGTTCACTCCTTGATATTACAAATTCAGAGCTAAAGATGTGGCTTGAAAAGGAGAGCCGGCCGCCGGCCAACGTCTTTTCATCCCATAGGATTAGCTCTGAAATTGTAGTAGGTGGTTGAGCACAGATCCTTCTGCGCTGGTAAAATCTATCAGTCGCAGCCACCGCAAGCGGCGGCCGCATTCTCTACATCCGGCACATCGGTCGGATAAATATTGTCAAAGCAAGCGGTGCAATGCCCGGCTCCTTCGGCCTCGGACAGTCTGCCGACGGCCTCGATCAGCCCGTCCTTGCTCAGGAAATGGAGCGAGTCCGCGTTGATCGCGATACGAATCTCTTCGATCGTCTTCTGTGCGGCGATCAGTTCCTTGCGGTCCGGCGTATCGATGCCGTAGAAGCACGGATTTTTGAACGGAGGCGAGCTGATGCGCACATGCACTTCCTTCGCTCCCGCTTCGCGCAGCAGATTAACGATGCGAAGCGACGTCGTGCCGCGTACGATCGAATCGTCGATCATGACGACGCGTTTGCCTTCCACGACTTTGCGAACCGCGCTCAGCTTCATCTTCACACCCTGCTCGCGCAGCTCCTGGCTCGGCTGGATAAACGTCCGGCCGGTGTAGCGGTTTTTGATCAGGCCCAGCTCGTAGGGAATCCCCGTCTGCTCGGCAAATCCGATCGCCGCCGAGATGCTGGAGTCCGGTACGCCGGTTACGACGTCGGCGTCCACGAACGCTTCCATCGCCAGCTGGCGTCCCATCCGCTTGCGGGCGCTGTGTACGTTGATCGTGTCGATATCGCTGTCCGGCCGGGAAAAATAAATATACTCCATCGCGCATACGGCTCTCTTCGAGGCGGGGGCAAACCGGTCTTCCTTCATCCCGTTCTCATCAAATATGAGCAACTCGCCCGGCTCGATATCTCGTACATAGACGGCACCGATCGCGTCGAACGCGCAGGACTCCGAAGCGAACACCCATGCATCTCCCAGCTTGCCGAGGACGAATGGACGCAGCCCATGCGGATCACGCGCGGCGATCAGCTTGTCGTTGGTCATGAACAGAAACGCATACGCCCCGTTCAAGTTGGTAAGCGATTCACGCGCAGCTTCCACAATATCGTCATGCTTCGAACGGGCGATCAGATGCGCCACGACCTCGGTATCGCTCGACGTCTGAAAGATCGAGCCTTGACGCTCGAGCCGGGAGCGAATCTCCGGAGCGTTGACGATGTTGCCGTTCGTAGCGACGGCGAGATCGCCTTCGCGGTACTTGAACACGAGCGGCTGGGCATTGGCCAGCTTGCTCTCGCCGGCTGTGGAGTAGCGCACGTGAGCGATCGCGTTCAATCCTTGCAGCGAGACGAGCTTGTCGTTGTCGAATACTTCCTTGACGAGCCCCATGTCGCGATGGTAATGAAACTGGCTTCCATCGGTCGTGCAGATGCCGGCGCTTTCCTGGCCTCTGTGCTGGAGGGCGTGCAGCCCGTAATAGCACAGATGAGAAGCTTCGGGGTGACCGTACACCCCGAAGACGCCGCACTCTTCCTTCAATTTATCGAACAGATTTTCGCGATTGATGCCTTCATTGTAAAAGTCCCCGGTCCAAAGCGTTCCGGCTGGCGACTTTATTGCATCAAACATGGGATCGCATCCTTCCAAACCTTCTCCAGCTGAGCAACAGGCGACTGGACGGCTTGCTTGGCATTGACTTCAATCGTCAAATTTTGGCCTTGAACCGTACCGATCTTCTGAACCGGCACGCCGGCTTGTACGAGCGACGCTTCAAGCTCGGCCGCTTGGTCAGGCGAAGCGCTGAGCAGAATACGGGACTGGCTTTCGCTGAACAGCGAGATGTCGGTCCGCAGTTCGGAGCTTACGCTGACTTTGGCGCCGATGCCGCCGCTGATGCACGATTCGGCCAGAGCGACAGCCAGACCGCCTTCCGACAGGTCGTGAGCGGAAGCGACGAGGCCTTTCTGGATCGCCCCGAGCACGCCGTCAAGCAACTTTTTCTCGGTGTCGAGATCGATTTGCGGCGGGCGTCCTTCCGTAACGCCGTGCAGCACTTTCTGGAATTCGCTTCCGCCCAGCTCCGCTTTCGTCTCGCCGAGCAGCAGGATGACGTCGCCTTCCTTCTTGAAGCCTTGGGTCGTAATATGATCGAGGTCGTGAACGAGTCCTACCATGCCGATAACCGGCGTCGGATAGATCGCGCCTTTTGCGTTTTCGTTGTACAAGCTGACGTTGCCGCCGATAACCGGAGCGTTCAGCTTGCGGCAAGCTTCCGACATGCCGTCGGCCGCTTTCTCCAGCTGCCAGAAAATTTCCGGCTTCTCCGGGCTGCCAAAGTTCAGGTTGTCCGTAATCGCGAGCGGTTCCGCGCCCGAGCAGACGATGTTGCGCGCCGCTTCGGCTACGGCGATCGCGCCGCCGACTTCCGGATCGAGATACACGTAGCGTCCATTGCAGTCCGTTGTCATCGCCAGCGCCTTGCGGGTACCGGTCACACCGACAACCGCCGCGTCCGAGCCGGGACGCACGTATGTGCTCGTCCGAACCATATGGTCGTATTGATTGTATACCCATTCCTTGCTTGCCACCGTCGGGGAAGCCAGCACTTGCTTCAGGGCGTCCGTCAAATCCGTTACTTCTGCATAACGAGTCGTATCGACCGAAGCCTGCTGCTCGTAGTAAGCGGGCACTTTGGAAGGCTTGTTGTACACCGGGCACTCGTCGACGAGCGCTTTTACCGGCATATCGCCGACCAGTTGGCCTTGATGGAACAGCTTCAGACGTCCGTCGTCGGTTACTTTGCCGACCTTCGCACAGATCAGGCCCCAGCGCTCGAAAATTTCTGTCGCTTGCGCCTCATGCTCCGGCTTCACCACGAACAGCATCCGCTCCTGGGATTCCGACAGCATCATCTCGTACGGCGTCATGCCTTCTTCGCGCTGCGGCACCTCGTCGAGGTACAGCTCCATGCCGTTGCCCGCCTTGCTCGCCATCTCCGAGCTGGAGCAGGTGAGACCGGCCGCGCCCATATCCTGAATACCGACGACGATACCGGAGTTGATCAATTCGAGCGTCGCCTCAAGCACCAGCTTCTCCATGAACGGATCACCGACTTGAACCGCCGGACGTTTCGCTTCCGACTCCTCGGTCAGCTCCTCGGATGCGAAGGTCGCACCGTGAATGCCGTCGCGGCCGGTCGCCGGACCGACATAAAATACCGGGTTGCCTACGCCCTGCGCAACGCCCTTTTGAATCTTATCGTGATCGATCAGGCCCACGCACATCGCGTTCACGAGCGGGTTGCCTTCGTAGCTTTCGTCAAACATCACTTCGCCTGCGACCGTCGGGATGCCGATACAGTTACCGTAGCCTGCGATGCCGGATACGACGTGCTCGAACAAATATTTGACCCGGTCGTTTTTCAGCGAACCGAAACGCAGCGAGTTCAGCAGCGCCACCGGACGCGCGCCCATCGAGAAAATATCGCGGATAATGCCGCCCACGCCCGTAGCTGCGCCTTGGTAAGGTTCGATTGCGGAAGGGTGGTTGTGGCTTTCGATTTTGAACACGACCGCCTGATTGTCGCCGATGTCGACGATGCCCGCTCCTTCGCCCGGTCCCATCAGGACGCGCGGCCCGGTGATCGGGAACTTTTTCAGAATCGGCTTGGAGTTTTTGTACGAGCAGTGCTCCGACCACATGACGCTGAATACGCCGATCTCTACATAATTCGGCTTGCGTCCGAGAAATCCGCAAATGAGGTCGTATTCCGAATCGGTAACGCCCATTTGCTTATATATTTTTTGCTCTGCAATCTGTTCAGCCGTAGGCTCCTTAACGGACAATTGCTGCGCCATGTTTCTCCCTCCATGCGTTCAAGATCGACGTAAACATCCGTTTGCCGTCCTCCGAGCCGAGCAGTTGATCGACTGCGCGCTCCGGATGCGGCATCATGCCGACTACGTTGCCTTCTTTGTTGCTGATCCCGGCGATGTCGTCCACCGAACCGTTCGGGTTTTCGCCGTGATAACGAAACACGATCTGGTTGTTCGCTTTCAGCTCAGCCAGCGTCGCCTCGTCGCAGTAATAGTTGCCTTCGCCGTGCGCGATCGGGATGTTGATCAGCTCGCCCGCCGCATATTGCGTCGTGAACGGATTCGCATTGTTCTCCACGCGAAGCGTTGCCGGATGACAGCGAAACTTAAGCGACTTGTTGCGCAGCATCGCGCCCGGCAGCAGTCCGGATTCGAGCAGAATCTGGAAGCCGTTGCAGATGCCGAGGACGAATTTGCCTTGCTCCGCCGCTTTGACAACTTCGTTCATAACCGGGGCAAACCGGGAAATCGCGCCGCAGCGCAAGTAATCGCCGTACGAGAAACCGCCGGGAACCAGAATGGCGTCGTATTTGGACAGGTCCGTCGTCGTATGCCAGACATAATCGACCGGTTGGCCGATCGTCTGCTCAACCGCCTTGAAGCAGTCAATGTCGCAGTTCGACCCGGGGAACACAAGAACCGCAAAATTCATGGGCTGGATGCCTCCTCAAATGCTGGTAATGGGATTCGCTTTAACAATCAGTGCAATTCGAAACGGTAATCTTCGATAACGGTATTAGCGAGCAGCTTCTCGCACATCGCTTTCACGCGGGACTCCGCTTCCGAACGGTCGGTCGTGTCCAGCTCCATCTCCATATATTTGCCGATGCGCACTTTGCCTACTTCCGCGAAGCCCATCGAGTGCAGGGCGCCTTGCACGGCGCTGCCTTGCGGGTCCAATACGTTTTGCTTGATCGTTACGTAGACGGTTGCTTTAATCATGGGAAGTTCCTCCTCAGATAATCGGTCGTTATAATCATGATTTCGTAACAGTTGCTCATTATTGTCCCGTCAAGCGGTTCAAAATGTCGCGGTACCGCCGGGATGTTTCGGATACGACCGAATCCGGAAGCGGGTCCGGCTCGCTGTTTTTGTCCCAGCCCGATCCCGCGAGGTACGTACGCACCGGTTCTTTGTCCATGCTGTCGATCTCGATGTCGAGCTCATAATTTTCTTTAGCCCAGAACCGCGAGGAATCCGGGGTGAACACTTCGTCGATCAGGATGACCTTGCCGTCCACGATGCCGAATTCAAACTTCGTATCGGCCAGCACGATTCCGCGCTCCGCACAGTAAGCATGCGCGAATTCGTACAGCTTCAGGCTTTTGTCGCGCAGTTCGGCGGCAATATCCTTGCCGACCAGCTCTTCCATTCGCTCAAAGGAGATGTCCTCGTCGTGACCGACGTCGTTTTTGGCTGCGGGGGTAAAGATCGGCTGCGGGAACTTCTCGTTTTTGCGCATGCCTTCCGGAAGCTTGATGCCGTTAATCTCACCCGTTTTCTGGTATTGTCTCCACCCGCCGCCGGTAATATAGCCGCGGACGACGCATTCGATATCGATCCGCTCCGCCTTCTTCGTGACCATGAACCGGTGCTTCATCTTATCGTTGTCCCGGATCAGCCCTTGCGGCAGCTTCACCAGATCGGTGTGGATCACGTGATTCGGCATCAAATCGGCGGTTTTCTCGAACCAAAATTTGCTTATCCGGTTGAGCACATTGCCTTTGTCCGGCACGGCCGGGCTGAGCACGTAGTCAAAAGCGGAGATCCGGTCGGTTACGACGATCAGGAAGTGCTCCCCGAGATCGTATATCTCCCGTACTTTTCCTTTATACAAAAGCGGTGCGTTCACATAGTCCGCAGCGGTCGAGATCGCCGTCGTTGTACTCAAGGCGATGGCCTCCTTTTCATAGTAGGAAGGGCTGTCCGGCCCGGTTTGTTGGTTGTTTGCAAAACGTCTTCCGTTCGGCTCAGGCAAGGCCCAAACGGCTGAAAATCGTATCGACGTGCTTCAGGTGCCAGCTCGGATCGAAGCAGTCGGCAATCTCCTCCAGCGTCAGCTGATCGCGAATCGCTGCGTCGCTCTCGACGATCTCGCGGAACGAGCGCTGCTCTTCCCAAGCCTGCATCGCCTTCGGCTGAACGGTATCGTAAGCCTGCTCGCGGCTGAAGCCTTTGTCGATCAGCTTCGTCATCACGCGTCCGGAGAACGGTACGTCGTACGTGCGCTTCATGTTGCGCAGCATGTTGTCCGGGAACACGGTCAGGTTCTTGATGATATTGCCGAGCCGGTTCAGCATGTAGTTGATCAGAATCGTCGAATCCGGCAAAATGATCCGCTCGACCGACGAGTGGGAGATGTCGCGCTCATGCCAGAGCGGTACGTTCTCGTAGGCGGAAAGCATATGGCCGCGGATAACGCGCGCCAGGCCGGAGATACTCTCGCAGCCGATCGGATTGCGCTTGTGCGGCATTGCCGACGAGCCTTTTTGGCCTTTGCCGAACGGTTCCTCGACCTCGCGGAATTCGCTCTTCTGCAATGCGCGGATCTCCGTGGCGAACTTGTCGAGCGAAGTGGCGATCAGAGCGATGGCCGCGATATAGCTCGCGTGACGGTCGCGCTGCAGCGTCTGGGTCGAGATCGGCGCCGCCTTCGTGCCAAGCTTGCTGCATACGTATTGCTCGATGAACGGGTCGATGTTGGCGTAAGTGCCGACCGCTCCGGACATTTTGCCGAATTGGACGTCGTCCGCCGCCGTGCGGAACCGCTCCAGGTTGCGCTTCATCTCTTCATACCACAGCGCCATCTTGAGGCCGAACGTCGTCGGCTCGGCATGAACGCCGTGCGTCCGTCCCATCATCGGCGTGCTTTTATACTGAACCGCTTTTTCCTTCAAAATGTCGATGAAACGGATCAGGTCCTGCTCGATAATCTCGTTCGCCTGCCGCAGCAAATAGCCGAGCGCCGTGTCGACGACATCGGTCGAGGTCAGGCCGTAATGGACCCATTTCCGCTCCGGTCCGAGTGTCTCGGAGACGGCGCGGGTGAAGGCGATAACGTCGTGGCGGGTTTCTTCCTCGATCTCGTAGATGCGGTCGATGTTGAAGCTGGCTTTCTCGCGAAGCACCTTCACGTCTTCCTTCGGAATGATTCCGAGCTCCGACCACGCTTCGCAGGAAAGAATCTCAACTTCGAGCCAAGCTTTGAATTTGTTTTCTTCCGTCCAGATCGCGGCCATTTCCGGCCGGCTGTACCGTTGCAGCATCGTAGAAAACCTCCGTTACCGTCGAATAAATTCATTTATGGGGTCAATCATTTCTCTCATTTAGCTTTTCCAGATCGGGGACTGTTCCACCCAGGCAATCGCTTTGTTCACGTCGTCCGTGAGCAGGTTGACGTGGCCCATCTTGCGTTTGGCCTTCGCTTCATGCTTGCCGTACAGATGCACCTTGGCGGCGACGCCTTCCGGCAAGCCGGCTTCGTCTCCCATCCATTCGAGGAGCGGTGCGACATGCTCGCCTAAAAGGTTCGCCATGACGACCGGCGTCAGCAGCTCGCCCGGACCTAGCGGCAGGTTGCACACCGCCCGGACATGCTGCTCGAACTGTGAGGTCCGGCAGGCGTCCATCGTATAGTGGCCGGAATTGTGCGGCCGCGGCGCCAGCTCGTTCACGAACAGCTCTCCGTCACGCGTCAGGAACATCTCGACGGCCAGCAGGCCGATCGCTCCAAGCGATTCCGCGATCCTGACGGCCATCCGCTCCGCTTGCTCCAGCACCTCGGCCGGCGCCCGCGCCGGAACGATCGACAAGTGCAAAATATTATCGACGTGAATATTTTCGGCTGCCGGAAACGCCCGGACTTCACCGCGAGGGCTTCGCGCAGCGATAACCGATATTTCCTTCTCGAAGCGGATGAACTGTTCGAGGACAAGCTCCGTCTTCGCCCGGCTTAACGTCTCGTACGCTTCTCCGATCTCGTCCTCGGACCGGATCACCCATTGTCCCTTGCCGTCGTAGCCTCCGGTGGCCGTCTTCAGCACGCAGGGCGTACCGAAAGCCTGCACCGCTTCACGAAGCTCGTCCTCGCTGCGAATTTCCCGGTACGGCGCAACTTTGACGCCCGCCGCCTCAATCGCGCGCTTCTCGCGGAGCCGGTGCTGCGTCGTGTAGAGCAGCTCGCTGCCTTGCGGCACGTAGGACTCGCTCATCAGCATTGTGGCTACTCCGGCATCTACGTTCTCGAATTCGTACGTGATTACATCGGACATGCCGGCCAGCTTCCTGGCCGCTTCCGCGTCGTGGTAAGGCGCGACGATCTGGTCGGCCACTTGTCCGCACGGCGAATCCGGCGTCGGATCCAGCGTCGCGAACCGGTAACCCATCGCCCGGCCGGCCAGAGCCAGCATACGTCCGAGCTGGCCGCCGCCGAGCACGCCGATCGTGCTTCCCGGCTTAATGACTTGTTCGCCCGTTCCGCTCATTACGCGTCCTCTCCCAGCGTCTCGCTCATCTTCAGCACGTGCTGGCGCAATTCTTCGCGGCGGTTCAGGAACCGGTCCATCAGATCCGGATCGCTAAGGCCGAGAATTTGCGCGGCGAGCAGTCCCGCATTGGTCGCGCCGGCTTTGCCGATCGCCACCGTCGCTACCGGTACGCCGCCTGGCATCTGGACGATCGACAGCAGCGAGTCCAGACCGTTCAGGTTGGACGACTTCACCGGCACGCCGATTACCGGCAGCTCGGTCTTCGAAGCGACCATGCCGGGCAGATGAGCAGCTCCGCCGGCACCGGCGATAATGACCTGGAGACCGCGCTCTCGGGCCGATACGGCGTATTCGAACATCAGATCCGGCGTCCGGTGTGCGGACACCACCTTTTTTTCATAAGGCACCTTCAACTCATCCAGAATGTCGCAAGCGTGCTTCATCGTTTCCCAATCCGAGTTGCTTCCCATTATGACGCCAACCTTCGCCGTCATGTCCCAACCTTCTTTCGTTTTGGAGTCGCCGGCCCGACAGGTCCGGAAATGAAAAAAGCCCAAGGAGCAGACGGTTGTCCGCGCCTGCCTATGGACGTAAGCTTTGTAAGAAAAGCCGCTTCCGGTCGGAAGCGAAAAAGGGAATGTCAGACCGCCGCGGAGGGCGTCCCATTCCGCTTTCAGCTCACTCGTAGTCCAAAAATTTATGGTTTTTGGGTAGAAACTTCCAGGCCATATCCCCGGCTTTATACGAGAATCGTTGTTTTATTTTGTGTTTGAATCTGCATGTTTAGTTTATCAATGTTAACATGGCCATGTCAACTTAAAAGGCGAACATTTTTATGTCCATATTGTTGTAAAGTTCGTATTTGATCCTGCAAAACCGATATGTCGACAAAAGTTGCGTTCATTTAGAAAATAAAACGCTTACAAACAGTTTATTCCAGGTGGTGGAAAACCAACCTGCCGGGACGGATTTATCTCTATAATCAGCGGCGGGAACAGCGATATCGTACGGATCGGCTACGTTGGGAGCGGAAGTCGTGAACGGTGTATAGGAACAAAAACTCTGACGGACACAGCAGCCTTTATTACGGTGAATTTCGATCGATTGATATCTACCGGACATGAATGCAACTATTTGGTGAGAAATGTTACTTTTAGAGGTGATTCGGAGTAAATAAGCGCTATGGTGACCGTTACACATTAAAAAAACTGTTTTTTAGCGAAATAGCCTCCACCATGTCCGTTAGAGTATAGTTTAGCTTACATTCCGGCTCATCTTCGTTTTAATGCGGTGAAGAACATAAACTTTCTGATCACCAAAAAAGCCCGGGTTACCGGGCCAGCGATCCGATCAAATTTTCCAGCGTTAATCCGTACTTCTGGGCGATATGCCTCGCGTAACTGCTGCCTTCCGGGCGCGAACGGGTGATTTTGTAGCTGCGGACTCCGCTTTCCGCCTGCTCCGTGTCCAGCTCCGCCGTCAGGCTGTCGATCCGGCTGCCTGCATAACCCGCACGACCGTTAAGCTCGTCGATGCTTTTGGCCAGATCGTGCAGATGCGTACAGAACAGGACGCGGCTTCCCGAAGCCCTCAGCCCGAGCAGTACCTGCTCGGCGATGTAAGTGGCTTCCGCGGCGCTCGTACTGGAGAACGTCTCATCCATCAAGACGAGACTGTGCGGGGTCAGCTTCTCGAAGATGCGCATCAGCCGCTGGCACTCGTCCCCGAACCTGCCGGTCGAACGCCGGTCGCTGTCTTCCGGAAAATGAGTATAGATCGCATCGACCGGGCTCATCACCGCCGAATACGCGGGCACGAACAAACCGAGCTGAAACAGCATTTGAGCGATGCCGACCGCCTGCACAAATACGGTCTTCCCTCCTTGATTGGGACCGGTAACGATATATATCATGCCGTTCTCGTCAAATTGGATCGAATTCAGCACCACCGGACTAACGCCGGCCGCTTCGTCTGGCGTACGCTCCCGGTTCAGCGCAATAACCGGGTTATACAGACCATTCATCGTAAACGCCCGCTGTTCTTTCGGTACCGCCTGCGGCTTGCATACCGGCACTCCCGCCGCGACCAGCTGACGAAGCAGCGATACGCCTCCGACAAGAAACCGGATCTCGTCCGCCAGCCGGTACAGAAACTTGGAATGTGCCGACGTGTACGCCCGGATAGCCGGCTTCCAGCTTCGAAGCGTCGATTTCATCACCATTTGGAGCGAACTGTTGACAGCCGCCCGAAAACCGGCAGCCCGGTCCGGCGACAGCCCCTTGCCGACCACTTCAAGCGGAGCCAGACAGTTGTAGCCATTGTCGCGGAATTCCATCCGCAGCATTTTATCGATAATGTTGCCGGATTGAAAACGTTCGGTATGCACATCGACAATCCCCGCCTCGACCGGATTGAATTTCGTATCGAGATTAATGCCCACGGTAATACTTTTAATATCCCGGATGCGCGAGTTGATCTTCGCATATTCCGCCTTCAGCCGCCGAAACGTTTCGCTTTCGTGAATATCGCGGATGGCGGCCTTAAACCGCTTCATGCCGTCCGAGCGCAGAACGACCGAATCCTGCTGGAAAAAAACGTATAATTTCCCGATCAGTTCCGTGTACACCTCGATTTCCGAAACGCTGCTCAGCGAAGCGACCGTATCCGCCTCACCGCCTTTGTCGGCCGTGTACAATTCTCTCATATCCTCAAGTTCCGGGTGAAGCGACCGGAGCATCAGATACAGCTGCTCGTTCTCCATCAGATCCTCGACGACATCCAGCCTGTATTGAATCACCTCAAGCCGATCCGTGCCGTATACGACAGGATGACTCTGATTCGGTTTAAATTTGAACACGCTTCGCATTGCCGCGAATACAGCCTCCGCCGCAAGCGCCCCTACAACCGCAGAGTCCATTGGAAACTGCCCGGCGTTATGCTCGGTAACCCCCGGCGGATAGAGCAGACTGATTTCCTCTGGTATGGACATGGTATACAACCTCCCTCCCTAATGGCAATCCGAGGCGACGCCGTTTCCTAGAAATATAACCATAGCAACTGCATAATCCCGTCCCTCGCCTGCTCCACAAACACCAACGTAACGAGCCATACCGCAAAAGTAATGGAATGCAGCAGCTTCTTCGAATACCGGTGCAGCCCCCACCTTTTGGAGAGCAAATAATAATGATGCACAAATACAACGGAAAAAGGCACGGTAACGAACATAAAGATGCCATTGGAGGCGATTACAAGAAAGGACAAATACACGAGAAGCAACCATAAGCGAAGCAGCAGCCGAAGCCGGGGAGGATGAATCAGCATCGGTTCATCCGGAATGGATAAGAACGAGTACAGGATGGCCTGTCGCCTGGTTCGAGGTCCGTTTATGATTGGATTTCCTCCTCTCGTTCCCTCGCCTGGAAGTTATGAGCACGCCATACCGCAACAGACGCGCCCACCCTGCATTTACCATTTTTATTATATCATAGGACTGCAAAAATAGATGCTGCGAGCAGGAAGCAGCCGGGATCTTTTTCTTATCCGGAAAAGCTGCCGATCGTTCGTTATGCAACCGTTGGAACAATACTCACCGCGCTACCGAAGCCGTCTGATCCGGGAAGGGGGGTGCCGCTTCTTAATAAGAAGAAAAAGAACGACCGAAGGCCGCCCTTTTCCTTCCTTTTTACATATAAGTCCAGATGCAGATTCGGGTCCGCCCCCGCCGACGGCGAGGAACGGATGAATAACCGCTTACCCGGCCGCTCCGACTGCCCCCTGCAACGCGATCAGCGTCTCCCCCTGCTCCACGTCGAGCACGAGCTCCTGCAGACGGATTCCGAATCGTTCGACCGGCTTGACGCTTCGCACTCCGGGCGAAGCCGCCGTATCCGTTGACAGGCTTCCTTCCGACAGAAGCACCGTCAGCCCTTTACACGCTTTGCCCGCTGCAATCCGCAGCGTGCCGGCTTCGACGCGTGCATCAACCGTTCTCCGCAGTTCCAGCCAGTTATACAGTTCCAGCGCCGTCCACCAAGGCAAACCGGCCTCTTTGCCATAACGAATCAGCTCGACGAAGGTCGGCCCGACATCCGGATACATCTTGAAGGTAGCCGGGTGATACAAGAAATGCGCGACTCCGTAAACATCCTTGGACCGGTCGACAAGCGCTTTCGCCTCCGGGTAAGTGCAGCGAAGGTGTACCGGGGGGTCCCATGCAAGCGTCGGATTGCTGTATACGTTCATAATTCGGTTATGCTCGGCTGCATCGCTGGCGGGCAAGTAAGGGTGACACGTCCCGGCCAGAAATCCTTTATTGCCCTGCTTCGTCCCGCCCTTGCTCTGCTCGACGACGATCCCGGCTTTTTCACACCATTTATAAAACTGGACGTCGCCTTCCCAACGCAAGTAATGGTTTTTGTTCGTCCAGATCCGTTCGGCGCCGTTCTCCATCCCAGCCATTTGGCTTTGCAGTTGGCTCAACTGCTCGTTGAACAGCCCTTCGTCCCAATAACAGCCTTCTTGCGGCAGAGCATTGTAATGGAACGCCATCTCATGACCGTCAGCAAGAACCCGCTCGTACACATCCTCCGGATAACCGGGCATAATGACACACCAGCTCGTTTTCACGTCCGCTTCATTTAATCGGTCCATCATCATGTTCGCGGCTTCGACCAGGTTGCCGTCCGTATCGTGGGAAATATGTCCGACCGCCTCCACCCCTTCCGGCCAAAACCAAACCTGGGCGAACGTACGCGACGTCTTCTCGTGCAGCCGGTGAACGAGCCTTAACAGCACAAGCCGGAACTCATCGACGATCGGATGCAGGAAAAAGGGCACGCCGTCCTCTAACGAGTCGCGGTCTCTTTTCCAGTCCAGCACAATACTGTCGTCCGCCTTCAAAATGTCGTCGTCGATCGCTCCGCTTCCGTCATCGGCAGGGACTCCGTCCTTCACGACCGTATCGCCCTGCTGAATGAGCCGGAACGTCCGAGCCAGATCAACGGCGAACAGAGCGGCCGTCCCGCTGGAGGCCGGCTTCAGCGTAACTGCGGGATGCGCCGTGTCCGTTCCGTTGCGGAGCGTAATCGTTCCGTGCGCTTCTGTTCCATCGTTAGGTCGGACCAGAGCCGACCCGAAAAAGTGGAATGAACTGTGCAGGCCGTCTGCCAAAGCCGCCCCGTTCCAGTCGATCCATCCTTCATGAATATCGCGTACGTTCTTCACACCCAGAACATCGTCCAGACCGTGCGTTCCCCCGACAGCCAGCAGCGCGTTGCCCCGAGCGCAGTACGCCTGAAAAACAACCGGCCAATCCGCCGAATCGTCCAGACCGGTTACGATCGTCACCCCGTCCGGCTGCTTGCTGAGCCACGATTCAGGCGTCCATGTCTCGTAAGCGAGTCCCGCCTGCCTCAACATCTCCGGCCAATACGACTCGTAAACGTCTCGTCCTTGTCCCCATACCTCGTTCGCACGCTTCTCGTTCCAGATTACATGTATCATAACGATCACCCGTTTCACTATGTTGTTTACAACTTATTTACATCATAGTACTTTGCTCGGTAACCGTCAATTGGTAACTCCAACTTTGCGTATTTGCGAATACCAAAAACTAGATCCGGCGGCCTTAAACCGCCTCCTTCCAGTCAGTCCCCGGCCAACCCGGCATAAACGCAAAAAAGCAGCCATTCGCCGATACCGGCTGCCCAGCTGCGTTGTTTCGCTTATTTACGAGTACACGTTCCACTTGCCTCGAAGCGTTCTCCATACATCTTGCACCGATTCCACATTCGCCCATAGCAGCCCGAGTTCATTATCGAGATCCATAAATTGCTTGTAGGTCAGTCCGAAGTCTTTGATCGTCTGCGCACGCTCCGTTATGCTCTGAAACGAATAATATCTTTTCCCGGCAAGCGGATAATGCGGAAAATCGCGGGACTCGGCCACGCTTCTTCGAGCGGGAATCGAGCATACGCGGTGCTTCATGTCGGCTTGAGCCGTTTCGGAAGTGACGTAGCGGATAAACTGCTCCGCCGCATGTACCGATGTACAATGCGAGCTGATGCCGATCCCGGAGCAGATTCCCAGCCCCGCGTCCGCCACTTTGCCCGGAAACGGCACGAAGTCCCACTCGAAGTCGATATCCCGGAACTGCTCCATAAACGTGTAGGACGTCAGAATCATTCCGACCTTCTCCCGCAAAAACAATCCTTCTCCTGTCTTCGCATGTCCGGTCGAATAGATCGGCGACACTTGATACTTGTACATCAGATCGGCGGAAAACTGCAGCGCCTCCCAAGTACGGCTGTCCTCGGGCAGCAACTGCTTGCCTTCCACGAAAGCTCCCCCGTTCTGCAAAACGAACAAAGGCCAACGGTTCGCCGACGCCGTAAAACTGAAGCCGTACCGCTCCGCCTGCCCGCCGTCGTATTCGGTTAGAGCTTGCGACGCTTGCAGCAGCTCGTCCCATGTCCAGGTCTCGTCCGGATACGACAAGCCGAGCCGGTCGAATATCGTTTTGTTGTAAGCGAGAATGATCGGAGCGAACATGATCGGGGCGGCCCACAGTTTGCCTTCATGCGTGAAGGCTCGTCTGTACGCTTCGTAAAAATCGTCCGGGTCTTCGAGGGTGATCGGCTTCAGCAGTTTGTCCGGTTCGCCGTCCGATATTTGAAAAAACATCGTATTCGGCAATCCGACGAGGTCCGGCTTCACCCGTCCCATAAACGATCCTTCCTGCGTCGCCGACAGAATCGTTTCCCGGGGGACCTGCGTGATCTCCACCTTCACGAACGGATTCGCCTGATTAAACCGGGTGACAATTTCGTTAACCGTCTCAAACTCGAAGGACGGCACGCCCCAAAATAAATTTAAATAAGTGCAAGCAGGCTCCGATTCGGTTACGATCGAGCCTTTGCCGTGCATCGTATGGATAAGTCCCTCTTCCGAGAGCTGGGTTAATACTTTTCGGACGGAAGGACGGCTCAGCTGGAACAGCCGGGCCAGTTCGTTTTCCGCCGGAATATATTGACCGGGCGGCCATTCGCCGGACGAAATTTTCGTTCGTATATGGTCGAGAAGATAGGCGTAGCGCTCCCTGAACGTCGTTCTCCGGACCCCGTTAGTCAAAGGAAATCCTCCATTACCGGATAGTTAAAGTTGAATAATGCCATATCGTTTCTATATAAGTTGACCTAAAGTTTGAAGTCCATTTCATTGCAAAAAAAATTGCTTGAAGCTTCAGACATCTTGTTTTGAGTGTCTCGGATTGGATTGGCCTTCGGTCGGATGACACCCAAAGCCAAAACTCGCTTTCAAGCTAATTTCTTTCTCCACTACATTCAGCTTAACCGTGGATGATATTTAGTTCAACTTATATATTATGATCAATTTTTGCAATCGTGTCCAGCAACGCGACATCTGCTCCGCAGCCTTTGCGATACAGCATTACCAAGAAAGGCCGCCCGTTCCGCGAGGCAGCCTTCCTGATCATGCATCACGCGAGCTTACAGCCCCGCCTTTATTCGGCACGTTTCGAAAAACCGCAGCGCATCCGGCAAATGCTCCGTCCAGTAAGCCCAATTATGCTCGCCCGAGTATTCCGTATAAAGGTGCGGGTAACCGATCTCATCCAGATGCCGGTTGAAGGCGGCGTTGTATTCGTACAAATAGTCTTCTTTCCCGCAATCGAAATACAAATGCGGGCGCTCTACGGATGTCTGCAGCGCGGCAGTCAGCAGCAGCAGATCGTGGGCTTGGACCCGTTCGCCGTGCCGGGGACCGAACATCCGCGGAAACTCGGATCGCGCGAAATTCGGGTAGGGCATCAGTCGGAGGGAACCGAGCGCTCCGGACAAGCTCGCCGCAGCCCCGAATACGTCCGGATTGCGCAGCGCGAGCGAGAATGCTCCGAAGCCTCCCATAGACAGTCCGCCGACGTACCGGTATTTCTTGTCCTTGATCGTCCGAAACGTTTCGTCGATGAACGGTACGAGATCGTCCAATATATATTGCTCGAAATTCCCTGTTCCGTCATACCAATCGATATAAAACGTACCTTGGCCGTACCCTCCGTCGTTAGGGAACACAACAATGCATTCTCCGAGCTCGCCGGCTTCCATCATCCGGTTGAGCGTAGCCTCCGCGTTTCCCTTCAGCAGCCAGTCGCTTTCGCTGCCGTACATGCCGTGAAGCAGATAAACCACCGGATATTCCCGGTCCGTACTCTCATAACTCGAAGGCAAGTAAACAAAGCACGACTTTCTGGCATATAAAGCTCCCGAAAAAAAAGGAACCGGCTGGACAGGCATTTTCAATCACGCTCCAAATTCCGAGTTGGTTCTTCCTACGTTTTATTATATCAGGCTCGTCCCGATTTAGGAAAAACGGGCATGACGCATAGTATGGCTTGTTTAGAGACAAATCAGGTCGACAAGCTCGATCCTGATACACGGGGAGTGGGAGCAAACCGACAGCTTCTTCCCGTCGAAAGCTTGCCAAAACCGTAAAAAATTTTGCGTTTTCTTGCCGAACTTCACGCCTCTTCCGGTCCGCCGCGCTCGTTGCTCGTTGCTCTTTGCTGCATCTGGTGCTTGTCACTACTTCTCGGCGCTAGTCGCGCGGGCACAAAGGTGTCTATCGAGCCTCACCCGGGAAATACGAGCTATTGAGCCTCTTATTAGGTAAACGATACTTTATTTACACGGAGTAGAAGCGGTTTCTACCTCTTATTTCAGCGACTTTGTAGGAAATCCGTTACTTTGGAGCGATTTAGCAGCTGCAAACCGCTCTTATGACCATACCAAGCGTAGATTTTGAAAAAATAAGCGGTACAAACCGCTCTTATCGAACTAGGCCGCGTGCAGCTCCCAGTACGCGGCGTGGGCAATCGCGGATCAACGCAAGTTCGGGCAAGTAGGGAGTCTCATTTACACTTTACCAGAGTAAAGAACTTAAACATTCCAGTACATAATCGAGTAGGCCCATGCACAATTGCATGGGCCTCTCACAGATCCGGACGTGCGGGTCATCGCATCCGGCTCCTCCAAGATTATCCCCTTTGGGGGTGATGTTCATTGTAAAGCTCAAGAAGACTGC
>NZ_JBYUPU010000019.1:0-132302 GCF_058135425.1 Paenibacillus sp. MAH-35
ATATATTTAAGTGACAATTACCTATATTTTGTATTTTATGATGGCTGGTTTACATGCTTTGGGGATGATATTAAATTTAGGAGGAGGTGCTTTATGAAAATTAAAAAGTTCGCTTCAATGGCTGCAATTTCGTGTGTATTAGCTGTTTCTGTTGTGATGAGTTCAGCTTCTGCGGATACTTTGTCAGATCCTAAAAGTATCAAATTTCGAGAAGAGGCTGGTTTTTCCGTTAGTCCGGCTGCTCTTGAACAAGGGAAAAAAGAAAGTGGGAATAATAAATCAAAGCGGCTGTATGGCGTTGAATTAACGGAAGCTGAAGCACAGGAGCTATTTGATAGACAAAGAGTGCCTTCTGAAATTGGTAATAAGCATAAACAGATCGACTCCTTTGCCGGACAATACATTGATACAAAGACAGGTAACCTGCATATTGGGTTTACTAATGACGATCCAAGTATCCAGGCACAGATTCTTTCGCCTCTTTCCGAAAAAGATAAAAAAAGAGTTAAGTTCTTTACTGCTAAGTACACAAAGAAGGAACTCGAAGACAGAGAGATTCCTCTTAAAGATTTTATGAAATCCGTTAGTCCAGAGGAATTCAAAGCGTTTGGTCTAGTTTCTTCTGGTTTCGATCCCGAGCATAATAAATTTCGAGTAGTGGTTTCCGAAAAGACACCAGGAGAAAAGATACAAAAAATAAAAGAAATCATCGGTGAAGATTACGTCCTCATTGAAGTCGATGGGGAGCCATATCAACCAATGGCACGAACAGATAAATTTCGTCCTGTTATCGCTGGAGTAAAAATTTGAAAAAGATACTGCTTTTGGGAATATCCCTTGTACTTCTGGATTTGCAGTGGAGAAAAACGGAACCAACGGTTTCATAACAGCAGGACATTGCTTTAATACCAGTCAATATGTATGGCAACCCGAAGTACAAGCTTTCAGTACAACAAATCGAACCGCTAAACCTACGGCTTGGTCCGGGGAAACTACAACTGCAGATGCTGCCTTTATCCCTTATGATGATGTGGATGCTTTGATTTGGGAAAACGATCCGGTAAAGGGAGAGTTAACGAGCGTTAGCAATATAGATGTTGGTAATTATATTGCATACGAAGGAATTATTAATAATCTCCAATCCGGACCGATCACTTGTGTTAGTTGTACAACATGGACTGATACTTCTTATTTCGATAATCAAATACAAGCGAACATGAAAATTTCTGGCGGTGACAGTGGCGGACCAGCTTTTGTAACACCTAACTGGACAACTATTAATGCGGCTGGCTTGGCAACCACGGTACCTCTAGCTCGACCAGTATATCCGCTATCTGGAACATTAAATCACAGTTAGGTTTGACTAAGGTTCTCACCAAACCTTAAATTTGGACATGCATGGGAGCATCACTTAAGAAGCACGAAGAGTCTGCTTGGGAAACCAAGCGGACTCTTTTTAAAGATGTAAGAATTTATAAAATTTCGTGGGTAGAAAGGCTTTTTTATCTGCCAGAAAGTTTAAGTTCTTTACCGTGCTAAAATGAAGGGGAGGAGTTTCCTTCCTTGGCGTTAGAGAACGTATACTCAGGTCCGATGACTAACGAATCGGATCACGCTTATGACTGAAAAACGACGTTATTCCAGACGTAACGAATCCGGGGATCGTTATTGAACCGAAAGTGGAAAAAAACGATCGGATTTGGGCGGAAATAACCATACTAGAGTTCGTTACAAATTCAAACGCCCGCATTCGGCTCTGATAACGGTTGTTGGGTTCGTTAGCGATACCACCGTAAAAAGACAACACGACTGAGGGCGAGCGGCTGGAGCGAAGGAAGGGGGTTCCCATTCCCTTTCACGCGTTAGCGTATGGGTTTGTACGTCAAGGACCGTCCGGATGATTTTCCGGACGGTTTTTCTTAATGCAGTAGCGTCGATTGATAGGCATCGAAATAAAAACTGACCGAATCCTCGAGAAGCTCGACGGTTCTTTCCATTAACGAGCTTTTCCCTGCGCCCGAAGGCCCGCTAATACAAATAACGGTGGATTGATGCATCCTGGAATCCCTCCCCAAATTAGCGGCAGCCTACTGTCGAAAACGGCAATAGGATCGCGAATATCCGAGTAAAACAAACAGCCTCAGTTCAAGTCATGAACGAAGGCTGCCTGACCCGATGCGTTTGATTTGAATTAGAGGAACGAGGCTTGGTGCCGGCTTATTTGCTCCTGCCGAGCCGCTCCCGGACACTCGCCAGCTGCACGCAAAGCGCCAGTACCCCGATCGCGGTCCGCAGCTCCTCCAGCGGCGGCAAGGTCGGAGCGATCCGGATGTTGCGGTCGCGCGGATCGAGTCCGTACGGATACGTGGCACCGGCTCCCGTCAAGGTGACTCCGGCTTCGGCGGCCAGCCGGACCACCTCTTTGGCGCAGCTGTCCGGTGTGTTCAAGCTAATGAAATAACCGCCGTTCGGCTTGTTCCAGGAGGCGATTCCCAGTCCGCCCAGCTCCGACTCCAGGATGTCCAGCACCGCCTCGAATTTCGGCTTTATGATCGCAGCGTGCTTTTCCATATGGGCACGAATGCCGTCTGCGCTGCCGAAAAAGCGTACGTGACGCATCTGGTTGATTTTATCCGGTCCGATCGTCTGAACCGAGAGCTGCTTGCGGATGAAGCTCAGATTATGCTCGCTGGCGGCCATCACCGCTACGCCGGCTCCCGGGAAGCTGATCTTGGAAGTGGAGCTGAAAATAAACGGACGATCCGGATGGCCCGCAGCCCGGCAAGCCTCCAGAATCGGCTTCAAGCGGTCGGGCGTATCGCTTAGATGGTGAACCGTGTACGCGTCGTCCCAGAAAATCCGGAAGTCGGACGCTTTGGTCACCATCCGGGCCAGACGATCGACGACCTCGTCCGAGTACGTGATACCGTCCGGATTGCTGTATTTCGGCACACACCAGATGCCTTTGATCGAATCGTCTCCCCGCACCAGCTCCTCGACCCGGTCCAGATCCGGACCGTCCTGCCGCATATCGACAACGATCATCTCGATGCCGAACAGCTCGCAGATCGCAAAATGGCGGTCGTACCCCGGGCTCGGACACAGAAATTTAACCGACGGAAGCTTGCTCCACGGCACTTCGCCGCCGGCTACGCCGTGCAGCATCGCCCGGGAGATCGTGTCGTGCATCATATTCAGGCTGGAGTTGCCGCCAATGAGGATCTCGCCGGTCTGGACGCCCAGGATGGAAGCGAACAGCGTCTTTGCTTCGGGAATGCCGTCCAGCCCTCCGTAATTGCGCAGATCGGTACCGTCCGCCGCCCTCAGCGCCTCGTCCGGTCTTAGTACATCCAGCATGCCCATCGACAGATCGAGCTGCTCCGGGCAAGGCTTGCCGCGCGACATGTCCAGGCGCAGCCTGCGGCTTTGATACGCCTTATACCGTGCTTGTAAAGATTGTTCGAGTTGCTGTAGATCGTCTATGCTTTTTGTCTCTAAGTCGCTCATGCCGGCGGCCTCCTAGTCTTGTTTCCATGAATCTACTATTCGCTGCGGCCAGCCGGATCTCCTTGCGTTCCAGCCTTCTTTCGAATCTATATAAGTTGAACTAAAGATCTACGATGGTAAAACCCAATGTAGTGGAGAAAAGAAATTAGCTTGAAAGCGAGTTTTGGCTTTGAGTGTCAACAGTCCGAAGGCCAATTCAATCCGAGACACTCAAAACAAGATGTCTGAAGCTTCAAGCAATTTTTTTCGCAACGAAATGGACTTCAACTTTCATTAGTTCAACCTATATAGCTATAAATATGAATCGAAAAAATAGTTTGTTCGTACTATAATCAGAATAGTCTTTACGAGGGAAAGAATGGATCGATCGACAGGGGGGATAGGACGATGGCACTGATTACAGTGGTGAAATACGACGGACCTGCCGATGTGCTAGCCTGGAAATATCCGGATCAGGAGCTGGGCACCTGGACTCAGCTGATCGTGAACGAGTCGCAGGAGGCGTTATTGTTCATGGGCGGACAGGCGCTGGATGTGTTTCCGGCCGGGCGCCATACGCTTTCTACGCAAAATATTCCGATACTGACTTCGATCGTCAAGCTTCCGTTCGGCGGTAAGTCGCCGTTTACGGCGGAGGTGTGGTTCGTCAACAAGCTGCGGACGCTGAATATAAAATGGGGGACGGTGGCGCCGATCCAATTGAAGGACCCGGTATACCAGGTTCCGGTATCGGTGCGGGCGTTCGGGCAGTTCGGCATTCAGATCGAAGACACCCGGAGTTTTTTGACCAAGCTGATCGGGACGGTTGCGGAATACGATCAGGCGACGCTCGGCAAACATTTTCGGGCTGTCATGATGATGAATATTAACGAACTGATCTCAAGTTACTTGATCCATAAGAAGATCAGCATATTGGAGATCAATGCGTACGTCGGCGAAATATCGAAACATATCGAAGAACGGATCGCTCCGGTATTCCAATCCTACGGAATCCGGCTGGTGAACTTTCATACCGACTCGATCAACATTCCGGAAAGCGACTCCGTAACGGCACGGCTGAAGGAAGCTTTGGCCAAAAAAGCGGAGATGAACATTCTCGGCTACACGTATCATCAGGAGCGGACGTTCGATACCTTGCAAAGTGCGGCGCAAAACGAGGCGGCTTCCGGAACGTTTATGGGAGTCGGCATCGGCATGGAGATGGGAGCCGGAATCGGAGGCACGATGGGGAGAACGATGTCCGAGCTGTCCCGGCAGGCAAGCGTCCCGGCGTCTGGCTGCAGCAAGTGCGGCCACCCGATTACCGCGGGTTCGAAGTTTTGCTCCAATTGCGGCGATCCGTACCATCCGTGCGCAGCCTGCGGAGCGGACAACCCGGCGAGCGCCCGGAGCTGCGCCAAGTGCGGGCAGGCGATGGCCGGAGGCTGCAGACATTGCGGCGTTTCGATAACACAGGGAGCCAAGTTTTGTCCGGAATGCGGGCAGAGCCAGACGCTGCAGTGCAGCTCGTGTAAGCAGGAGTTTCAACCCGGAGAGAAGTTTTGCAAGGAATGCGGGCATAAGCTGGGTTGAGAGGAGAAGACGATGAGCAAACGCAACGTGACTGGCTTGATGACGGTGCTTTTTCTAATCGCGGCTGCCGCGACCGCCGGTTTGTTTGGATTGTTGAGCCGGATCGGCTTGCCGCCTGCGCATAGTATCGTCTCCGGGGCCGCTATGCTTGTGGCCGAGCTGTTCGCTTTCCGCTTTGTTCGGGGGCGGGTCAGAGCCGGAGCGAAGGAGAAACAGCTGGTACCGGCTTATTTGGTGCAAGGCACGCTGATCGTGCTGTACGGAGCGGCTGTACTGGTGATTACGTTCGTGTTCGGGTTTGCTTTCCGCCTGTCGTGGCCTGTCTATGCCGGGGTTCAGGCCGGTATGCTCGTCTTGCTCGCCGCAGGTGTAATGGCGTCCGGCCGGTACGTCCGGTTCGTTGCGAAGCACGAGACGGAGCTTCGACAGCGGAGCGTATTTATGAAGCAAATGAAAAGTTCCCTGCACACGATCCGGGAGCTGTTGGCGTTAGACTGGAGCGGCGGAGAGAAGGAATTGCTGCATTCGCTTGTGGAACAATTGGCCGAACGCTTGTCCGCCAGCGATCCGGTTAGCCGCCCTGCCGTCTCCCAGCTTGAGGACAGCCTGCTGTGGCAAATGAGGGAGCTGGAGAATTGCGTGCGTCTGCTGCGCGAAGAGAACGGTCATGCCGGTCATCTGGAGATGGCCCGTCAGCTCGCGCAGGACGTGCTCACGGATCTGGAGACGCGGAGACGCAAGCTTCGGAGCGAGGCATCGAGAGGAGAAGGTATCGGATGAATTATCAGGCAAAGCCATCCGTTCACGGCTGTTTGGTGTTTATTGGCTGTACGCTGTTTTTTCCGATCGGCGTTTTCTTTCTGCTGTTCCGGATCTACAAGCACCGCCATGCCAATCATTTGAAAATTGACGATATAAAATTAATTTCCGTGTCGCTGATGGTCGTTTGGGCGTTCATGTCGTTCGTGTACATGGTGGCGATGGTTCAGGAGCATCCCGGGGATGTCGTCTTGTTCGCCGCGATTACGTTTCTATTCCTTGCGCTTCCCGGCGTCCTCCTTGGTTTATGGGCCAGACGCAAGGAGCGTAAGCTGCATCAGATGTATACCTATTACGAAAATCTGATCGTACATAAGCATATCGCATCGATCGACCGGATCGCGGACATGACCAAACAAAATGCCCATACGGTGATGAACGACATCTGTCATATGATCTACACCGGCCGCTTGCCGGGCGCGTTCGTAGATTCGTATTCCCGCGAAGTGTTGTTCCGGAACGCGCATGCCGACCCTCACAGACACGACGTGAACATCGTGATCGAGACGGGATACTCCCGCATGCAGGCGGCGCCCGCTGCAGCTCCCGTAAAAAAAGAAACCGCACCCGCTGTGAAAGTCGTAGAATGCTCGGGCTGCGGCTACAAGACCGAGCTGGTACAAGGCCAAAGCAAGGAGTGCGAGTATTGCGGTTCTCCGGTCGGATGAACCCCGGGAACGCTCGCCGGGCCCGATGAAATAAAAAACCTCCAACTCCGTTAGAACGCGGGATTGGAGGTTTTTTTACATACTGCTGATCAACAGATACAACCCGGTAAAAAGCAGGATGACGTACGTAATCATTTTGAACACCTGTTGATTCATATACTTAAATAAAAATTGTCCCAGGAAAATCCCGAGGAACAGCGAAGGCAGCGCAATCGCAGCCGAGATCCACGTCTCGGGATTCGTCCCGTCCAATCCGATTTGCATGATCAAACTGGCCAAATAGACGAACAGGTAGTAGGCCAGCGTAGTGCTGCGAAGCGTCTCCTTGCGAGTGCCGACGCCTGCGAAGTAGAGCAGCAGAGGCGGTCCGGGCACCCCGATGCTCGTCGTTAACAGACCCGAGATGCCGCCGGTGACATAATCTTTGGTTACAGTCTGCCGGACAGTCAGCTTGAGGATCAGAAGTGCCGTCAAGAGCAGGATCAGGCCGCCTACGACCATTTTCAACCATTGAACATCCACGTATAGATAAATGAAAATTCCCGGTACTAACCCCAGGATGCTGCCTTTGATTAAGCGGGTTAATAAAACCCGATCGATTTCCTTGCGAATGTTATAAATCATCACAAAGGAAAGGCAAAGCGACAGAATAATATTGATCTGAATAGCGGTATGAGCCGGGTAAATCAGAAACAAAAACGGCGTGCCGATAATTGAAAAGCCGTACCCGGTACTGGTCTGCAACAGCGAGGCGGCAAGGACAATCACAACGAGCAGAATCCAATCCTCCATTAAAGCGTCACTTCCATATTATTACTTTTGTGAACGGAACCGTCCACCTATTATAAAGTTTAATATGGATAAAATGAAGGGGGGCAGCTGGGTTATCGAATGGAAGCGCGCAGGAAATTTCGTCTTAGGGTCTTAGTCCAATCTTGTAATTAAGGGTGAATTTAAATTTTTTTTGCTGCCACAAGCGAGAAGAAAATATGCTCCATGATCGTATGTAGTTCCTGATGATGAAAGTTTGGGTAACGCGTGATGTTGGTCAACTTGGTATCGTCGGGCGGATGAACGTGGTGCGGCTCGGTCGCAGTTTGATAACTCGGATTCAGGTCGTGCGGCGCGCTATGGAAACAGAGGATCGTATTTCCGTTTGGATCGACCCAATTATAGTAGGAAACATCTATGATACCGCTGTGCAATTCTTCCGTGACCAACAGACGCGACCCGTCGACGAAGACGAACGTATGACGCGTAAATTTGCGGGAGGACCTTAATCAGTTCCATCCCCGTCTCTGGTGTCGATTATGATGTGGGCGTAATCCCGCTCTAATTGCGGTATATTAGAAGGCGGCCTCACAGCTCGATGTGATTTCATCAAGCGCCGCCTCCTCGTCTTTCCATCGATCGCAGTAAGCCCTCCCACTGCTGCGCGTCGCGGGCTTCGTCAGGCGTAAGTTCCAGTTTTACGCCAAGCGTTTCCTCATAGGTGCCGTCATACTTTACCTCAAAATGAACGACTGCGTTTACCAGTTCAGCAAGTTCTTCAGCCTCTGTCATCGGCCGGACCCGGTTCAGACGGGCTTGCTCGCGCTCATACGATTCAGCGGCATCTGCCACTGATGTTTGAACACCTGTTGGAGCAGAATAAACGGCGTTTTCCGGTATGCGTACCTGCTTAAACCGCTCACCTTTCTCGATACCGAGAAAACGTCCTTGGTTGAGCCAGTTATTGATCGTAGCGACACTCACACCGAAAAAGCGAGCAACTTCTCCTGTCGTGTACATGCGCACGTTTAAGGAGTCCTCCGACGTACCTACAGTCACCATATGCACAAGCAACCGCTGTAGAGCACGATGCGTATTTTGCTCAGTAAGACAACGTTGAACCTCCTGTAAAATTCCGCTTGGATTATGGGAGGATGTTTTTTCAATGTAGTTTGCGAGAGCCATGATAAACAGCGGAAGGTTTTTGCTTTGTGGCTCCTGAATGCTCTTAACTAATTCAGAGATTGAGACCGCTTCGGTAATGGCGATTTCCTTTTCCGCTAGATGAAACATAAACATCACCTCACCGCCTATGCTAACATATTTTTCTAACAACTTAAAATGAACTTCAATGTCACATATAGTAAACTTCAAATCAAGTATAAACCTGAAGTCGCTAAATTATTCCAGTAAATTGTATGGCTGAAGGTGTAAGCGAGATGAGACGTATGCTATCTGATGTGACAAGATAAATGGAACCGACAGAGAGGACGCCAAGGAATGATCGGGCGGTCTCATTATGTTAACGGTCAGCATATATTATATTAATAAAGGGCGCAGGAAGATTGAAGTTGACAACAACCATTTCTATTTGCTAAGTTAATTTTAAATTTTCAAAAAATAACATACGGCTATGAAGAGAAAAGTAATTTGGATTCATTATTTACAGAGAGCTCCTGTCTGGTGGAAAGGAGTAATAAGGATCTAAATGAAAAAAGACTCGGAGCTTCGCATGGATCTAAGATTGTTTTCTTAGTGATGCTGCGACGGGATCTCCCGTTATAGAGATAGGGTATAATCAATTTTTTTATAAAATTGCCGTACCCGAAGAGGTTGATATGGCAACATATCGATAAACTGAGGTGGTACCACGAAGTGAATAACTCTCGTCCTCAAGATTAATGATCTTGAAGACGGGAGTTTTTTGATTTTTTTGTTACATAAACGAAAACTGGAGTGAGATGAATGAGTAATGAACAAACGAGCCTTAGGTTAGAGAAATTAGAGACTTTAAGATCTCAAGGAATCCCGGTATATCCTGAAAGATTTTCTGCCAATTATGAACTTTCCGAAGCCTCTCTGCTTGAAGACGGAATTTCGGATGTACGAGTCGCGGGAAGAATACGGGGTATTAGAAACTTCAGTAAATTCACATTTATCACCATATCGGACATAGCAGGAAGTTTACAGCTTCTTTTGAATAAGGAGGAGATTGGGGAGGCGTTGTTTCAACAATTCCATAAATTAGTGGATATTGGGGATTTTATTGGGGTCGAGGGACATATGTATACGACTAGAACGAATGAGAAAACGTTGCGGATTCAAAGCTGCGTATTTCTTGGAAAGGCTTTGCGTACTTTACCGGATAAGTGGCACGGGTTAAGTTCCATTGAAACCCGGTACAGGCAGCGCTACTTGGATTTAATCATGACCGAGGAAACCCAATTACGTTTGTTAGCCAGAACGAAAATGGTTCGTGCTATTCGGCGATTTTTGGAGGATCGACATTTCCTGGAAGTAGAAACGCCGGTCTTGCAGCATACCTCCTCAGGTGCAATAGCTAAACCTTTCAGGACCTATCATAACTCGTTAGATACGGAATTAAACTTGCGTATTGCCCCGGAAACCTATTTAAAAAGATTGATTATAGGCGGCTTTACCAAAATATTCGAATTCGCAAAGTGTTTCAGAAATGAAGGGATCAGCCCTCAACATCTTCAAGAGTTTACGATGGTTGAAGGATATGCTGCATACTGGAACTATGTCGACACCATGAAACTCATGCGTGATATGATCCTGTATATTCTTGAGGAAACCTTTGGTACGACAACTATTGCAATAAAAGGCCGCATGATCGATTTCTCATTAGAATGGGACCTAATTTCCTTTAGGGACTTAATCTTAAGAGACACAGGGATTGATATAGACCTGTACCCTGATGTTAAAGAGTTGTACCGGGAAACGAAAAGGAAAAATATCGATTTAGAGCATGCGGATCTTGAAGTTTTAGGCAGAGGTAATTTTATTGATCTTCTGTACAAGAAGATGTGCCGCCCCCAACTGGTAAAGCCGACTTTTCTGGTTCAGCACCCGATTGATTTATCTCCACTAGCTAGAGCTAATGATCAGAATCCAACACTTACAGACCGTTTTCAGTTGGTAGTGAATGGTGCGGAAATCATTAATGCCTATTCCGAGCTGGTTGACCCGCTTGAACAAAGAAGAAGGTTAGAGGCTCAAGCCCTTCTAAAGAGCAGCGGGGACTTAGAAGCTATGGAGATGGATGAAGATTATCTTACCGCGATGGAATACGGAATGCCCCCTATCTCCGGCTGGGGATTTGGCATTGAACGCCTGTTGATGGTGCTGACTGATAGCGATACGATTAAGGATTGCGTTTTATTTCCTTTGACTAAAAAAGTTTAACTGTGCGGAGATCTTTTTAATCATGGTGCGCTACAAACAAGGAGGCTTTTTCAATAATGAAATGTTACGTCGTAGATGCGTTTGCCGAGAAACTAATTTGAAGGAAAGATTAAAAATGCGCATCCTCACTCATCTAAAGAAAGCGAATGTCATGATAGGCTGCATCTGCTGCGGCGAACGTAAGCAGCTTCGCGCCTTCCTCGTGCAGGGCGGCTCGGTCTGCGGAGGAGATGGGCTGGAACAGGTTGATTTGTAAAGTCGCGGTCCCGCGCTGCTCTTCGATCGACCACAAACCGCTGACGAATCCGTCGATGAGAACGGTGGCCCGAATGATGCCATTCCTCGTGAAGACGCTGATCTTATCGTTATCCCGCATGATCCGGGTGCGGTTGTGGTAAGACAGCATGCTGTTTTTCGGCTTAAGGGCATTCGGTTCGTTCGTCCGTGGATTCATCGCTTGGCCGCCTTTGTTATCGGGATGGTTGGGGGATCGTGTCTATTGTGGCGTGTTGTTCGTTTATATCTCTATGGTAAGCCTCCCTCCCTGACAACTGTATGTCAGGATCAAATCAACACAGCGGCAATCCAGGACTTTGGTTTCGTGTCCCGGATAGCCGCTGTTTTTTAGCATAGATGTCATTTTATCCCGAAGCGCACGAACGAATCGACGATTTGCCGCTGAAGCGTCAGGTAGAGCAGGAGGATCGGCAAGCAGGAGACGGTCGTCGCCGCCATCAACGATCCCCACATGTTCGTATCCGAGTTGACGAATAGCTTCAGACCGATCTGCAGCGGTGCGTTCTCCATCTTTTTGGTGATCAGCATCGGCCATAAGTATTCGTTCCAGCTGTTGATGAACATGATGATGCCGAGCGAGGCGATCGTCGAGCGGATATTGGGCAAAATCAGCTTCGTCAAAATGCCGAAATCGCTCTGGCCGTCGATGCTCGCCGCCTCGATCAGCACGCGGGGAAACGACTGGAAGCTCTGGTAGAGAGACAGGATGCCGAAGGCGGACACGGCAAAAGGGATAACGATGCCAAGCAGTCGTTCGTTTAACCCCATTTGGTTGACCAAGACGTAGTTCGGGATCATGATCGACTGAAACGGGATAAGCCACGTTAAGCTGAGAAGCACGAAAATAAACGTTTGCCCCCGGAATCGCCAGCGAACCAGCGCGTAAGCGGCCAACAGGCTCGTAGCCAGCTGAAACGCGGTCATTAAGGTAGACATGCCGAGCGAATTGAGCAGCATCCGGATAATCGGCATTTCCGTGAACGCATACTTGTAGTTGCTCCATGTCGGGTGCAAAGGAAGCAGGCTGGAGGTGAAAATTTCGGATTCGTTTTTGAATGAGGAAATAATCATCCAATATAGCGGAAATATAGCCGCCGCGCTCATGGCGACGAGCAGCCCGTGCTGGATCAGCTTTAATGCCGGAGGTGTGCGTTTCATCGTCGTCTCCTCATCAGTTGTCGTAAAAGGAGTATTTGCGGGACAATCCGGTCAAGGCCAGGGCGATCAGCCCGAATACGAAGAAAAACATCATGGACGCCGCCGAGCTGAACCCGACGTTAAGGTTGGAGAAGCCGAACTTGTACATCTCGTAATAAATG
This sequence comes from Paenibacillus sp. MAH-35, assembly GCF_058135425.1. Lineage (NCBI taxonomy): Bacteria > Bacillati > Bacillota > Bacilli > Caryophanales > Paenibacillaceae > Paenibacillus > Paenibacillus sp. MAH-35. Next base: position 12,380 of record NZ_JBYUPU010000019.1, read on the forward strand.
TTCGTCGAGGTGCCGTACGGTCCGCCCCCGGTCAAAATATCGATATAAGCGAATGTCCACTGGCTCGAGAACAAAATGCTCATCGTCAGCATGAACAGGATCATCGGGGACAAAAGCGGAACGGTAATATGCCGGAACAACGCGAGCCGCCCGGCGCCGTCCTGGGAAGCCGCTTCGTAATACTCCCGGTTGATGCTCGTTAACGCCGCCGAGAACATAAGCGTGCTGAAACCGATCATTTTCCAGCCGGTGATGAGCAGGATGATCCATTTGGCGAAGTCCGGATTCGAGAAATAGGCGATCGGTTCCTGAAGCAGCCCGAGTTGGATCAGCACCTGATTCACCAATCCGTTGGACGGGTGAAACAGCCAGCGCCATATCGCGCTTACGGACACTGGAGCCAGGATCATCGGGATGAAAAATAAAGCCCGGTATACGTTTTTCATGGTACCGGTCATCTGATGCGTTACGGTCGCAAGCAGGACGGGAATTACGATGGAGAACGGCAGCAGGCCGATCGTATAAAAAACCGTATTGCCGATCGAATCGGCGAAGCTTTTGTTGGACAGCAGGCGCGTGAAGTTGTCCAATCCGACAAAGGCCGGTTCGGTGCCGGGCACCATGCTCCATTTGTGAAAAGCCAAATAAAAGGTGGAAAGAAGCGGCTTATACATCCAGATGGCAAGCAGCAGCAAAGCCGGAGACAAGTACAAATAAGGCTTCAGGCGCCGCAGCATCTTGATCCGGTTCCCTTTCCGTTTCCCGGTGAGAGAAGGCCGCCCCGTCAAAGGGGGAGCATACGAGTTCTCGATTACCTGGCTCATGACAGTTCCTTTCCGTTGCTGGATTCGAAAGGTTCGAACGTTTATTTCAGCATAGCGTTAATTTCGGTTTGCGCTTTCTTGAGCGTGGCCGCGGCGTCTTCATTCGTCATAATCGTTTTGGCCACAGCGTCGGAGAAGGCGGTGGATATTTCCGTCGCATATTCGCCCGGCCAGATGGCGACCGGTTTAATTTGTTCAAGCTGCGCCAGATTGATTTTATACAGCGGGTTTTGGTCGACGAAGCTCTTCAAATAGTTCGGATCGTCGGCGAGCGCGGTGCGAAGCGGCAAGTACCCGACGGAGGACGTGATGATCGTATAGCCTCGATTGCCCGTTACGAATTGGACGAACTCCCAGACCGCAGCGCTTTTGACCGGATTGTCCGGACGGATGGCGAGTACGCTTCCGGAGTTGACGGGTACCGCAGGCTTGTCGCCGAATCTCGGCAGCCCGGCGCCGTACAGCTTCCAGCCGCCCGCTTCCGACGCCTTTTTGAATCCGCTGTGCAGCGCGGTCGACGTAACGAACATCCCGAGATTGCCTGCCATAAACTGCTCGGACAGCTCGGCGTCGCTGCCTTTGGCATGAGCGCCGTTCTGGTACAGGTCCTTCCACATCTGCATGGCCTTGACGCCCGCATCCTCTCCGAATGTCACGGATTTGCGGTCCTTGGCAAGCACCCCGCCGCCGTTGCTGAGAATGAGTCCTTCCGTAATCCAGCCGTTGTTCGGCGCCAGTCCGAAGCCGTCCTTGCCGGTTGCGGCTTTAATTTTGAGCGAGGCGGCTTTGATGTCTTCCCACGTTTGCGGAGGTTTGGCCGGGTCGAGGCCCGCCTCCTGGAAGAGCTTGCCGTTAATAAACACGATCGGCGTGCTGAACGTAAAGGCGAGGCCGTACATCTTTCCGTCGATTTTGCCCAGCTCCAGAGCGTTTTTGGAAATGCCTTGGAAATGCTCGTCCAGAACGTCCTTGGGGAATACGTCCTCGTAAGCTTTGAAGCCAAGCGTCAAACGGGAGCTGTCGAGCGTGCCGAAAGCGTGCTGAACGACATCGACCTGCTTTCCGGCGGAAATGTCGGCCTTAAATTGCTGAAAGCTCGCATCCGCTACGCCTTCCACCACGACGCCCTTCTCCTTGCCTACCGTTTCGTTGAATTCCCGTATCAGCTGCTCCATGCCGGCTTTCATCGTCGGATAGGCCAGACTGTACGAGTAAAAGGTAACTTTCGTCGGTTTGCTCGGGTCCAGCTTGCCCAGCTCCGCTTGGCCGGCAGATCCGGCGTTGGAGTTGCATGCGGTGAGACTGACGGCAGTTGCGGTTGCAATTGCAAGGATGGCTGCCGTTTTCGTAATCCGTTTCATGGTTACGCCTCCAGAGAAAGAGTGGGATCGGAACTACACTTGCCATGTTTATTGAAGACAATAGGCTTGAATTCGTTCTCTGGCGGCTGCGTCGATTCCGAATTCGGCTTGCAGATAACGTTCGAACGACCCGTACGTTTCATGAATGGAAGTCATTGTTGCATCCAATAGCGGCTGCTTGAGCAGCATCGCCTTCTGGAACGATTCGAGCTCCTCCTTGCTTACGTACCGGGAGGCCATCTCGAACAAATGATTGTGATAGGCGGTCAGCGTTACATTGGACAGCAGAAAATCTTCCACCGCCGTCTCATAGGGAACGCCAAGCGTCAGCAGAATCAGCAGGCTGCCAACGCCGGTCCGATCGCGGCCACCGGCGCAATGATGAACGAGGGGCAGGTGGAGCTCCGGCTCGGCCAGCAGCTTCATGAGATGTTTGTAGGCTTCGTTGCCGATCGGCAGCGCCGCGTACATTTTCGTCAGCATGTCGGCTGTAAACGCCTTATGCATGCCGGCTTCGAACAGTTGCTCCATCGTGACGTGCGGTGATGATTCGGCTGCCATATTGGCGGGAATACGGGAAAGGACGGCCTGCCCGATCTGCGGGTCCGGCTTCAGCTCGGCTTCCGCCCGGTTGCGGTAATCCAGCACATGCCGGATGCTGAGCGTCTCGAGCACGTTAAGGTCGCCCGGCGTTAACCCCGTCAACTCGGCAGCGCGGTAGAACAGACCATGCTTGACGGTGCGGCCGTCGGCCGTCCGGTATCCGCCCATATCGCGGAAATTAAAGGCGCCTTCCAGAGGAAGAAGACACTCTGGTTGCGGGATCGTGTGGCTAGTCATAAGGAATCGGAATCTCCTGTCTCTAAGAAAGTAATTAGTGCTGCTCAGCCAGCGCCTTCAGCGGAAAACGGAAAAATTCGGCGTTCGAAGTCGGGATAGTGACGGTCGATACGGCGACGCCGTCTTGATCGACGGTCACCACGTTATAGCTGCAGGCGTCGAACATGCGGAAATGCTCGGCGTCAGCCCGTTCGCCGCCGAATGCGGTACCGGCTGCGGCAACGCTGAGGATGCCGCGGAACGTGCCGACATTGTTCGAATGCACATGCCCTGCCATAATTCCGATGACGTCCGTACCGGCGAGCGCGTCACTGAGCGCGGCACTGTTGGTAAGAATATGCTCGCCGGGCATGCCGCTGATCGTCAGCAGCGGATGATGGATGGCGACGATCGTTCCGCGGGGAGCCGGCGCCTGGAGCTGCTCGGCCAGCCAGGCCAGCTGCCGGTCGTCAATCGTTCCGTTGTGTGCTCCCGGAACTTGCGAGTTCAGACCGATGAGCCGCAGGCCGTCGATCATATGCGTGTAGTAGTAAGGCTCTTCGGATGCGGTCTCGCCCAAGTAACCTTCACGAAAAGGAGAGCGGTGATCGTGGTTGCCAAGCACGACATAGATGGGCGCGCCGATCGTCGCCGAGCCTTCGTCGAGAAGCTTGCGGATGTAGGCGTAATCTGCGGTGTTGCCTTCATGGGACAAATCGCCTGTGATGAGAAGGAAAGAAGGGCGGAGGCCGGATTGTTGAATATGGCCGAAAACGTGTTTGACTTTTTCCGCCAACTGCAGCTTCGCGAACGGGCCTTCTGTGTCGGGCGCGTTCATGTGGGTGTCTGTCAGGTGCACGAATTGAATAGGTTTCATCGAAATCGCCTCCAAATGGAATGGGTAGGTTGTAAAACGGAAAATCAACTTGTATACAAGTAATATAAATCTTGTATGTAAGATCAGTGTTAACGGGATTTATCGATTTTGTAAAAAGGGGGGATTCGGCGGTGAAACGCAAAAAACTCGCGACCTCCGGGAAGAAGTCGCGAGTGTATGGGGGATAAGAACCGAGCAAGGTTCACGCATGTCGGTGTGAGATGGCTTTAAAACCGGTCCGCAGCAATTCCTCCCGCAGGTTTCGCTTCGATTCGAGAATCATCAGCTTGGCTTCCCGGTAGTTTTTGTCGCACAGGACCCGGTAAATGTCCGCATACAGCTTTTTACCGGTATAGGGACGATGCTTGCCTTCCATCGAGCGGTGAGCGACGACGAAAAACAAAATTTTATCTTTGTAGCGATCGAACGTTTGCTCCATGCACCGGTTGTCGAGTGCCTCGAGGATCGTTCTCATAAACAACAGCCCGTTCTCGTAGTAATCGCGGTCTCTTTTCTCCGCGCTCGCCTCCGTCAACCGGTCCAAATACGTCCTGAACGCCTCCAGATCCAGATCGTACGCATGCTCGTCGAACTGATCGAGAGCGTAGATGTACAAGGCATTCAGCAGGTCGAACATATCGTACAGCTCCTGGACGTCGATCTCTTTTACCAGGACGCCGCGTTTATTCAACGTTTCGACGAAGCCGTCCTTCTCCAGTTGGGAGATTGCCGCCCGAACGGGAGTACGGCTCATACTCAGTTTGCCGGCAAGGTCGCTCTCCGAGAGAAGACTCCCTGGCAAATATTGTCCATTCAACAGCTTTTGGCGAATTTCCTGATAGGCGATATCTACAAGAGGCACGTCCGGCATGGCTGAAGCTCCTTAGAGGTTGAAAAAATAATTTACATTCCTACTAGTATATCTCATCGGAGAGGCAGGGGGCAATGAAGGTGCATTTCAAAGATGGAACATTACATGGATTGCTAGGTATAACAGGATGATGGCGGAGCGGTTTTCCAAAATTTGAGGTAAAATGGTTGTGATGAGGTAATAGGGCAGGAACGGTTAAACGGACAGGAGCATCGAACGCTGTTTGCCGTAGAGGATGCAGAAGCTCTTGCCCGTTTAAACCGGGAGTTTAACGGCGGATATCGGGCCGTTGAACATGTACGGGCGTCACTCGAAGGGAACCGGGAACTGGTTGTGCTGGCCTGCTTGGATGATACAGTCGTAGGATTCGTTTGCGCTCAATGGTTTACGTCATTTTGTTACGACCATCCGTATGGAGAAATAACGGAAATGTATGTGCAGGAGCACGCCCGCAGAAAAGGATTGGCTGCCGGGATGATCTCCTTGCTTGAGGAGGGGCTTCGGGAGCGCGGGGTACGAAGTGTCAAATTGCTTACGGGGTTAACTAATGAAAGGGCAATTAAAGTTTACCAGGATTCAGGCTACCAAAAAGAGCGTGAATTATCGTTATCAAAACGATTTTGATTGCCATGGAGAAAAGAAATTAGCTTTACAGACGAATCCGGTGAGGCTAATGTCGGTCGACATTTAATTTTCGAGCTATCTGCAATAAACGCACCGAAAGCTCCGGCTTATGATCCTGGCCGGAGCTTTCGGGCTTCGTTTAGAAAAATTATTTATTGCTTTTTTAAAATCTAGATTAATGGTACGCCTTACTCCTCTTCGGTAATCACAACCGATTGCGTTTCACTTTCCCAATCTACAGCTGCTTTTAGAGCCTCGCTAACGAAACGAACCGGTACTACCGTGTTTCCTTCAACGATCGCGGCCGGTACTTCCAAAGTCACTTCTTTCCCATTCACATAAGCGGTTGCATTGTCGATAAACAGCTTCACTGTGATATCGTCACGCGTAACTGTGACGGAACGCTCGTCGGCATTCCAGCTCACTTCCGCTTTTAGAGCCTCCGAGATGGCGCGGAAAGGTACCAGCGTGCTGCCGTCACGGATGAATGGCGGCACTTCGACTGCCGGTTCTTCACCGTTTACATACAATTTAACGCCCTTTTTCCCCAGTTTCTCATAAAGCTTGCCCAACTTTTTGTAAGAATCGATATTTTTCAGGTTAGCTCTTATCGCATCCTTTTGCACATATACGGCATCGGTTACATTGCCTTGGCTGTCCAAAATATCGGCAACGGCGGAAAGCGCTTTGTCCTTTTCGATTAACGCTTCCAGTTCAGCCTTTTGCTCTGCGCTAAGCATGACTTCGTATTTGTTCAGCAGCAGGTCTGCGATAACAGGTCCGGCCGGCTTGTCCTTCACATTCTCCAAGGCATTCAGAAGCCCCTTATATCCTTGTTTACCGTTGTTGCCGTAGGTATCGGAGGTAACAGAATCTTGTGACTCTGACTCGACCTTCGGTTCCTTTTCTTTCGCAGCCGCATTAGAATGAGCCGCAGCTTCCGCTTTATTGTCCGCGTTGCCGTTGTCGTTCGGCTTGGCCGCAAAGGCGGATCCTGCCATAAGACTTGTTGCCACCAGACAAGCTGCTGTGATTGACCATGCTTTCTTTGTTTTCATTTTGAAAGCTCCTTTGTAGTAGAATTACTTTCCAAATCTATGTACCCTAACATGTTCGATTTCCCCCTCGATCTTTGTGAGGGTGGAAGCAACGGGTTCTTCAAATAATTCGCCAAACATGCGATCACCGAAGAAATCCCAATGATCGCACCGACGTTATACGCCCTATTGTTTCGGTTTGCAGAGCGGAAGGTGCGCGGGAGTTGACTTGAATTTCGGACATAGGCTATATTGAAGAGAAATGAACGGGTTAGAAATGAGTTACAGCGGCGAGCAAGCAACTCGTAGGAACCGTGCGGAAATGTGAGGAGAATCGATGGTGGACAAAGGAAGTCGCAAATTTTTTCGACAGCGGTTGGAGCATATGATCGAGGAGCTTCGTTCCGGTATCGTGACAGGCAAATACGCTGCGGGAGACTTCCTGCCGTCCGAGAGCGATCTGGAAGGGATGTACGGGCTGAGCAACCAGTCGGTTCGCAAAGGGCTGGACGTGCTCGTCCAGGAACGGCTGATCGAGAAAATTCCGCGAATCGGCAATAAAGTGACGGAGAAGCCCGAGAAGCCGCATACGGTCATTCGGTTCGGGTACCACAGCACGATGGAAAACGATGCGGGAGTTCGCGGGCTGCTGGACCGGTTTCATGCGTTATACCCGCATATTCAGGTGCAGACGGTGGCTCTGCCGACGAGCGGCTACGTTCCGTTCGTGCTGGAGCAGCTGCAGGCGGGCCTGCTCGATGTCGTGACGGTGAACGAGATGAACGTGCGCGAGCTGATAACGCAAGGAGCGGCGGACTTGCTGCAGCCCTGCGACATCCATCCGGATACGTATCCGTTCCTGATGCCGCTATTGCCGCCGATGAACCCGCCGGTCGTCCAGCCGCTGCTCTTCTCGCCGGTGATTATCTGCTACAACAAGGACCATCTCGAAGAGTGCGCGCTGCCGGAGCCGCACAGCGGCTGGACGTGGCCGGAGCTGCTGGATTATGCGGTGCGGTTGGCGAGGCCCGGAGTCCGGTTCGGATTTTACTTTAATATGTTCATGCGCAACCGTTGGCCGATTTTTCTGCTGCAGAACGGCGTTGTGTTCCAAAGGGACGGCGACGGACGATACGTCGTGGACGATGACAAGCTGATCGCCAGCCTCGAGGTTGGCAAGCAGCTGCTGGGCATGGCCGACGCCTTCCCGATTGCTTTGTCGGCCAGCGATACGGATGCGGAGGATTTATTCAGGGACGGGCAAGTGTCGATGATTATGACGACGTATTTCGGCCTGAATGAATTGAGGCAGGCGAACGTCACTTATGATATCGCGCCGCTGCCGCAGTTTGATTCATTCCGGACGATGCTGGTGCTCATCGGGGTCGCCGTCAACCGGCAGAGCGCCCACCGCGAAGAAGCGTTGCTGCTTGCCGATTATATGAGCGGGTATGAGACGCAGCAGCATATTCGCAAAAACACGATGAGCATACCGGCGAACCGGCGCGCCGCCGAATGGCGGGGCGAGGAGTCGGGGTACCGGCCGTCCCGGTATGGGATGTACCGGGAGATCGTCCCTTCGTACCGGACCGTGGGGGATTTGCAGCTGAGCTATTTGCAGCTGTCCCGTATGCAGCGGGACGTGAAGCTGTATTGGACCGGCCTGCTTAACGCGCACGATTTCTGCCGCCGGGTGGAGCAGACGCTGACCGAAGCGGGCCAAGGACTCCAGCCGATGATGCCGACGAAATAAGATACAACGTCATATTGACTCGCAACTGACTGGCATTGTGCCAGTTTTTTTTATTTTCACCGTTGACACTTGATCGTTATGCGTTATAATGACATTAGATATGGGTTAGAAGTGGGTCAATACTTGAATTGTAAATGCGGCTAATGGGAGTGTTACTAGATGAGAATTGCTGTATTGCCACCACCTGGGGGTCAGAAGCGATTGTTCTCCGCGCGGGCGTGGGAACGACTCCAATCGTTGGGAACCGTGGCGTGTAATGAGGTCGAGGAAAAACCGACGGAGGATTCGATTGCCGGGCTCATAACCGGAGCGGATATCGTCATCACGTCCTGGGGCACTCCGGCGCTGACCGCGCGGCTGCTCGACCGCGCCCCGCAATTGAAAGCCGTCATCCATGCGGCCGGCACCGTCAAACCGATCGTGACCCCGGCGCTTTGGGAGCGGGGCATCCGCGTATCGAGCGGCAACAACGCGCTGGCGATCGGCGTTGCGGAGACGGCGCTCGGATTCACGATCGCGACGTTGAAAAACATGTGGGCCTTGACGCAGAACATGAGGGACGGCCAGTGGACAAAAGGACGCGGCGACGTGCGGGAGCTGTACGAGGTAACCGTTGGCGTCGTGGGCGCAGGACGTGCCGGCCAGCACTACATCCGGCTGCTGCGCCAGTTCCAGGTCGACGTGCTGGTGTACGATCCGGTCATGGACGCGCAGACGATAGCGGCGCACGGCGGGACGAAGGCGGATCTGGATACGCTGCTCGCCAGGTGCGACGTCATCTCCATCCATGCGCCGTCATTGCCGGCAACGTACCACATGTTCAATCAGGAACGTCTGGCCGCGATGAAGGACGATGCGATCCTTATCAATACCGCACGCGGCTCGATCATCGATGAGAAGGCGCTTGAGGCGGAGCTGCGCAAAGGCCGGCTGATTGCCTGCCTCGATGTGACCGATCCCGAGCCGACGCCGCCGGATCATCCGCTGCGTCAGCTGCCCAACTGCATCATGACCCCACATATTGCGGGAGCGGTGACGAACGGCTTGAAGCGTCTCGGCGCCTTTGCCGTTGACGAGATCGCCAGGCTGCAGCAGGGACAGCCGCTGGAAGGAGAGGTAAGGGAGGAGCAGATGGCCGTACTCGCCTAACAATAAGGAGGTGTGTCCCATTCCATCCAGACTCAGGATGTGTCGGGGGACGAGTCGGGGAGCTGCGGCGGCAGCCATGCTGTTGCTGCTCGTCTCCTGCACGTCGTCTCCGCCGATAAGGGAAGCAGAGCACATTCAGGAGGCGGAGCACATGAACACGAGTCAAGAACGACGCGGGCGGATCAACCCGCAAGCGGCGGCGGAGCTTCCCGGGAACGCGCAGCCTGTGGCGATAGATCGGGTGCAGGACGCCCTGGATCAAGCGCAAGCGGGCGAGACGATCTGGGTCGCTTCGGGTACTTATGCAGACCGGCAATTCGTCTGGACCTACAAGGGCGAAGGTCCTGTGGCGATCCGGGCCCGGGAAGACGGCGGCGTCCGCTTGACGGGAGCTTCGCTTGTCACGATTCGCGGCAGCTGGCATGTCGTGCTAAGCGGTTTTTGGTTCGACGCCGTAACGTCGGACAACAGCGTCGTGCTGGATGGGTCTTCTGACGTCCACGTTACGGAGAACTACTTTTACCGCAACGGACGCACCCCCACGAGCAAGATCGTCGGCATTCGCAACGGTTCGGCCCGCAACGAGATTCATCACAATACGTTCGATCAAAGCTACGGGCAGTCGGTGGCGACCTACAACGGGCATACGCCGGATGACGTGAACAACACCGACAATCGGATCTACGCCAATTTGTTTTACGACATTCCGACGGTAAAAAGCGTGTACAACAAAACGAACGGAATGGAAGCGGTTCAATTGGGGCAGGGGCGCGATGTGCACGTCGTCCACCGGACTCAAGTGTATGAGAACGTCTTCGAGCATGTTGCAGGCGACCTGGATGAGATTATCAGCGTCAAAACGAGCGGCAACGCGATCTATCGCAATTCGTTTCTGAACAGTCCGTCCGGATTGACGATCCGTCTGGGGGCGGGCAATACGATTCGGGACAACTATTTCGAAAATGCGGAGAAAGGCATTCGCTCGTACGGGTACGATCAGACGATCGCGCGCAATTACCTGGCAGGCGGCCGGATCGGCATCCAGTTCCCGGCAGCCGACACGAAGACCGGCGAGAAAGAGCAGGTCGCCGCTCCGTATTACCAGTCCGACCGTTCGCTTATTACGGACAACATCATCGTGCGGCCCAGCGAAGCGGCGTTCGTCTTCGGACGCAACTACAAGTCGGATCAGTGGCCGCTGCTGCCGACCGCGCTGCGGATCGAGAACAACGACGTGTATCTTTCGTCCGTCAGAGCGAAAGACTTCACGATGCACGAGCAAGCGCTGGCATTTGATCCGTCGATGGCAACGTTTAAGGGCAATCGCACGTTCGGGATTGACCGGCTCAACCGGGGAAGCGTCACTGCTGGCGACCCTGCGGCGATTGCATTTACGATTACAGCCGAACCGGTTTTTCCTTCGCCCTCGGACTTCTGGGGCGAGGAGCCGCTGGGGAGCCGGGACAGCCGAACGGGGACCGCCTGGAAGCGGCCGGAGCCAGTCATACGTTAATCGTTAGCCAAGGGTAAGGGCATAGGGGAGTTCGTTCCAAAACAGAGAGGGGCAGATCAATGAACAGGACACGCACGCGCACATCGCTTATCGCAGCAGGATGTATGGCACTATTGCTCGCCGGATGCGGCAATGACGGCACGGCCACAAGCGCCGACGCCAACAAGGAAGGGGCGGGAGGAGCTCCGTCGGCCAAGGAAGAAGCGGCCCGGATCGCCAGCGAACCGACCGAGCTCGTCTTTTACAACACGTCGAACGGCTGGACGCAAGAGCGGTTTATGGAAGAGTACGGCAATCCGATTGCGAAGAAATTTCCGAACTACACGCTCAAATTCGTGACGCAAGAAAACAGCCAGACGCTGCCCAACTTGCTGACAACGGGTCAGCAAATCGATATTCTGATGGCCTCCATCGGGCTGACGCCCGCCTTCCTGCTGAATTACGGGCTGGAGAGCGATATTAGCGATCTGATCAAGAAGTACGGCTACGACTTGACCCGTCTCGAGACGTCTCTGGTCGATATTCAGCGGGATTTGGCCGACGGCGGCATCTACGGATTGCCGGTAACCAATACGTCTGCGGCGCTGTTCTACAACAAAGACCTGTTCGATAAGTTCGGCGTCGGTTATCCGAAGGACGGCATGACGTGGGACGAGACGTTTGCCCTGGCGCAGCAGATGACGCGTCAGGACGGCGGGGTCAAATACCGCGGGCTGACGATGGCGTTCCAGCATGTGCTGTTCCTGAACCAATTGTCCGCTCCCCATGTGGATAAGAAAACGAACAAAGCGGCGTTTTTGCAGGATGGCTTTGTCCGATCCTTTGAAAACCTGGCACGGTTTTACCGGATACAAGGCAACGAGCTGCCTAATAACAAGTTTGCGCTCGGTTCGCAGCGGGACGACTTCTACAAAGTGCAGGATATCGCGATGTTCTTGTCGCTCAGCGGATCGGCCGTATCGTTCGGCGCGATGAACTGGGATGCGGTGCAGCTGCCGGTGTTCGCGGACAAGCGCAATGCAGGGCCCCAGGCGTATCCGAACTACTTTTATTTGACGAATATGAGCAAAAAACGCGATGCCGCCTTCCAGGTGATGGACTACGTTACCTCGCTGGAATACCAGAAATGGCTGACGGAAAAAGGAAGCTTCCCGGTCGTGCGCGAATCGTCCAAACTGATGGAGGACTTCGGCAAAACGAACCCGATCTATGTGGGCAAAAACGTGAAGTCGCTCATGCCGCAATCGTTCGCCCCTGCGACGACGAAAACGAAATTCCAGGATGCCGCCGACAAAGAAATTTTGAATGCGCTTAACAAATACGCGAGCGGCAGCGATGTCAATACGGCGCTGCGCCAAGCGGCGGAAGCGACCGACCAGGCGATAACCGCTACGGCAGCGAAATAAGCAAGCGACGGCTTGAAGTGCGAAAGCCGATAGGATGAACCTGGCAAGGGATTCGATCCTGTGAATGAAAATACGGCTGGCAGCTTATCCTAAACGATAGGCTGCCTTTTCTAGTAGAGGTCAAAACGGATAAGGGTGCAGCGAAGCTGGGCTGGGATGGGCATGTTTTGCTTGCAATAAGGCGCTAGCCGCTTACGCGGCAGCGGGCATATATCACGGGAGAGCGGCGGGCGTGTGGCCTTGTACTTCCCTGCTCATGGACGGGGAAGAGCCGAGAGCCGATTAAGAGCGGTTTGTACCCTTTATTTGGTCCGAAACCAGCTTGAATGGGGAAATAAGAGCGGTTTGAAGCTGCTATAATCCGCGAATAGGGCGCAGACCCCGTCAGATGGTTGGAATAAGAGGTGCAAACCGCCTTTATTCGCTTCATTCTGCCCAATCTGCCGGAAATAGCGGGTGCAAAAGACTCTTAATTCGTTTGGGAACCGGCATGTATACTCGGGTTCAGCCAAGCGGGACGCTTACTGTCCGAAAGCAAAGCCAACTGCGGCGCATCCCCCTTTATTTTCCATTGACTTTCCCGTTAGAGCGCGATAAGATAGGGGCAAATTAATACTTAAACGTTTCAGTACCAACTTCACTTAAACGATTAAGTATGATAAACAAGGGGGAAACGTATGTTGTTCAAACGATTGCATCTTTTCACCTCGGTCGCCGTTATTTCCAGCCTTGCGCTTTTGGCCGCCTGCGGCAGCAAGGCCAGCCCGCCGGCGGATCAAGGGCAAAGCCGTCCTGCGGACGAAACCGTCAAGCGGGAGGGTGGGTTGAAACCGGAGGCGGGAGCGCAACTGCTCGTATGGGAATCGAAGGGCCCGGAGCTGGACTATTTGAAAGCGATCGCAGAGCAATTCGAGAAAGAATACGGGGTCAAGGTGAAGGTGGAGCCCGTACCCGCGATCGACTCGGTGAAAAAGCTGACGACGGACGGTCCGGCCGGCCTCGGGGCTGACGTATTCGCCGCTCCGCACGATCAATTGGGGAATGCCGTGCTGGCCGGGCTTGTTTTGCAAAACGACGTATTCGATGAGGCGGCGAGGGGCGAATACATGGAGTCGGCCATCGACGGGGTGAGCAACAAAGGGACTTTGTACGGATTTCCGACGGCCATCGATACGTACGCGCTGTATTACAACAAAAGCCTGATGGCGGCCCCTCCGAAAACGTACGAAGATATCGTCAAGTTCGCCGCCGGGTACAACGACCCGAAAAACAAAAAATACGCCTTCATGTGGAACGTCGGCCAATTGTACCAGTCTTACTCGTTCCTGGCCGGTTACGGCGGTTACGTGTTCGGGAGCAAAGGAACCGATGCGGGCGATATCGGGCTGAACAATGAAAAAGCGGTCGAAGGCGCATCCTATATCCAATCGCTTAAGCAGATTTTGCCGTTAAATACGAACGACATCAACGACAATATCATTACGGGCTTTTTCCAGGAAGGGAAAACGGCGGCGGTTATTAACGGGCCGTGGCTGCAATCGAGCCTGACCCAGGTCAACTTCCAATACGGCGTCGCTCCGCTGCCGCTGCTGCCGAACGGCCAGCACCCGATCAGCTTCTCCGGCATCCGCGGCTTGTACGTCAATTCGTATACGAAATATCCGGCTGCGGCCAAGCTGTTTGCGAGTTATGCGACGAACAAGCCGAATCTGACGAAACGGTTCGAGATGACCAAGCAATTGCCGCCGAGAAAAGATATGATGGAAGATCCGATTCTTACCCAGGACGCGAACGCTTCGGCTTTCCTGGAGCAGGCGAAATACTCCACTCCGATGCCGTCGATTCCGGAAATGGGCAACGTATGGGTGCCGGCGGGCGCTGCGCTTTCCTCGCTCTGGAACTCCAATCAGGACCCGCGCATCGCTCTGAACAATGCGGTCGAGCAGATCAAAACAGCAATCAAGACGACGAAGTAAGGCGGTTACACGTATGAACTTGACACAAGGAGCCGGGCGGTACCGGACGAAGGCTGGCTTATTATCCGCGCTGCTGATCGGGCTCGGTCAGCTGTACAACAGGCAATACGGCAAAGGCCTGCTGTTCATGACGGCGGCGCAGCTGTTGTTCTGGACTTATTATCCGATCGCTTTCAAAGGAATTGCCGGACTGATTACGCTGGGGAAAGCGCCTACCCGCATCGTCGGAGGCAAAATCGTTCAAGGCGACCATTCCATCTTCCTGCTGATAGGCGGTCTCATCACGCTTGTCATCGTCCTGCTGTTCGTCGGCTTTTATGCGCTGAATATTTATGACGCCCGCAAAAACGGGGAGCTTCGTGACGAAGGACGGCGCGTTCCCGGTCTTATCGATTCGTTCCGGACGGCGAAGTTCCGGCATCTGCCTTATTTGCTCTTGCTGCCCGCCTGCGGCTTCGCGCTGTTCGTCACCGTCATACCGCTGACGTTTAACGTGCTGATCGCCTTTACGAATTATTCCGCTCCCGCCCATATTCCCGACCGGGCGCTGGTGGACTGGGTAGGGCTGCGGACGTTCACCGATTTGTTCACGCAGGAAGCTTGGCGCTCGACCTTTCTCGGCATATCCGTCTGGAACATCGCTTGGGCCGCCGCTTCGACCGTATCGGTGTTTTTCGGCGGGCTGCTGCTGGCGCTGATGGTGAATTACCCGGGCATCCGGTTCAAGCGGTTTTGGAGAACCATGTTCATTTTGCCTTGGGCGGTGCCGCAATTTATCTCGATTCTCGTGTTCCGGGTGTTACTCAACGGGTCGTTCGGCCCGGTAAACGATATGCTGATGAAGCTGGGTATCCCGGCTGTTCCGTGGCTATCCGACCCGCTGATGGCGAAAGTGACGATCGTGCTGGTCAACCTGTGGTTTTCGACTCCGTTTCTGATGGCTCTGATGTCGGGAGTGCTGACGACGCTGCCCCGCGATTTGTACGAAGCGGCGGAAGTGGATGGGGCGTCGGGACGGCAGAAGTTCGTCGGCATTACGCTGCCGCTCGTGCTGGCGGCTACCGCGCCGATTCTCATTATGCAGTTCGCGTTTAATTTCAACAACTTCAACCTGATTTACTTGCTGACGGACGGCGGTCCGGACCATCCCGGCTATTACTATGCGGGGAGCACCGATATATTGATTTCGTGGATTTACAAGATGACGCTGAACCAGAGCCAGTTCAACATGGCCTCGGCCGTCTCCATTATTATGTTTGTGTTTATCGCGGCTTTCTCGTTATGGAATTACAGGCGGATGAAGTCTACCCGAGAAGAGGATTTGGTCTGAATGTCGAAGCTGAAAAACAATGGACGAGACGGAATACGCGCAAATTCGGCGAAGTTCCGGGAGAAGCTGATCTTAACCGGCATCTACGCGGTGTTCGCACTGCTGCTCGCGGCGATCGTATATCCGATCGTATGGGTGATCGGGACGTCGCTGAATCCCGGCACCGGACTACTGGTCAGCAGCATGTTCCCGGCGAATCCGACGTTCGGCCATTATGCCGAGCTGATCGGCGATACCGATTTTGTGCTGTGGTACGGCAATACGATCAAGATCGCGGTGTGCAACGCCGTCTTGTCGACGGCATTGGTGGCGATAACGGCTTATGCCTTCTCCCGTTTCCGCTTCAAGGGCAGGAAGCAAGGACTCATGACCTTGCTCGTCTTGCAAATGTTCCCGGGCTTCTTGTCGATCATGGCGATTTTCGTGCTGCTGCTGCAAACGAAAATGCTCGATACGCATCTGGGCATCGTGCTCATATACGCCGGAGGGGCCGTCTCGATGGGAACGTGGGTGATGAAGGGCCATTTCGATACGATCCCGCGCAACCTGGAGGAAGCGGCTTTTCTGGACGGCGCTACCCATAAGGACACGTTTTTCAAAATTATTGTCCCCTTGTCGCTGCCTGCCGTGACGTTTGTGGCGCTGAACAGCTTTATTACGCCGTTCATGGATTTCATCTTGCCGCAAATCGTCTTGAGGTCGTCGGAGAAGATGACGCTGGCCCAGGGGCTGTACAATATGGTCGCCAACGAGACGAATTCCAGTTTTACCGTATTTGCCGCCGGGGCCGTGCTTGTCGCATTGCCGATTACGCTGCTGTACATGTATTTTCAGAAATATTTGATCGGCGGGCTCGCGGCCGGCGCCGACAAAGGCTGACGAAGCCGGTATTTGGAGGATGGGGGAGTGCGCCATGCACGTCGAAGCGATCTATCACAGGTCGACGGACAGTTATTGTTACGCCTATGACGACCGGACGGTCCACATTCGGCTGCGCGCCAAAAAAGGCGATCTGCGGACTGTCAAAGCTTTATACGGAGACAAATACGATTGGGATCACACCGCGAAGGAGAAACAGCTGCACAAGATCGCCAGCGACGAGCTGTTCGATTATTGGCAGGCCGAGCTGACGCCTCCGCACGGCCGGCTCCGCTACGCGTTCGAGCTGGTGTCCGGCACAAGCAAGCTGTGGTATACGGAGCAGGGATTCTCGGAGCGGAAGCCGCAAGATCCGTTGTCCTGCTTCGACTACCCGTTTCTGTGGCCGAGCGAGGTGTTGAAGCCGCCGGAGTGGGTCAAGCGGGCCGTTTTTTATCAAATATTTCCAGAACGGTTTGCCAACGGCGATCCGGCGAACGACCCGGCAGGCGTCCGGCCTTGGGATCAGGACGATCCGGGACCGCACGATTATTACGGCGGAGATCTGCAGGGGGTGCTGGACCGGATCGACTATATCCAGTCGCTCGGCGTCAACGCGGTCTATTTTACTCCGCTCTTCGAGGCGCGTACGAACCACAAGTACGATACGTCGGACTATCTGCGGATAGACCTCCATTTCGGAGACGCCAAGCTGTTGAAGCGGCTCGTGCAGGCGTTCCACGAACGCGGCATCCGCGTCGTCCTCGATGCGGTGTTTAACCATAGCGGCTTTTGGTTTGCGCCTTTTCAGGACGTGCTGGAGAAGGGGGAGGCGTCGGCTTACCGGGACTGGTTCCATATCGACGAATATCCGCTGACGAGGGAGCCGCGCCCGTCGTATCGCTGCTTCGCCTTCGAATCGCACATGCCGAAGCTGAATACGGCTCATCCGCAAGTGCGCGATTATTTGCTGGACGTGGCGCAGTATTGGGTCAAGGAGTGCGATATCGACGGATGGAGACTGGACGTGGCGAACGAGGTCGACCACGGGTTTTGGCGGCAGTTCCGCAAGACGTTGAAGTCGTTGAAGCCGGATCTGTATATTCTGGGGGAAATCTGGCACGATGCGATGCCGTGGCTGAGAGGCGACCAGTTCGATGCGGTGATGAACTATCCGGCGACGGAGGCGGTGCTGCAGTTTTTTGCCAAAGGCGAGATCGATGCCGAGACGTTAGCGGATCGGATCAACCGGCTGCTGGCCGGCTATCCGCAGCAAGTGAACGAGGCGGCTTTTAATATCGTCGGAAGCCACGATACCCCGAGGCTGCTTACGGTCGCCGGGGACGAGCGGAAAGGGAAACAGGCCGCGCTGTTTCAATTTATACTGCCTGGGACGCCGTGCGTGTATTACGGTGACGAGACGGGAATGCAGGGAGGGCCCGACCCGGACTGCCGGAGGCCGATGGTATGGGACCCGCAGTGGCAAAACGCACAGCTTCTCGACTTTTACCGCCGCCTCGTCTCGCTGCGCAAGTCGCACCCCGCCCTGCAGGAAGGCTCGTTCGACTGGCTGTATGCCCGGGGCCGCCAATTGGTCGTGCGGAGAACTCATGCCAGCGGGGACGTGTACGTGTGCTTCAATCATGACGCCGCTCCGGCTCATCTCGTGTTTGCCGTCGAGCCGCCCGTTTCGCCCGTTCCGGTATGGGGGAACGGCGTCGTTCAGATCGCGGAGAAGGAGGCGAACGTCACCTTGCCTCCGTTCGGCTGGCACGTGCTGATCGCAGCGGCCGGGAGCGATTGACAAATCGGATGGCGTGTGATTAAATCGACTGAAACGTTTAAGCAAAGGCGGCAGATTTGAGATGAAAAAAGCGACAATCAAAGATATTGCTAAGGCGGCCAACGTGTCGATTGCCACCGTCTCCTATATTTTGAACGACGTCAAAACCCAATCGATCTCCGACGAAACACGGGTCAAAGTATTGAAGATCGCCCAGCAGCTCCAGTATGTGACGAACCGGAGCGCCCGTTCGCTGAAGCTGCAGAAAACCGGGCTGATCGGGATTTTATTGTTCAAAGATTTGCAGCCCCACCGCTGGTCGGAGCTGAAGTACGTCAAAACGTTATACCGGATCGAACGGCTGTGCGGCCAGCTCGGCTACCATACGATCTTCATGCAGATCGAAGGGGACGCTCCATCCTATGACATGATCCGGGAGCGGAATCTGGACGGGGTGTTTCTGATGAACGTGGACCAGGAGCGGTTTGCGACGATCTCCCGCTACTTCGGATTCGGCATCCCCGTCTTTGCGATCGACAGCCATATCGAAGATACGATCTTCCATAAAGTGCTTCCCGACTTCGCGGCCGGCTTCCGGACCGCGCGGGAGAAACTTGGCGAAGAGCCGCAGTTCCTCGTGCTGGACGCGTATAACGATTCGCTGCTTGTCGGGCAAATCAAGCGGCTGTCGGGTATGGACGAGGAACGGATTCACGTATATGAGGGGGCCGAAGGGCTGAACGCTTTTTTGGCCAAGTACCCCGGCAGTCCGGGAATCGTCGTCAACGAATTTCTGGCAGGCGAAGCAGCGCGGACTCACGACCGGATCGTCGCTATATGCACAAGCGATTGTCCGGAAATGCTGGCGGAGCGGATCGCCAAGGTAACGTTCGATCTGGGCGATTACAAGCGGATTGTGGATATGATGGACCGCAATATTCACGATGCGGATCACAGCAGTCCGGAGAAGTTCCTTTATTTGCCCGTTATATCGTAAGACAAGGACAGGAGGAAGGCATCAAGTGAATTTATCGCGGTTGATCGCATTCGAATCGTTTCATTCCGCCATTTTAAACAACAATCGCGAATTGTTTGTCTATTTGCCCCCGAGTTATAGAAGCGATCCGGATGCGCGTTATCCGGTTTTGTATATGAACGACGGCCAGCACGTCTTCCACAAAGACCGGAGGGGCGAGTCGTGGGACGTTCATCTTACGGTGGACCGGCTCGTTGCGGAAGGACGCATGCGCGAAATTATCGTGGTTGCGGTCGCCCATGTCGAGGATGCGCGCATCGCCGAATATATGCACGCAAGCCCGGACGGGAGCGACGTGTTCGGGATGACGAACCAGGGCGAGCTGTACGAGTTGTTTCTGCTTCGCGAAGTGAAGCCTTTTATCGACAGGGAATACCGCACGTTGCCGGACAAGGAGCATACCGCTCTGATGGGATCGTCCGCCGGCGGGCTGGTCTCGTACAATATCGGATTCCGTCATCCGGATACGTTCGGCATGATCGGCGCATTATGTCCGTTCTTCGTAAGCGTCGATCCGGCGACGATGGAGGAACGCTGGTTAAGCCGGGTATATACGGAGAAGCAGGATCTGAAAATCTGGATGGACGTGGGCGATTCCGAAGGTTATACCGTCATGGAAAAACATGTGCGGCATGTCGCCGATACTCTGATCCGGGCGGGCTTCCAGCCGGGAGTCGATCTCATGTTCCATGTGGCGATCGACTCGGGGCATTCCCAGACGGATTGGGCCGCCCGCGTCCATGCTCCGCTGCTGTACTTTTTCGGCGAGATCGGTACGCCGGTCCGCGCGGAGCTGCACGGCCCCGCCGTCATCGGGCTGGAAGGGCCGAGGTGTGCGCTGAACCCGGTCGTCCATTACGACAGCGGGTTTATGGTCACGGACCTGAATGCGGATTATGTAGCGGCGGATCCCGGGATCGTCGAAGCGAGCGCAGACGGTTGGCTGCTGCCCAAGCGGACCGGAAGCACGAAGATGACGTATAACGGCTCTGCAGTGACAGCCTGTCACGAGCTTGCCGTCGTCCCGTATGTGCCTGCTACGGTTCCGGTCGAGATGTACGTGAAGGTACCGGAGGGCACGCCGCCTGCAGATAAGCTGTACGCGGGCATCGAGCTGCCCCTTCTTCGCGAGGGCTGGTACGGCGGGACGTTCGAGGTGCCGAGAGACGTTTCCTTCGTGTTCCGCATATCCCGCGGATTGGGCCGGCACGAGGTCGATGCCCGGGGCCGGGAGGTTCCGTACCGGACGTTCACGGCGGACGGCCGGCAGGTGCTGCATTATGAAGTGGAAGATTGGATAGATACGGCGTCGGAGCGCTTATCGGGGTGAACGAGATGACAAACGGATCGAGCCTTTTGCGAATCGAAAACTTTTATTCCGCCAGCCTGGACAACTCAAGAGAACTGTTCGTTTATTTGCCTCCAAGCTACCGGCACCATACGGCCAAGCGTTACCCGGTGTTGTATATGCATGATGGTCAAAATGTATTTCATCCGGCCTTCAACGGTTATTCGTGGAACGTGCACGAAACGGTCGACCGTCTCGTCTCACTCGGCCTGATGGAAGAGATCATAGTGGTCGGGATCGCCAACCGGGGGACGGAGCGATCGGATGAGTTTACCCACGATCTGGCCGGCGTGTTGTATCGTGAGGATAAAGTAACCGTGCAGCCGAAAGGCTTGCTGTATGAGTCGTTTCTGATCGATGAAGTGAAGCCGTACATCGATGCGGTGTTTCGCACCGAGCCGGGTCCGGAGCATACGGCGCTGATGGGATCGTCGCGGGGCGGACAGGTGACGTACCATATCGGCTTCCGCCGGCCGGACGTTTTCGGCAAGCTCGCTATCGTGTCTCCTTATTTTTATTGCGTGGACCCAAGCAGCTCGGCCGAAGTGCCGCTCGTGCACCTGTTCCGGGAGAAGCAGCCGCTGTCCCGGATCTGGATCGATCTCGGCGGACGCGAAGGCACATTGGTGATGGAAAAGCACGTCCGCGGCGTTGTCGAGCACTTGCTTGCGCTTGGTTATGCGCCGGACAGCGAGCTGGCGTATTATTTGGATGCCGAGGCGGAGCATGTAGAGCATGATTGGGCCGCACGGCTGGCTTCGCCCTTGCTTCATTTGTTCGGCGACGAGCGGTCGCCTGTCGATACGTTGAGGCTGTGCGGCTGCGGGGAAGTCAGCATGGCCGGTCCGGCTTGCCGCCTGAACCCGGTTGCGGTTCGTGCCGACGGACTGACCCACTCGGTGCTGCGGCCGGTTTATACGGTCGAAGACCGTTCCGTTCTGAAGGTGCGGGAGGACGGAACGATCGTGCCGCTAACGACCGGCGAGACCGTTATTACCGCCGAATACGGCGGTGTGCAGGCGAGCCGAACGGTTCGCGTCACCGCCGGATAACCTCTAGGGCTGGATATTCCGGTTCAAACGTAAAAGGATAGTAACGAGGCTGCCGGAGAGCGATCCGGCGGCCTTTTTGTGTGCGGTCCTGTATAGATACGCGCAACCTTCCAGGTATTGGAAGCGTATAAGAAAGGAAACGGCCGCAGGGGGGATGATCGGTTGGCTCTGGTACCTGTGTTTGGAGTCGCGTCTGCTGTTTTGTCTTTTATACTGCTCTCCGTGCTATGGATCGCGGGACTTCTTTTATGCAGGAAGCTTTCCTTTCGGGGAGGCTACTATTTTTTTCTGTTTTTGCTGATCGGCAAAATCTACTCCTTTCTTGTTACTTGGGTGCTCTCGCCCATCCTCCAAACGTATATGGATTCCGTCAATGCTGCCTCGAAGCCTGCCTTGGGAATGAGGCCGGGAGAACTACTCATGTGGATTTCTTATGCGAACGGTTCCATCACCTATCTGTTCCAGCTGATAGCATACGGCTGCCTGGTTATCGGGTTTTATCGGATGTGGGCGCAGCGGAAGTATGACTTCCGCTAATTTCGCAAAACCCGCAATTTTCACGCCTTTAGCGGAAGTTTGGTTTCCGCTATTTTAGCTTTTTGGGTTGATCCAGTCGGTTATGCGGGAAATAGCGGAAACGATATTTCCGCTATGGGGCGATTTCCTGCGTCGATTAACAAATAACGGAAGTGATACTTCCGGTAGAGGGTTGTTAGCTGCAAAAAACGATCACGATCCCAAGGAGGGAACAATGGCTATTTACTTGGTTAGGCATGGTAAAGACGAGGACGGGTTTCGCGGCGGCTGGAGTGGGCGGGGACTCATCGTGGAGGGGTACAGACAATCCGAGAAACTTGGCCGGTATCTTCAGGAAAACCGGGATGTGTACAACATTCATCGGATCGTTAGCAGCGACTTGCAGCGTGCGCTGGATACCGCAAATGAGATTGCCCAATCCCTTGACTTGCCGGTGCATCGCAGCCGCGACTGGAGAGAAACGAACAATGGCCTAATCGCCGGGATGCCGAACGAGATCGTAAATGAACGATACCCCGGCTTGTATTTTTCAAGTTTACGGATGGATGAACGATATCCCGGCGGCGAAAGCCCTATTGAGTTTTTTACGCGAATCCGGGAAACGTTTGAACAATTGTGCGAGGAACAGGCAGCAAGCGATCATCGTGAGCATGTACTCGTAGTTACTCATGGCGGGGTCATTAATGTCATTTATCATGTTCTAAAAAAATTGGAATGGAGCAATACCAACAAATCGTTTCCTGCGGCCAACACCAGTGTTCATAAAGTGGAGCATCGTGATGGGAAATGGCAAGTTACGCTTGAGAATGTCCTTCCGCACCTCTAATAAGTTAGCTCCGTAACGGGCAGCATAGTTCAACCCAAACAAAAGAAAGCGAAAAATTCAGCTATTTCAAGTATCACCGTTGAAAGTCGTTTAAGAAGAACGAGGATAAAACTTAAAGAGGAGATGTATGAAATGGCTGAAGAAGTTGGGGTCGCTCAGAAAGTCGATAGTCCATTTAGCCAGCGGGATAAGGCTAAGATTAAAGCGATGATCACCATTGACATGCATGTTTCCGATTTGAAAAAGGCATTGAATTTCTATGTTGAATTATTAGGCTTCACCTTAGTACGACCACCATTCCATCTCGATCAAGACGTTGAAGACAATGCTATTATTCGAGTCGATGGCGGTCCAAACATTATTCTTGTTAAGAAACCAAATTCACAAAACAATGGCAGATCCCCCATCGTCTTTACCTATCATACCGATGATATAGAGGCTGTATACTCTGTTCTTAGGGACAGTGGCATACGAACGAACGGTTTGACGATGGATGTGGGAAGTGGTTGGAATGTTGCGATCCAGATGGAAATCTGGTTTATGTGCACTCTGATTGATTCCACAGGCCCACAAGTATACCAAAGGCTTTAAGAGTCATACACGGACAAATGAATAGTGATTTGGAGGTAGTGGAAATGGTGAATAGTAACGTAGGAGGTTTTGTATTAGCTAAAGAGATTCTTTCTGTATTTATTTATGTAAAAGATTTGGAAAAGTCGAAACAATGGTATTCGGAAGTACTCGGACTAAATTTTGGTGGTTTTGATGGGAACAGAACGAATCAGTTGGGGGTTGGATTAGTATTATTCGAAAAAGAAGACTTTAGCCCTTGTTCTGAATCTTTATTTGTAATCCAAACCTCTAATCTTGAGGAAAGCTACAACAAGTTGAAGGAATTACGACTGGAAGTTAGCGAAATAAATAGGGAAATCAATTGTTTTAACTTAAAGGATTTAGATGGAAATGTAATCACAGTGTGGCAATAAAAAGTATAGGACTAACTATGAAATCTCAGAGAATGTGGAATGCATTTTAAAGGTTAAAAACGAGGAACGTGCAGATCGACTTAGTAAAGGGGATGCAAGGTCGTCGATTACTTCGACGGCCTTTTTGAATGCTCAAAGAGTGTCAGAAAGCATACCTTTCTGTAAAACGATTTACAGAATATCGCTTCTGTTTTATATGTCGCACCAGCGTAGGCTCGTTAGCAACCGCAGCGAAGAGAACAATTAAAAATTAAGCCGGACTAGCAAAAGATTCCCGCCAGCCGAAGCCAGCGGGGGGCATGCTACCTGATCCCTAACGTTCTCATTACGGAGAATCAGTTACGGTAATAACGAGGTTTACAGTTAATACCGGAGTAACGACTACAGCTTGCGTTGTGACACTCGGACAAGGAACCGTAATATCAAGATCGACCCCAAGTATGGGTAAGAGATCAATAGGACATTGCCTCCTACCTCGGGAAAAGGCACGGCCGTAACCAGATTAACCCCCACCGGAATCGTGACCGGCGAGAGGTGGTACGGTTTGAACGATAGAGGCCAGAGTAATTGTAACCAAGCAAAATGTCGCTGCTCCCATGTTATCACTCCTTTAGGACTTTGCCAGTCCCTAGACGACTGGCCTTTTTTCGCACCGAATGTCCTATCAGGCTCTGCGAGCGCGCACTTGCAAAATGTAGAGCGCAAATACGACGTAACAGAGTCCCCAGGCGACCGAACCCAAATCCGACACAGCAGGGATAAAGTAAATGCCTGGATATACGATGAACAAAATCAGGCTCCAAATGGGATAAACGCGGGCACGGATCGCTGTAAGGCTGAAAACGATCTGCCCGATCAGCGTCAGAATGGAGTTAATGGGCAGCAGCATTGAGATGTAGTTGTGGTCTTCTGGCAATAAACCCAGCATGTTGTTCCAGACGAGCGCTGCCGTCAGCGAACTACTGACGGAGAGAAGCAGCACCGAGATCAAACCGAGAAGACCGCTTCGCGGTGCCTGATACAGGTAAACTCCGATGATGCCGATCCCCATCAACACGCAAGCGACGAATCCGCTAACCAGCTCCGGCATGCTGTCGGCTCCCCAGATGTAGGCGGAAGGCGCCATACAGATTCGTGCGATTCCTCCCAGAAGCGCAACAACGCCTAAAATTCTAATGATTTGTTTTACTTCCATGAAACCGTTCCTCCTCGACGAGTGGTGAAAGATTTGCCGTTCTGCTACGGAACGGCGCAAGCTCCTCATTCATCATAGATCGTGTTCACTTGTACGACCAGTTACCGTTTGTCATCATCTAAGTCATGTATGTCATGATCGCGTTCGTACCTCTACACGCTTCGGGCGGCGTTTGCTGAACTTTAGCCAACTTGATTTCCATCATCATCGTGGATGACCGGAGACTGCTTCGGGAGGGCCAGCAGAGTCCACTATTTTTGGACAACCTTGTCTTTACGGGCAAAGCCGGAGGAGAAGAGCCGGGAGGAGAACCTGGCGGTGAAGATCCAGGTGAAGAACCGGGAGATCCGATCGAGCCGGTCGAGGGATTGTACTTGTTCGATGACAAGCTGGCGGATTCGGTAACGAACAACAGCTGGGGACAGGTCAACCTGGCGGAAGGCTCGGTGAAACGGACAGGCGCTCGTTCGATTCGCTTTACTCCAAACGGAGACGGAGCGTTGTATCTATACAGCACTCAACTGCTGACGGTGAACGACTACGACAAGCTGAGACTGTGGGTGCATGGAGGTTCCGAAGGCGGACAGCAAGTACAACTGGCGCTGACTGCAGGAGGCGTAACGGCCTTCGGACGCCCGCTCGAGCATTGGCTGCCGGAAGGGGCTGTACGATGGTCAGTTCGTCGATCAATCCTGGATTCAAGAGCCAGTTCGACTCATTCCGCGCATGAAAGAAGTCATCGAGCGCAATCAGCCCGGACTGAAGCTGGCGATTACGGAGTACAACTTCGGCAACGGCTTCGGCGTTACGGCGGGTCTGGCGCAGGCGGAAGCGCTCGCGATCTTCGGCAAGGAGGGTGTCGATCTGGCCACACGCTTCGGCAACTTCCATGCGGACACGCCGATCGAGGATGCGTTTAAGCTTTATCTGGATTACGACGGTCAAGGCTCCAAAATCGAAGGAAGCAGCGTCCGCACCGATTCGTCGCGCTATGATGCGGTCGGCTCTTATACGATCGAAGGAAATGACGGCAAGACATACGTACTGCTGTTCAACAAGGACACGTTAAGCCGGGATATTCAGCTCGAGCTGGGTACAGGCTTTGACACTGCGGAGGTTTATGCCTTCGATGCGGTCCGTCGCCTGGCCAAGACCGGCGATCTCGCAGCAAGTGAGACAGGCACTGTGTTGCTAAAGCTGCCGAAACGCTCGGCAACGCTGCTTGTCATGAAGTCTTTGAACTAATTCTGGTTGATGTTGAAGGAGAAACGTTCAAATGGAGTTGAAGCAGCGGCATAAGAGCCTGGCAGTACCATAACCCGTTCATTGTATAGATCCCCGCTGGTTGGATTATTCTTTTCCGGAGCGAAGAAGATTCGTATAAAATGGTGATGAAGTAACCGCTGCTGCCGCAAGACCGATGTGAGAACAGTCGTTCTTCGCAAACGGCGGGGAAGAGATGGTGAGGTGCGTCTAGCATTCTGCCGGGCAGACCACTCCACTCCAAAAAGGGATCGTCTCCTCGGCGGCTTATCGCTGCCTCTGAGACGATCCCTTTCGTTTTACTTGGCGGAGCCTCCGCTCGGAGGCCCGTTTTTGACGACTGGCTTCTTAATGGCCATCTCCGCTTGCTTGAAGTAGTAAGCGGCGCCGATCTGGAAGCCGAGTCCGAAGCCTACGACGTCGCCGGCTCCTTCTACTGCCTTGCCCGATTTCAGAATATGGAACTGTTTGGCCAGTTTATCCTGATCGAAGTCCGTCAGCTTCAGCTTAAGTGAGCCGATGCTGTACTCGAGCTTGGGGAGATCCTTGTTGCTCATCATGCCGCTCAGCACTTCGCCCAATCCGTACGTATACGCTTTGGCGGCTTTGATGATTTGTTCGTAATCGTCCAGCTTTAACGCGAAGGAGCTGACGCTCCAGACCGAAGAACTGACGCCGATAAACGCGCCGGACATGAAAGCCATATAATCGTCGCCCGTCGGAGAAACGGGCTCAAGCGACATCAGGTACTCCGCGAAGCTTCCGTGCTCGCCCGTGTCCGTGACGGAGATGGTCTCGTAGGTGTTCGGGTCGATCTCCAGCCAAGCCCAGCGGCTTTCGCCCTGAATGCTCGCCGGCCGGTTCGGAATCAGCATGATCGCGGGAGAGGTTTTGGCCCGTTCGATGAGCGTGTCCGGGAAGCCGTTTTCCTCCATATACTTCAAATCCTTGTTTCGGTTGTTCCTGAGGCTCAGGAACAGCATCGTATTCTCCGGGCTGCTCTGCCATACGTCCATGAAATCCGTCTTGTCACCCGGCAGCGCGGCGCCTTCGAGCCGGGAGGCGAACAAGCCGCTCATGATGTGAAAGCCGCGGACGGCTTCCTCCGAGCCCCGATGAATCCGATTGGCGCTCTGCTGCAGGTCAACGCTTGTTCGGAACTTCGATTGCGCCCGGTCGTTTCGGATGGTTACGAAAATCACCCGTTCCTTGTCGACGCGTCCCGCAGTAACGTCCAATACCGCTGCGAGTTCGTTTTCGTAGGCGGTTTGATTGGCGATAATCCGATACAGAACGCTTCGGGTATACCAGATGAGCGCGGAGTGGTCATCCGGTTTTTCCGTCGCCTTATGCACCCGGTCGGCCGCTTGCTGAAGCGCTTCGGCTGCTTCGGCGGACAGATCGGGAAGATTGACCGCGACCGTATGGAAGACGTCGGCGATCTCTTCTCCGTCCTTAAGTCGGGTTTCATGCGTGAGTTTCTTCTTCGGCAATTGAACCTCGATGCGCACGCCAACGATTTTCTGTTCGTTAGCGTCGATCAGACGGTTGCCGACGATTTGCAACGTCTGGCTTTCCAGCACGGCGGTATACTTGCCTTCGGAACCGCCCGCGCGGATATCCACCGGCTCGCGGCTCAACTGATCAAGGTCCAGAGCGGCTTCGAGAACACGAACCTCCTCGATTAATGGCTTATCTTGGCCTCCCCCTCCGCCGAGCGCCCCGCCGATGTCCCCGGTGATGCCGCCCACTCCCCGATCCTCTTTCGCTTCGGCCATGAAATAGACGCTGATCGTGCTTTGCGCGGACGTCATCCGCCTGCTTCCCTGACCGCCGGGGAAGAAGGCCAGACCGTCCAGCTCTGACAGGTCTTTCATGAACGGCACGACGAAGATTTTCGTTTTTCCTTGTTCGTCGAGGTAGGACCATGCGGGCAAATGCTTCAGAATTACCGAATCTACCGCGCCCAGCTCCGCAAGCGCCGCTCTTCCCCGATCGGTTACTTGCACCATCCTGAGCGCCGGGCTGTAACCGAGCTTGGCGAGCAGGCCTCCGGTCAGGTAGGCCAAGTCGCCTTCGGTTCCCCAGCCTTGCGCCAACACGGCTTCCGGGGAGCTCCGATAAGTCGAATACGGGTCGGCGGAGGGCAGCCATCTCAGTCCGTTCACCAGTGCCTGGAAGTCGGACCACGTCTTGACCGATTCCAACTGCAGCATGCCGTGAACGGTTGGCAGAGGAGCCGGAATGCCTTCCTTGCGGCCTTGGCCGGCGTCGAAATCGGCCGTCCGCACGGCGTCGGCCGGCACCTTGGCGGCCTCCAGCGTGCGGTGGCGGCTGATCGCTTCCGTGAGCGCCTTCGAGAGCTGGATATCGAATTTCTCGTCCAGAGGCGGCTCCACCCGTTTGACGAGCAGCCCGTTTTCCTTGTAGGTTTCGTTGCCGACGGGAAGGTTCAGGTCGGCGAACAGGTCGGATTGCAGCGTCCAGTTCAGATCCGCTTGATTGTGAGGGAGCGAGAACACGAGCAGCCCGCGCCGCGAGGCGCCGTCGAATACGGACCAATCCTTATCGATGCCAAGCAGCAGTTCGTCGGTAACCGGGTCTGCCTGCAGATCCGAAACCTCGCGTCCTGCCGGCGATTGAACCGGCACAAGCTTAAACGTCTCGCGGAAGCCGGACGATCCGAAGCCGTCGGATTCGTCGGCAACCGTCACGTCGGCTATGACGAAGTTACCGCTGCTGGACTCGATGTCGCGAATGCGAGCCAGCGAGTTGACGACCAGCGATACCCCCTTGTCTGGGAGCATCGCTGTGTTGTCCGCACCTAATGCTCTTGTTGCGTCACCTGCGCCCACATTGTCCGCCGAACCGTCTCTTACCGGAAGCACCGTCGCGCCGCCGAAAAGGTCGACGTATAGCTCCATCGGCATAGCCCCCAGCGCATTCGGCGTCTGAAAGGCCAGGCGGGCTTTGTTGGAAGACCCGGGACCGAACATGACGGGTCGCAGCAAGCCGTGAGGCAGCAGGGCGGTGGCCGTATGAACGGGGATAAGAAAAGGGCCCTCGGCTGTTATGATGTTCATATAAAACCGATCCTGCGGGTTCAGCTTCAGATCGGCCTGAACCAGGGATTTCAATTCGGCTTCCACGATTTTGAACACGCTCGTTTTGCGGGTCAGCGCGACCTTCTCGATATGATCCGTTTCACCGAATGCCGTCAAGACCAGCTCGAACGTATCCGAAAGCTTGCCTGTGGCGCTTTTCGGCATGCCGGCCAATACGGCGGGCTCCTCCCTCGGCAGGGAACCTACCAAGGTGAGCGATATATGCCCGTATTCGACGTCGTAGTAGTGGACGGAAGCCCGTTCAATCTCTTCGTCGGGTACGAGAAATACTAGCATTCCTTTAACGCTCTCGCCTTTTTTGACCGTGATGTCTCCTTGTCCGGGAGGCGCCAGCGGCTGTTCCGTCAGCCAAGTGGCCGTCGAAGCCGGATAAGTGCCCGCGCCGTTTACGTTCATGAAGAAATGCGAAGCGAAATCCGGAATCAAGTAGTCGGCTCCGCCCGGGTGAGCGTTTGTGAGCTCCATCTCGATAGCGGCAAAGCTGCGTTTCGCCGGCGCATCTACACCTTTCAGCTTTTTGAGGAAGAGAAGCTCCCGGGCCGTCCATTCGACCGCTTTGTTTTTCCCTTGGCTGTTCAGCGGAACGCGCTTGTAGATTTTGACCTCGTCGCTCGGCAGATCGCGTCCGTAGACGAGCGCAGCTGTTGCCTGTTCGTATTGCGCGACCTTCTTGCCCGTCTCGAAGCCGATCGTCTGGAATTCGACCTTGTCGCCTGCGTCAAGCAGCACGGGGAAATCGACCAATCGATCGTCTGAATAAATACGAGCTCGGCCGTCATCCGATTCGTTGCGGACGGCGAGCATCAGCGGGATTTGCTCGGAAGGCCGCTTCTGGACTTCAGCAAGCGCATCTTGGAACGCTTTGGCCAATATGGCCGGGTCTTCCGAGATCACGTACTTGCCTCCCGATTTCTCCGCCGCCCACTTGAACGCTTCCGCGCTGTCGTCCGTACCGAGGCCTACCCACAGCACCTGGATGCCCTCTTCTTTAATACCGGTCAGCATCTCTTCGAAAAAGGCCTTTTTGCTCTCTTCGACATCAAGCGCCGCATCGGTCAAGTAGACAATAACGCGCTTTTCGGAAGGGATTTGCTTGATCGAATTGTACGTCACGTAGACGGAATTCAAAATGTCGGTTCCCCCGACGGCCTTCAGGTTGCCCAGCGCCTGCATCAGTTCAGACTTGCGAGAGGTGAACACCTGATCGAACTTCAGCTTCGCGGAGAAGCTGAGCAACTGCATCAAGCTATGCTCCGGAAGCTGTCCGACGAAGTCGTGGAACAGATGCTTCACCTTATCGATCCGGTAAGCGCCGTTGCCCGAAGCGGGATCGACATCCATCGATCCGCTTACGTCCAGCGTCATAGCGATGACCGGAACGTCGGACGGAGATTGCTCCTTCGGCCGCTCGTAGGTGAGCTCGAACCGATTGCCCAGCCTGTCGTTAATGGCGGCGAACACATGCTTCAGCGCAGCTGTATCCTTAGCGGGATAATACGTTCCTTCCGACATCGCTGCCAGCTCCAACAGCGTGGAGTTATCGTGATCCGGACCGAAGCCGATCGAGTAGATCGGAATGCCGGAATGCCTCACAGCTTGCTCGACATCGCCCTTGCTCGCCTTGCT
Source organism: Paenibacillus sp. MAH-35 (assembly GCF_058135425.1). Classification (NCBI taxonomy): domain Bacteria; kingdom Bacillati; phylum Bacillota; class Bacilli; order Caryophanales; family Paenibacillaceae; genus Paenibacillus; species Paenibacillus sp. MAH-35. The sequence goes on from NZ_JBYUPU010000019.1 coordinate 43,555, forward strand.
GCCCGTTCCCGCCTTCTCGGTGTTGCTGTCCACTCCGTCGGTGAACACGACCAGCGTCGGCCGCTGCTTATCGTTCAGCAGGTTCAGTCCCTCAATCACCGAATCGTACAGCTTGGTATGTCCTAGCGCCTTGATCTGACCAAGATTCGCCAGTACATCCTTCTTACTCGTGCCTTCCAACACCCGAATCTGGGAATCGAAATCGATCACCTGGATATAGGCGTTGTCCGGCAGCCCTTGAATAAAGGCGCGGGCAGATTCCAGCACTTGCTCCATCGACATTGACATAGAGCCGGAGGAATCAAGCGCCAATACGACGCTAGGCGGCGTCTCGATCCGATCGAGCTTGACCGGCTGTCCCGGCCTGCCTCCCTCTACAATATCGATATCCTTCATATCGGGCGTAAATTTGGGGTTTTGGGAATCGAGCAGCATGAAGGTAACGCGGGCCTGATTGCCCAGCTCGACAGCTTCTTCGATTTTCAGCTTGCTCTCTTCGCCGCTGGCGTCTCCAATTCCGTCGTTCCGATAGGCGCTCTGCAGCAGCGGCTTGATCTCCAGCTCCGTCATCTCTCCCGCGCTGACGGGAACCAGCCTCGTATTCAGAGGGGGGCGATTTTCCGGCTGTGCCACGACGTTCCAGAAGCCGGAGGGCAGCCAGAACAGCGTGTCTCCTTCCGGCGTCTTATCGCCTTTCAGATGAAGCTCGGGGTGGGTCAATGTGACTCCCGGAGGCGCTTCGACTTGGATAAGGTCCAGCGCATTCCCGCGAACCTTGAGCGCTCCCAGCCGTTCCCCGTCTTTGACCGGACGGATGTCCTCCCCTTCGTCAAGCGTGAAGACAATTTCCTTCGGGTCGGTATCCGGGCTCCAGGACAGCTTCCACAGCAAGGGGGCGGACGTATCCTGGGGAATATCGCTCAGCGTATAATGATTCGTTTTGTAGGCGAACAGCTCTTGAATGTATGACAGATCTCTACGGTACTGCCCTTGCGAATACGAGCCTTTGCCCGACAGCCGAACATGGCCTCCTGCCAGATCGACTTTGAAGCTCTGGTACTTGTGCCGTTCGTTGTCCGTCATGAAATAGATTTCCTGATTCGGGTAAGACGATGTCTGGAAGGAGACGGATTCTCCATGCTTCAGACGAAGCTCCTTGTATATCTTCAACAGGTATCCCTCGCCGCTCTTCGAAGCGACTCCCCACCAGGCGGTTCCCTCCGGATCGTCCGCGCGAAGCACCCAACTGCCTTCGGAGGCGCCCATATAATATTTTCCGCCGAGCTCGGTAACGTACAGCCGCAGATCCTCCCAGGGGTCGGTTTGCGAATCCTTCCATTGCACCTGCAATTGCCACAGATCCCCGCCGGTGATTCGGGACATTTCCATGTTTTCTTCATCGACGTATTTCAGCTCCTGGGTCTGATTCGGAGTGTAATTGACGGATTGATAGTTGTCTTGGGAGCCGAACGGATTCAAGTAGGGGATCGCGATATCCCACTTGCCGATCGGATACGTCTTTCTGCGCGGCAAATCTTTGACGGCCTCTGCTCTTCCGGACGGTCCCGGAGCGACGGATTCGACGACCGTGCCGAGGGGGCCGCGGTTATTCTTGACCCATACGACAATAGCGCCAAACGCCAAGAGCGCGCCGACGAGAAGAAGCAAGGCGATCTTGGCGTTCTTATTGGCAAGCAAGCTTTTCATGGACTGTCTTTCCTCCGTTCCCGCTCAATCCGTCGCCGAAAAAGTATGCCCGCAGGACGGACAGAACCGGGCATCCAGCGGGGACGCTTTGCCGCAGACACAGTCTTTTTCGTTCGCGATCGTTTTGATTTGTTTTTTGTTCTCCTCGATTTCGTGTTCCAGCCGTACGATTTCCGCTACGTCTGATTGATAATCCGATTCCGCGACCTCTTCCAGCCGACCGACCGCCTTCAGGAAAAACAGACGGCCGATGCTCTGATGCAGCTTTTCGATTTCCTTCTGTTTATTGCTGTTCTGCAGTTTGAGCTTGTTGACCTCCACGACGATTTTCGCCTTGCTGCCAGCTTCCGAGAAGCCCGATTTCACTTTGTCCATGAAGCTCATGTCCATTCCTCCCAAGAGATAAAGGTTTATTACGTTCATTGTAAAAGAATGCCGAGACACCCCCTAGTTACAGGCTGTCACCTTTTTTGTCATCTCCATTGATTGTTTCAACATAAGGAGATTCGGCAGCGGGCGATGACAATGATGTGACAACTCCAATGACATCTTGTAACTGGCGTCCGGTTATCAAAAGGAATACGATGAAATCGAATTTCGCTTACAACTGCAGATGTAGGAGTGCTGCGGATTTTTGACGAGGAGATGGGAGAATGGGAAAGTATTCAGCTAAAGCGGTCATTTGGCTCTCCATTCTGATTCTTGTCCTTGCCTGCACGGCATCGTTCGCCATGGCCAAGGAAGATGAGGTGGAGGTTTATTTTAACGGGGAGCTGCTTGCATTTGCCGATCAACAGCCGGTGATCCAAAACGGGACGACACTCGTGCCGTTTCGCGCAATATTCGAAGCACTAAGTTATGAAGTCGAATGGAACGGCGAGGAAAGGAAAGCGATTGGGATAAAAAAAGGACTGGAAATCGAGCTGACGATCGACAGTCTGACCGCCAAAGTCAACGGCCAAGCAGCGGAGCTGTCCGTGCCGCCGCAAATCATCAACAATCACACGATGATTCCGCTGCGATTCGTTTCGGAGAACAGCGGCTATGACGTAATTTACTCACAAGAATCCGGCACGACAGTCATCTGGATCGGCACAGGTGCGCCTGCCGGCAATACGGCGGGCGAAACGGGTGATCAGGCGGAGCCTTATGTCGTGAAGGGCAAAGTCGTCAACCCGCAAGGCGAGCCGATCAAGGGCGCTTTGATCACGATCGACAACCAACTGCTGTACAACAGCAATTCGCAAATCAAGACGGACGCGAACGGACAGTATCGGATCGAGCTGACAAAAATGGCGGCGACTTATAAGGCGTATGCGGAATATTCGATCATGTACGAGGGTGTGAAGCATAGCGTCGATTTGATTCCCGATGACGATAGTCCGTTCGCCGGCAACGAGGGCGCGGTCCGCAATTTTACCGTCAAACTCGATAGCTCGATCGGAACGGGCGGAAGCGCGGAAGTGCTGTTCTATATGATGGATCTCATTCATCCGCTCGACCCCGTCGCCGAGCCGCCGAACCGGGACGACGTCACGCTGACGCTCGAGCCGGAGGGCAAGATGCTGGACGGAACCTCGGGCAAGAAAATCGTCAGCAAGGGCAGCCGGTCGAACAACGGTTACGGCGTGCATAACGTGCCGATCGGCAAGTACAAAGTAAGCGCGGTCTATGCGCCTCCCGGAGCCGAGCCCCAGCACATGCTGATCAGGGTTGTGAACCCGGGTCAGGATGATCCTTTTCATCCATCGGTCGTCGCCGGCTTCCAAAGAGTCACAGACAAAATCTACAAAATGGAGCTTGAGCTGAAGCTCGATGTCGTCAAGCCGCCGGCCGAGGACCCGTCGGAGATAGATTGGGACGCGGTCTACGATATTAATGGCAATCGGATAGATCAGAACAAGGAATGGAACTGGTAACGGTCCGAATACAAAAAAGATGGGAGAGCGTAAAATGAAGAACAGGCAAAAATGGAGTATAGCTTTGTCCGCCGTCATGCTGATAGCCATGATTTTCGCGACAGGCTGCTCGAAGGTCGAAAAGGCAATCCAAGAGGCCGAACAGGGAACGACGACAATCACAAAGGGAAACGGCGAGGAGATTAAGCTATCCAGCAAAGCGGACATCCCGGATTTGTTCCCGTCCGACGTGCCGATTCCGGACGAGATTCAAGTTACGTCGTCTATCGGCGGCAAGGATTCCGTCACGCTGACGATCGAAACGAAGATGCCTTACGATGACGTAGTCAAATTGTATTACGACTATACGAAGCGAGCCGGCTACTCGGAGGTTCATAAGCTGGAGGACAAGGATTTTATCAACTACTCGTCCAAGAAAGGCATGGAACGGTTCGTATTTACGCTGCAGAAAGATCTGGAGGACAAAAAGATCGTTACAGGAGCTCTGGTCTATTCGAATAAGCCGGAGACCGAACAATAAACGAAAATCCATTCTAAACGACGGAAAGGAAAATGAACAATGAACGTCGAAAATCCGGAGCTTCAAGCCGAACCGACGGATGTCGCCAACAACAAAGGGATGGCGATTCTGGCCTATATTCTCTTTTTTATCCCTCTGCTCGCGGCCAAGCAATCGAGGTTCGCGATGTATCATGCCAATCAAGGGCTGATCTTGTTTCTGGCGTTGGTTGCCGTCAATATCATCAGCACGATCGTCCCGGTTATCGGCTGGCTCTTGATCGGCCCGCTCGCGAATCTGGGTTTATTCATTCTCGCAATCCTAGGAATTCTTAATGCGGCCGGGGGAAGATGCAAGCCGCTTCCGCTCATCGGAAGCTTCCGTATCATCAAACACTAATCGAAAACCGCGTCTCACGGACCGCCGCTTTTTTCCTTAAGGAGAATAGCGGCGTTTTCGTGACTGTAGCAGGGGTTTAAAGATCACCCCGGCTGGATTGACTGCCGCTGAACAGCGCGCCGACCAGCGCTCCGTGAACGGCGCCGTGAAATCGCGGCTCTTCAGCTTTACAAACGAACATATGTGCGATAACATGAATTCTAATGGTATATTATACCAATCATCATGGGGAGGGTAATAAATGGATGTTCACATAGTTACGCTTAAAGAATTCCACATTATCGGACCGATGATTACTACAAAAATTTCTGAGGATCGGATATCTGGCCTATGGGGCGAATTCGAGCGGAGAAGAGATGAAATCAAAAATCGAACAGATCCTTATTCCGCATATGGTTTGAGTGAATACAGTCCAAACCCGCATGAAAGTTTTAATTATATAGTTGGTTTTCCAGTACATAACCTCGATGATATCCCTGATGGCATGATCGGAAGAACGATCCCGATGCAACAATATGTACTATTTGTATATACAGGCAACAGTATTGGCGAAGTGTATACATATTCGGACAAATGGTTTTCTACATCAGAATATAAATGGGCAAAAGCACCTGACTTTGAGCTCTATGACGATCGATTCGCGGATGGTGATGATGGAAAGAAAACGATTTCGCTCTATATACCAATTACAAGGAAATGAGATTCTTGTTAAGTACTTGTTTTTCTTGAGTTACGACGGGTACGTTAGCTCGCCGACGCAAGAGAGTTTGCGGTCAAGTTTTTAGGAAGTTTCTGGGGGGAATGGTCAGGACAATCCGTTCTGGAGAAACATGGCAGATTGGGCAGCATTGTATTATGGGAAAACCGCGGATGCACTTTGGCCAGATGAGGTCCATTTTTCCTTTTCCACATGGCGGCGAGCCGAATGGGCTGTTTTCCCTTGCGAAGGCAGCGGACGAAAGGAGTCATCACGCCTTCATGCGGTTTGTGGGCGCGGCGATGTGGCATCTAATAGTTGAAGGATTCTAACAAGGAGAGGATCAGAATGGTTGAAGAGGTAAAAGAAGAGGAACTGCCATAGAAACAAGAGTGGAGACCATTATTTGCCATCATCTGATCCAAAGAGATCCCATGAATGGTTCGATCATTATTTTGGATTAAACAATAATGGATGGACGAAACTCCGTGATGGAACTTTAATTTTTATTAAGTCGAAAGAAAAACCGCATTTGAATTTTATAACGGAGCGATGGCCGGGTCATATCAGAGAAAAAGAAGGCGAAGGTCCGGAGTTTGAAATGTTTGTACTTTCGTTTGAAGTGGAACATACGGAAAAGATCTATCAATCCATGAAAGAAGCCGGTGAACGTGTTGAACTGATCGATAATGGTGGTAATGGTGTTGAGATTCATTTCTACGATCCGGATGGAAACAAGTACAGTACATGGGAATTACAGGTGATGGTGAAGACGAATACTGAGGGAGCCAATAGCACGAATTGGAAAGATAGATTCGAGTTTTGTAATTGTTGTTTAGATGTGATGTTGATACATTTTTGAATAAAATTATTGAGGATGCGCCTGGGGCAAGGCACCCACGTATTCAGATTGTTGATCACGACAAATTACGCGAATCCGACCCGGAAGGATTAGAAAAGCTTTTAGAAACATTAGGGCAGTTTACTGAGCAGCATCCGGAACATACATTTCGGTTCGTTTATGGAGAGTAGGGCAATTCACGAATGTTTCATCTATTAAGGTGATGTTTGGGCTCATATTTTTTTACATTTGGGGATGGTGCCTGTATGGACAAAAATTCTGTTTCTAGAACAAACATAATAGGCGGTAGTGAGGTTATCGCCATCTCGGTTGACATGGATAAGAGTGTTATTCATGAGACAAACAGCTTATTTTGGGATACAAAAGGAAATGATGTTTTAGGAGCAACCTCACTTCCTCTTTATGGAGCATTTGTCTCTGAGGAAAATTGTCAACTTTTTGGCGATGTCTCAGGAAAAAAGATGCTGGAAATAGGTTGTGGAAGCGGTCATTCTTTGCAGTATTTGGGGGAACGTCAAGCATCTGAACTATGGGGTATGGATCTATCAGAAAACCAAATCGAAAGGACAAAGCAACATTTGACGGAGTGCGGTCTTTCAGCAAAATTAATCTGTTCTCCCATGGAAGAAGAATGTGGCATACCCGAGGATTACTTTGACTTTGTTTATTCGGTTTATGCTATAGGCTGGACAACCGACCTTGAGGGTACTTTTCGCCGGATTGCTTCATACCTAAAAAGAGGTGGCGCTTTTATTTTCAGTTGGTCCCACCCTATACACAAATGTGTTGTTGAAGAGAATAATACTTTTGTTTTTAAAAAATGTTATTTTGACGAATCCTGGTATTCGTCATCTCTTGAAGAAAGTACGCTAACATTATCTGACCGTACATTATCAACCTATGTGAATGCGTTGGCAAAGTCGGGCTTTTTAATTGAACGAATGATTGAGCAATCTGATGATGAAATTATCCAATCGCGGGGTAACAGCAAATTTGCAAAAAAAGCAAAAATGCTTCCTGTAACTTTTGTAATCAAAGCAAGAAAACTATAGTATCCGATCTCTTAATCAAGAAATGTTTAATAAATCATGTAGGTCCAATACATGATGATAGGTGATGAACAAATTGATATCAGAGGGCTTTACAATATCACATCACACGCCCAGCTTGCAGCTATTGCCTTCTTAATTCGAAAAATCGCTATAAGAAATCAGGATCGCCTCATCTTTCTTCATGAAAAGATCAAAAAAGCACTCGAAGATATGGAGAGAGAAGGAGTGGATCTTGTATTTTCTTCCTTTTTCCCTGATTTCGATAGATGGCTTGAATTACTAAGAATTAATGAAGTATTAGCTGTCATCAACCGAATGAAACATTTGAATTTTATTCAGCCTGAGCCCTCTGAACACCTCTAATCACGACATGAAGAAGGACCGCGAGAGCGGTCCGTAGCTCGAACGCGATTCGTCACGCGCTTCCTGGGTTCGATAGGGAAGTAGCTAGATCCGATGCGCTTTTCTGAAGGCGGTCGGCGTGACTCCCATATGCTTCTTGAAGATGTAGCTTAAATAATAGGCGTTCTGGTAACCAATGTATTCCGAGATTTGATCAAGTGTCATGGTTGTTTCCAGCAGCAGCTGTCTCGCTTTTTCCAGACGCAATTCGGTCAACAACCGGATCGGGGTTTGTCCGAAGCTAGCTTTAAACTTCTGGCATAGCCGTGCTGGACTTAGTCGCAATTGTGCAGCAATGTCCTTCAGATCAACAGTCTCAAAGGCATGTTTGCGAATGAGGGCGGAGGCTTCGTTCATGATCGGCTCTGGTTGTTTGCCAGCTTGCCATTCTGCCGGCCAAGGCCATTTGCTGCACTCCCTCCCATATGACAACCAGATATCCAGCATATAGTGACCGCACAGCCACAGCTTCACTTCCTCACTGAGTCCTTCGGATTGCTTCATCAAGGAATAATTGCTTGCCAACCGCTTCGTGTCGGCGATACTCGTTTTGCCGACAAACCGGGACGGTTCCGCCTGTCCCACTCTCACCAAGTCGTTGATCCGCCATTGAACCCGAATCGCAAAAAAAGTAAGCGGCGAAATAACGACTCTGCGCAGAACCGTATTTGCCGGACAAATGATCAAATCGCCGAATGCGGCAATGCCTTTCTCATCGTTAAATTCATACTGGAACGACCCGTCTATGACGGCGAAAATGGTCCACTCCTTGCAGGTATCCTCGTAAAACAAAAATTTGTCTTTTCGCTCCCAATATCTACAGTAGGTGAGCTGGGGAATCAGAACATTTCGACCCTCTTCGGTATGCAAGATCGGCTCCTCCGTTCTGCGAGAGTACTTCACTAGCCTTAACATGATCTGAGACTGATTGTATCATACGATCGATTCTTTAGGGCATGATCCAGGAAGATCATCCAGGCGTTGCCCGGCCGACAGTTATCCCCTCCCTGCCTAGGAAGGGGCTTCTCTCGGAATTCCGTTAAAATTTATATATAGTCTGGTTTAATTCTCTTTATTTTAAAAGCAATCGGGTTCAACTATGCTGAAAGCAGGATCTGCTTGCTCGTTTTGTGTAAACGCTTACCGGTTCTTGGAACCAAAAACCACAGATCGGAGGTCTACAATGAATCAAGAGAAAGAAATCGGCACACAGCAAGAAGTTGACGATTCGGGAACGGTCAGCGGCAGCAGAAGAAAGCTGCTCGCATCGATTGGCTTGGCAGGCACGGCTTTGGTCGCGGGCAGTCTGTGGAGCGCCGCGAATGTCCAGGGGAAACGGGTGACAGAAGCGGTATACGGGGCGGAAGAGGAGGGGTGTTGTTGGCCCAAGGTGACGATTGCCGAGCTGCGTTCCTTGTCTGCGGCTCCTGCGGAATTTTATGTTGTGACCGATCCGGGCCAGGAGGGCGTGTTCCGTTTCGATCCGGCCGACGGGTCGAGCGCGGATGACACCGGTATGGTAATCGTCTCGGCTACAGGAGCACGGTTCAAACGCATTTTCCAGGGAGCGTTCAACGTAAAATGGTTTGGGGCGAAAGGCGACAACGCGTCTGACGATACACAGTCCATACAAGCGGCTGTGGATGCCGCGCAGAACCGGGGGTCAGTCGTCTACTTTCCGTCTTCCGATTTTTATTTGATCTCAAGCCCGATCCTGATCGATTCCAGTAAGCGAGGGATTCGGCTGATCGGGGACGACTATAACCGCCGGGTCCATTCTTCCGTCATTCGTCCGCATGCTTCCGTCACGGCGTCGGCTCCGCTCGAAGCAATCTTCAAGTTTACGGATACCGCGGTGGGGAATCAGTTCGAATTTTCGAATCTCGACATTTCCGGAGACAACAAGACGAAGTATGGGATATATTCCAAAAAAATCGCACATTCGCTGTTCCGCCGGATTTCCATCAAAGGAACGACCTTGGCCGCGCTTGCTATCGGCTACGGCTGGTGCAATGACGTCGAGACATGCGAAATATCTTACAACCGCGGCGATGGCATCCAATTGGTTGATGGTGAAGTGAACGTCTTCAATGTTGTGAATACGAAAATATTCACGAATGACGGCATCGGCATCTATTTGTCCAGAAAAGCGCTTGGCGTCCGGATCAACGGCTGCAATATCGAAGGAAACAAAATATGCGGCGTTTTCGCCCGCAATTCGATCATGCCCTTCGATCTGTCCGACAACTATTTCGAAAATAACGGCTCGGTCGGCTATTCGTTTACGAATCCGGAGAGGCTGGTGAAAGCGCAGATCATTATTAACGGCACGGTCGCAGCGGCCACGGTCGGCAACACGCAGCCGGTCAGCTCCATCCGGATCGTCAATAATTTCGCCAGTCTACGGGATGCCGACTGCTTGGTAGCTTGCTATTCCGCCAAGCTGGGGCTGGAGATCGGCAACAACAGCATCTCCCGATCGAGCGCTCCTTTCAAAGCCTACACGCTGCTAAGAACAGGGACGAGCAGGACCGGAATGGGAGCATGGGTCAACAATCTGAAGATATACGGGAACGGCGTCGCTTACGACGAAACGTACGCTTCGCTGACGAATTTGCAAATCGAGGACTTGGCCGCATCGAAGACACACCTCCATAAGGCTGAAATTCAAGGCGTCGCGAGGGTAAACTACTCGCCTGGTCTGGAACAATTCGTTCCCGTCACAACGGGAAGCGGATCGTTTGCTTTGTCGAGCGCCACCTACCGCACCTACGAGGCGTTTGAACTGTCCGGGGCCGCCAATACGAGCGACTGGGGGTTCACCATCGATTTGGCGTTGTATCCGGAGTTAGCGAGCAAGTACGTTTATTTTGCTTTTTATGCGAGGGCTTCAGAGGTGTCAACGGGTGCTGCGGCCTATTCCAGTCAATTGGGTCCGAGCACAACAGCCTATTTTGAGAATACGGATTGGCAGCTCGTCTCCTACGTAGACTTATTGCCGTCCTCGGGAACGGTTTCCTTCGGTATACGGAAACGGTCTGTCCATGCAACCAGTCTCGTCTATGTCGCCCATCCGGTATTGAGCGAGGTTGGGGTACCGTACGAATGGTACTGAACGCGGGACTGCGGGAATTGAAATAGGAGGGACGCGGAAGATGAAACTGGCCTGTATGACTTTGCCTTATGCAACCTGTTCCATGGAAAGGGCTTTGGAAGGGATCTCGCGCGCGGGGTATCGATATATTGGCATCGGGAATCCTCACGGGGGGATTGAATTACCGGATGCGGACGACAGCCGTGCAATCGGCCAATTGGAAGAACTGTTTGCCATGTGCAACTTGCAACCGTTGCAGCTTATGTCCAATGCACATTTTAAGATCGATCAGCCGATCGAGCGGGCGAGACAGCGCATGCAACTAGCGAAAGCGCTGGGGATCAAGGAAATACTTACTATCGGGACGCAAAGCTATCGCTCCTTTCCGTCGGATCCTCTGACAGAGGAGGAAATGCAACCGATAAACCGGGCATACATCGAACGGTACAAACAAATTGCCGAGGAAGCGGCCCTACTCGACCTCATCATAACGATCAAACCCCATACCGGCAATACGGCAACCGCCGCGGATATGCAGGAGACTTTGCAGCAAATCGGTTCCCCGCATATTCGGGGGTGCTACGATCCCGGCAATGTGGAGTTTTACGAAGGAATTGATGCCTCTGACGATTTTCCCCAGGTGGCGGAGCACACGCATTCGCTTATCGCCAAAGACCACCGCGGGGAGCGGGGCGCACGCGATTTCCCGATACCCGGTACAGGAGATGTAGATTTCCCGGCTATTTTTACCGTTTTAAAGAGGGGTGGGTTCGAGGGCAATGTATTTTTGGAGCGGGTGGACGGACCGGCTGTACCCGAGCTGATCGATCAGCGAATCGCAGATGCTCGAATGCACCTGGTTCGCATGTTGCAGGAAGCGGGTTTTAGACCAGAATGATGGAAACGCGAGGGTGTCCATATGTTCAAGCAGAGAGCAAGATTGCTAATCCTGTTAGCCGGAATAACCGCTATTGTCGGAGCTTGCAGCGGAGGGGCAAAAGAGGGAGCCGATGTTCCTCAAACGGCTAAGGAAAATCCGGCCAAGCGCGTTCCGCTAACCTTAGTGTCCATTTCTCCTATAGAGGAGATGGAAGTGGTTTATTTGGAGCCGCTGCGCAAAAAACACCCTCATCTCGATGTACGGTACATTCAATCATCGAAGGCCAACGGCACGACGATTCCCGAACTGCTGGCGACCGGCGTCAAGTTCGATTTGTACACCAATTCACGGGGAGGATTCGAGGAGACGCTGCTCGATTACGATCTGAAGTACGATATGAGCGACTTGATCCGCAAGCATAACGTCGATATTGGCCATCTGGAGCCGACAGCCATCGAATCGATGCGGCAGATGTTCGATGGAAAGCTTTATGGCCTTCCGGTCAAGATGAACAGCTTGCTGCTCTACTACAACAAGACGCTTTTCGATACGTTCGGAGTGTCCTATCCGAAAGACGGGATGTCATGGACGGAAACGCTCGATCTGGCGAACAGAATGACACGGTTTGACGGCAGCGTGCAATATTACGGGATCGGCAGCCATGGTACGGGTGCGATGATCGGCTGGAATCCCTATTCTTTGCCATTGGTGGACGGAACCAAGCGAATACCGACGGTTCATACGAACGCGCAATGGCAGACACTGGTCCAATCTGTGCTATTAAATCCCGTATTCACGAAAGCATACAAGGAAATAGGGAAAATACCGGATTGGTCCACGTTTAGCAAGGATCGCAGGGTTGCCATGCTTTTGTACACGGCGGCCGCTCCGCTTGCACTGACAAAAGAGTTTTCGTCGCTCGATTGGGACATGGTTTCATTTCCGGTATTGCCCGGCTTGGCTGAAGTCGGCTCGCAGGTATCTCCGAATTATTTCGGCATCACTTCACTTTCGGAGCATAAAGAGGCGGCGATGGAAGCGATCAAGTTTTGGACTTCGCTCGAATTTTTCATCGAAAATTCGAAGGGCGGTACATTGATGGCTTCGAGAGCCAAGGAAGTGAGGGAGACGCTTGGATCGGAATCTCCTTTCCCGAGTAAAAATTGGCAGGCGGTCACCTATTATCCTTTCGCTCCGCTTGCAGCGACAACGAACGTCGATTCCAAAGCGAGGAGCATCTATGAGAAGCATCTGAATGCGTTGCTTGCGGGAACGGTCGATCTCAACACAGGCTTGCGTATGATGGCGGAAGAGACACAGAAAATGATAGACGAGCAGCCGAACCCATGAAGCGATTGTTAGTGGGATGACAAGAACTTGACCCTTTTGCCGAAGTAAAGTGAAGGTGGCTCAGCTAACGGAGACGATAACTTAATCGTTACACAACGGCAGCCGGCCAAAATGTTCGGCTGCCTCGTTGTGCTAACGGTATTCTTTCAATAAGCCCATTTTCATCCCCCCCCCCCCTCATGGCTGTACTGTCCATGCCTTCACTCCACTCTGCAAAATCCAGCAGGATGGGTTCAACATCTCCAAAATCTTCAACAACCCTCCCCACCTTCAACAAACTAAGCCTGCTCAAAAAACCGTTCCATCCAGAAACATACTGGAAGAAGAACGGTTTCTAAGCAGGTCGCTCGGGATGACCCAAATAAATATGCGATCGGTTTATTCGCCTGCCAGCATGAGCTTCTCCAGCTCAAGCGGTTCAACGTACACCCCGTCCTTGTAAGCTCTCATGTTCCCCCCGGATATTTCATCGATAAGAACAACTTGCCCGTCCTTTTTCAATCGGCCAAATTCCAACTTGATATCATACAGCTCGATGCCCTTCAAGCTGAGCTCGTCCTTCACGACTTGACTGATTTGCTTCGTCAGCTTTTCCAGCGCTTCATATTCATCAGCCGACAAAATACGCAGCATTTCAAGAGCAGACTTGCTGATCGGCGGATCTTGACGCGCATCATCCTTTAACGTCACTTCCACAAATGCATCTAGTTGTTGCCCTTCTTCCGCATATAGACCATAACGACGAAGGAAGCTTCCTACCGCACGATAGCGGCATATGACCTCAAGCCCTTTGCCGAACACAGAGGCGGGAGCGACGGTCATCGTTGCTTTCTCGATATCCGCATCGATGTAATGGGTCGGAATGTTCGCAGCATTCAATTTTTCGAAAAAGAACTTCGTTAAGCGGAGTCCTGCCCGCCCGGCGCCTTCCATAACTAACCCGACTGTATTGGCGCCGGGATCGAATACGCCATTCTCTCCTGTTACATCATCCTTAAACTGCAACAGGTAATCCCCATTTTCCAGCTCATATACATCTTTTGTCTTCCCGGTGTACAAACGATTCACAATATGTTTCCCCCTTCTACGACAGTTAGATTTAGCAAATATTTTATATTATAGCATAAGCCCGGCAACTCTCTGTATCGCTATATACGTGAACTGTCGGAACTTGGGATTTACGCTGTTGTGGTTGGGTCTGGTTTGAGAGACTGAAGCGGATAGCCGGGCCAGGATTCTGCACATTAGCAATCTATAAGAAACCGGGCATGTTGTTGGATGATAAAATGTAGACATATAGGGGGCTGCATACGGAACGTGTAATCTTGATGATGAATGTGCAAGAAAACCAGAGAGGAGAGTCAGTAGCATGGCAAAGATCGTTTTCGCATTGAACCAGTCCCTGGACGGGTTTGTCGACCATATGGCATTCCAGCCCGACCCCGTGGTATTCCGTCATTTCATCGACGACATGCGTGGCCTGGCGGGAAGCCTGTACGGGCGCCGCATGTATGAGACCATGCGGTATTGGGACGAGGACCATGTGGAATGGGATGCGCCGGAACGGGAATACGCGGCAGCGTGGCAAAGCAAACCGAAGTGGGTGGTGTCCAGGACGTTACAGTCCGTCGGTCCGAACGCTTCTCTGATCGAGGGCGACCTCGCAGCAGCCATACTTAGGCTGAAGGCTGAGCATGAAGGGGAGATTGAAGTTTCCGGGCCGGAGTTGGCGCACAGTCTAACGGAGCTCGGTCTCGTTGATGAGTATCGACTCTATCTCCATCCAGTCGTGCTGGGTCAGGGCAAGCCGTTCTTCGCCGGTCCGCGGCCGCCGCTGCGCCTCGTGGCAAGCGATCGAATTGGCGAGCAGGTGATCAGGTTGACCTACGTTCCAGTTTAGTTGTGCGGTTGACCTAACGGTCTAAAGGCACGTTGCTCTTATAGGGGATTCGAGGAACAAGAATAGAGGAGTTGCCTTGTTGAGGCAGCTTCTTTTTATTTTTCGGTGAAGTCACTGGCAGTAGAGATCAACTATACCCAATAAATCCCTGTATAACACCCCAATGCGATATATGATTAAGAAAACGAATCATTGGCGCCAGAGCATGGGGAGCTTTACCTTGTACATAAGCGAGATAACAAGTGTGTGGATGATAAAGCAAATCATGGATAAACGGGCGGGGTAAAAGTCGATTGACAGGCAACATAAGGGTAAAAAGGGGGATACAAGAATGAGCAATCAGGATGAAAAGTTTGTAAAGCCCGAAATACTGGCGTTTGTTTTGAGTAAAATGCTCGACAAAACGATCATTCGCGCAGATTATCAGCTCAAAGAGTTGCAAGGCGGGACGGTAGGAGAGGTTCAGCTAGTAACCGGCATGGTGGAAACTTCCGATGGTGCACATTTGCCCTATAAAATGGTTTGGAAAACACAGAAAAAATTTGAGCGTTATGGTGATCCGGATTCTTGGCGAAGGGAATACGACCTCTATGAATCGGATTTCAAAAAGGTTTTCTTGGATTCGTTCCGTTGGCCGGAGTGTTATCACGCCGAAATAAATGGCGATGAGATTCAACTGTGGATGGAATATATCGAGGGTGTGTCAGGTTTGAATCTGACCTCGGAGATGTATGAACGTATAGCTGAGGAGTTGGGGCGATTTCAAGGCAAGTTGTACACGGAACGACCAAACGTACTGCAGAATCTGCCCAATTTAAGCAAGGTTGAGTATTTGAAAAACTACTATCTGCGGTATCGGTCGTGGAATGTTCTGTATGATTACATACGCTCCGACGACTGCGAAATTCCGAAGCACCTGTGTAAAATGCTCATTGACCTCGATAACAATGCGGACAAAATATTTAATCGCATTGAAAAGCTGCCAATCGTGCTTTGCCACAGAGATTTTTGGGTGGAAAACATATTCTTTTCGGACAGTAAAATCGTAGCTATTGATTGGGATACCGCCGGTTGGGGGTACTTGGGTGAAGATATCGCGAGTTTACTATCGGATGAAGCGGACGTCTGTCATATGATTGAATACTATCAAAAATGCGTTCCTGCGTATTACAGGGGTTTTTCGGAATATGCGGATGTGTCTCATCTCTCCGATCCTTGTATCTATGAACTCATCCTTGTTATGTTCGGGTACAGGCTTGTGGAGTGGTATAAATTCGCTGAGTCGCCCGAAGATAAAGTAATGCACCTGAATACCTTGCAAAAAATCCATGAGATAGGCAGATTAACGGATTAAACATTGAATGAATATTTGTATATTATGGTAGAGTATCACAGTATTTAACGCCTAATTTGAAGGGGGAATGCCGGTGGAACATCGGATAGGATCGGCAAACTGCCCCCTTTCTTGAGGAACGGTATCGTAACCCTTGCCCAAAGTGATTGGCACATGCCGGCATCGGCGAGCCAGATCGGGAGATGGCGCGTTAAGGGACAGGCAGATTTGCGCAGCAAGTACTCTGTTATTTTTTGACAACTGCTACCCATAATTCATTTTTATTTTCTTCTGGTGGCAAATAACATTCAATGGCAGGTAAATAAGCGAGGTCATACGTTGAGGCTGGGACCCACTCTGTATACAAGCGTTTCCAAAGCTCGCCTATACCATCTGGCCCACCTTCCGCTTCGAATACAGCCCAAGCAGCTTCCGGAAAACTTCTTTTTATCATTCCTTCTGGTGGTAAATGCTCCGATACAATGGACATAATGTAATGGAACTTCTCATTTTTACCATGATCACCATCCGCGCTTACTCCTAAAATCCCCTTCATTTTATGGTCGGTTTCCCGTATTTCCCACAGCTTCTCAAAGAGTCCTTCTTTCTTGGCATTGGCCCATATCCGAGGAACAATATTAAGGGCATCAGCTGTACTAACCTGTTCCTGCACTCCCACAATGGAAAATCCCTTTAATTCTTCAATCCTGTAATTCATTTCCGTGACTCCCTTAATCGAAATTTGGAAGGAGATTCGTGGATAAGTCTTGAGTTTTATACCGACGTTACGTGAGGCAGTCGGTGTGGTGCCATGTAAATTTTGAAATGCGCGGGTGAATGCTTCTGGCGAGTCGTATCCCAGCTTCAGTGCAAGATCAATAACTTTAATATTGCTGTTTTGAAGTTCAAAAGCCGCTAACGTTAATCGTCGACGTCTCACATATTCCGATAATGAAACATCCGTAATAAAAGAGAACATACGTTGAAAATGGTACACCGAGCAACACGCGACTTTTGCTACCTCTTCGTAATCGATATCTCCTGTAAGATGTTCTTCAATATAATTGATTGCTTTATTCATTCTTTCGGCCCAATCCATTCACGATCATCCCTTCCAATTTCAATATATATCAATAAGGATCTCGTGGCCGTGCATTCTGTGCACCAAAATGCAAGGGTGTTTAACCATTCTATCCAGCAACCATCCAAAAGACAAAAATAGCCTAATCCTCCGTCATTGTACAGATAAAATTAGGTTATTCCACTAACGGAGACGATATCGAGGAGTTGCAACAAGGACAGCTCCTCTTGGGGTACATGGATGTAACGGGCAGGATAATACAAACCGCTTATTGACAGATATAGAAAATAAATGGTATTATTTTCCCAATTTAATTTATAACAGCTATTGACTGCCGACTGATATCGGTAGTCTTTGCTATATTAATAGGAGGAAAGCTGGTGTGTTCGCGTGGAAAACGTTAAAACGGTACCCATTCTTGTAGAGGAAATGAGTTCTTGGAGCCGTGAGGTACTGGGAAAGTGGGTAGAGGACGATTACGTAGTAGAAACATGGACGGAGATCGCCTTAAACCTGGATCTAATTGGCGATTTTACGAGAGGTAATGCTCGTTTGGAGTCCATCGTGGAGCGTATTCAGAACGGACAGATAAGTCGCCGGCTGGAGGTAACAACCGAACAAATCACCCCCATCTCTGCACGCATATATTCTACGTATCGCAATTGGCCGGATGAGGTGGCAAGAAAAGGCGCAGTACTTGCATCTTCAATCGCAGACACATATGGCATAGGCATTGTGGCCGTACCGAAGCCGAACATAATCGGCGAAGGACTGAGGCCGGTATTGGCGGCGGGGCAAATAGGATTAATCATCACGCAAAACAATCCGCTGTTGAACATGAGAATTTCCGATGAAAACCGGATAGGCAACAATCCGTTCGCCATCTGCGCTCCCGGAGAACCACCTTTTTTGTTCGACGGTTCCTTTTGCTCTTACAGCCGGCATTCCATGATTAGTCTTAAGGAGCATGCGGATCGCTATGGCACCTTGCCACTAGGGACCATTTTGGACGCTAATGGCGAACCTACGCAAGATACGGAGATTTTGTATGGGCTACTGAAGGCCGATCGCGGCAACGGATCGTTTGCCCCTCTAGGTGGCTTGAAGGGATTGCACATGGCGATGGGCATGGAGTTTCTATCGGGTGCCCTAACGGGAGGGTTTTTCGGAAATGCTCCAGGCAAGCCATGGGGCGAAGGTGCAGTCATCCTAGCATTTAGTTCCAAATTGTTTAAAGTTGATGAGATGAAGGAGCAAATTCAAGCGTACTTGAATGCATTCCGCACTTATCCGGGAAAACATTCCTTTGAACAACGCCGGGAAATGATGGAGCGCGGGTGGATCGAATATCCAATTGAGGTGTATGAAACTTTCTGCCGTGTCAGCGAAAAATCCGGGGTTAGCAAGCTTACTATTTCCGATTCAACCATGTAAATTCGTGGGATTACAGAGAGAATTCACATGAGAAAAAATCAGCTTTTTTTTCCAGTCTAGGTTTTGCCTTGCTGCGAGACGTTCGGCAGGAATGGGATTTCATATGGCTGCAGGAAGTTCTGCAGGCATCGGACCATGCAAAAGCGAATCCCGGCGCAAGGCCGTATTTTCAGTGATGCTGGTGGTTCAACTAACGGAGACGCGATAATTGAATATAGCATACGACGGCAGCCGGATCGGCTGCCGTTTTCATAAGCCAGATTCTCATTGACAACCTGACATGTGTTCCATAATATGTAATGACATAAGTTAAAAATACCTATTGCATACAGGTGCTTATTATACCGAAAGGCAGGTCAACCATGTCCAGATCAGATGCTCCCCCACAAGCCGCTTCGTTTCTTCAACGTACTGTGAAAGCCATGCGCGTGTACCGCTGGTCGATTTCCTTCCTCACCCGCTATCGCCTGCAATTTCTGCTGTTCATCTTATGCGGCATCGGCATATCTTTTGCAGAACTGGCCATACCCAGATTTCTGCAAGCCGTTATCGATGATGTAGTGCCAAACCGCGACACTAAGCTGCTGTCGATTTTATTCGCGGCCGTAATCGGATTTATTGGCATAATGATTGGTCTGACGGCTGCGCGCAATATCCTGCAACGCCTTTTCTCCATGCAAGCGGGCAAGGATCTGCAATTCACTTTATTCCGGCACCTTCGCCGCATGGGCTTCGCCTATCACGAGCAAAACCCCGTGGGCCGCACTTTATCTCTGATGAATACCGAGGTAGCCGCCGTACAGACCATGTATCGCGTTATGTTCCCCGAGATGGTGCAGCGCTTGTTTATGGCGATATTGTTCAGCATTGTCATGCTGGCCTTGAACGTCAAGCTTAGTCTGCTAACCATTCCTTGCTTTCTCTCCTACTATATCCTAGGGCCTTATTTTCAACAGCAATACACCAAATATATTAACGCGGCGTTGTCTTACCGACTGCTCTATAACAAGAAAATTTACGACAGCATCTCGGCCACGCCGGAGCTCCGAGCCCACTCCGCGGAAGCTTGGGATATGGGGCGTTTAATGGACGGCACCCGCCGAATCGCCAAGATGATCGTTCGCTATCAAGTGAACGGCCATATTAACCAGAACCTGCGGGCGATGACGACCTCGCTTGGCCTGGTATTGATTTTCTGGTTCGGGGCAAAAGACATTCAAGCCGGTTCCTTAACCGTAGGTGCGATCATCGCCTTTTTGCTCTATTATATGTTCTTCATGCAAGCGGTAACTTCCCTTGTGGGGGTTATTACCGAGCAGAAGGTCGTTTTGGCGCAAGCCGAAGCGCTGTACGATTTCTTGCAGCAGGTTCCGGAGGTGAATGAAGCCGAGCACCCTCGGCAATTAAAGGAGCTAAAAGGCAACCTTTCCTTCAGTCAAGTCACCTTCGGTTACGGAGCGTTTCCGCCTATTTTGAAAGGCTTTGACCTACACATTCAGCACGGGGAGCGAATCGCGTTAGTCGGGACCAGCGGCAATGGCAAATCAACGGTGTTGAAGCTGATCGGGCGGTTCTACGATCCTCGCGAGGGGGAAGTGAAGCTGGACGGGGTTTCCCTGCGGGAGCTGAGCTTCCGTCAGCTGCGCAGCTCGATCGGGTTCGTGTTCCAGGACACTTACTTATTCGGGACCACGGTCCGGGAGAACATCCGCTTCGGATTCCCGGACGCGACGGAGGAGCAGATCATCGCTGCCGCGAAGGCGGCGCATGCGCATGACTTCATCATGCAATTCCCGGGCGGGTACGAATCGCTTGTCGGCGAACGGGGCATCAAGTTGTCGGGCGGTCAACGGCAGCGGATCGCGATTGCAAGGATGTTTTTGAAAAATCCCTCGATCATCCTGCTCGACGAAGCTACTTCCGCCTTGGACAATGCCAGCGAAAAGGAAGTGCAGCATGCGCTCGACCGCTTGCTAGTGGGGCGCACGACCATAGCCGTTGCCCATAGGTTATCCACGGTCAGGGATTACGACCGGATCGTGCTGATCGACAACGGCCGTGCCGAGGAGGTTGGTTCCTATGAGGAGCTGATGGCTAAGAGAGGGGCCTTTTACCGACTTGCCGTTCGATTGTCTCAGGAGGAAGAGGTATCTGAAAGCCATTCATTGTCCGCGGACCAACCGTCCCGATCGGAGTCACCCGCGCAAGGAAAGGAGCAACCGGCATGAATGAAGTTATGCTCAACGTACATTGGATAAAACGGTACATATGGAAGTATAAATCCGGGTTTACGCTGGGGCTGTTGTACCTACTGTTGGCTACGGTGGCAGGCATCGCGGTGACGGCTGTACAGAAGGTCGTCATTGACGACATTTTTCTGCGCGGCAACTATGAGCTATTGCCCGAAACGTTAGGCTGGTTTGCGTTGGCTATCGTCTGTTCTTCCTTTTTCGGCGTATTGTGGACGCACACGGGGCGTGTCAGTGCTTATAAAATCAATGCCCAACTCACGGAAGACTTGATGAACGCCATTTACAAGACGCCAACGCCAATCTACAACAATGAACGCATCGGCAAATATGTTAGCTATTTCTCGAACGACATTAACTGGACGACAGTCGCCTTGACGCAGTTTGTGCCGAAAGGCATAGCGAATATCGTCACGGTGCTGCTTTTGTCCGTCATTATCGGTTGGAGCTCGCCCGTCATTCTCGTTTGCATCTTGGGATTCAGCGCTTTGTACCTGGCGTTGGGCAAGAAATTCGGCGGCAATATTCGCCAAGTATCCAAACAGCTGCAGGAAGCAAAAGCCAACTTTCTCGTTCACTTGGAGGAAGGCGTCTCATCTACGAGGGAAGTGATCGCTTTTCACCGGGAAGAATGGGAGCAGAACAAATTCAATACCAATTTTGCCGTTTATTTCGACAAGGTCATGCAAGAGGGCAAGCTGGAGAACAAGAAACTGGTCTGGAGCGATCCGCTAAAGTGGGGGGCTAGTCTGCTTGTGCTTGGTTATGGCGGGTATCTGGTAATGGACGGGGCCTTATCAATTGGAATGTACGTGGTGATCTTCCAATTCACGTCCCAGCTGATGAACGCGATCCATGACGTGTATTTGTTCGTCATGGAGGCGCAGAGCCGGCTCGCGATGGTCGACCGCATCCGGGGAATGGTGCAAGGTCCGCAGATTGCCGACGGCGAAACAGGGATAGAAGGTCCCATTCGCAGCTTGACGCTGGAGCACGTTAGCTTCCGGTACAACGAGCAGTCGCGGAATGTGCTGGAGCAACTGTCCCTTACGATTCCGGTCGGCCGTAAAGTCGCGTTCGTGGGGACTAGCGGCGGGGGCAAATCAACCATCGCCCAGCTGCTGCTGCGATTTTACGATCCAGACAGCGGCTGTATTCGTGTGAACGGGGCGCCGTTGACCACGATTCAACGAAAGGCCTGGAGCGAGCGGATTTCGGTCGTCTTTCAAGACCCGTATTTATTCCCGGATACGATCGGCAACAACATATTGCTGGGAGAAAGCCGGAAGCAAGAGGACGTGGAGGCGGCATGCGAACAAGCGTGCATCCATGACTTCGTTCTGACGTTAAGCCAAGGGTACGATACGGAGTTGGGCGAACGCGGCATCAATTTGTCCGGCGGCCAAAAGCAGCGGCTTGCCTTGGCTCGAGCCCTCTTGAGACGCTCTGAGATTTTGATCCTCGACGAGTCGACCTCGTCGCTTGATCTCGAGACCGAACGCCGCGTGCAAAAACAGATCGACGAGCTTCGCCAAGGCTTGACTACGATCATCATCGCGCACCGGCTGTCAACGATTCAGAATGCGGATCTGATTTACGTGATGGATCAAGGCCGTGTCGCCGAACAAGGCACTCATGAAGAACTGATGGCAGGGGATACGATTTACAAAAAGCTGGTCATCTCACAAAAGGAAGATAATGGGGAAGGGGCGGAGGATAGGCAAGGTGTGGCCAGCTAGTCAGTCGCAGCCTTGATTATTGTTAGGGGAACCTATAGCTCAATCTCACTTGACGGCGGCCGGCACTCGAATCGGCTGCCGTTGTTTGTTGAAGTAACGGGCAGGTTACCGCAACATACTGGTTATTAAGTGCATCTATTGTAATGGAATTATTTGTAACTACACTTCTGTTGAACGACCATATCCATACTACGAGAGGAATGAGAAATTTTGGATAGATTACATTTAGAAAAAGTCAAAATCCCTAACAATATTATTGAATATATGGAAGAGGGTACGTGGGAATGTCTCGACTATAAACCATTTGTGATACATATATCCAGCGTTACATATAAGGGAAATGAAACATTGAGTTATTCACTAGAGTTTTCGCCAACGGGTGGTTTTGAAAAACTTAATCGCAAATTAGAGGAAATGCCGTATATTTCTGACGGATACGGTTGGACCAATTACATCCTTGATAGATTTAAACAAGAAAAAGTTGCTTTTCAAGAAGTTATTGAAAGCGATTCTGAATCTGTGACTTGTGTTTTGACAGCGTTTAACGAAAACGATTTTAGAATGCTGCTGCAAAAAGTATCTCTCTATGTCAGAGAGCTTCTGCTGACGAAAATCAGTGATAACAGTGAAGAAAATACAAAAACCATAACGATCAGCCGATTTTGGAGTCACGAAGATGAAGACGATGGAATATGCAAACCGGAGATCATGTTTAGAAGACCACGTGTGGACTACAGAATTAGCGAATATATATGGTCTTTTTTGGAAAGAAATCTGTTGGTGCAAAAAAGAATTTTGCAAAAAAACAGTATAGCGATAACCTTGTTTATGGGGCCGATAAACAAACATCATAAGTTCTTTTATGATTCCGCATATAACACAGAGACCAAGAAGTTCCACCCAGCGATGAGGGGGAGTAAACTGAAGGATATCAGTATATCGTGCAGGTATAATGGTTTTAATGAAAAAATGTCGACCGCAGAATATGCGGATATTGTTTATGATATGTTCTGTTCGTTTTTAGTAGACAGTTTTAAAAAAATAACAAAGGAAGAATGTGATGAGTTAAAAGGCATGCTCAGTTTTGATGTCATCCATTCGTTTGAATTTCCTGCGACTTTTGATAATCAGAAGTACAGTGCAGATGGAGGGGGATATGGTGGCAGAACTGTAAATGGAATTGTGGATGAAAAGGCTGTTCCCTATAATTATCGGGAAACCTACATGAACCAATTTGGAAAGTAACTATGCCTAAAAAGTAAGAGAAAGAACACGTGTATAAGCAAATGGTAGGGAGATTTAATCGGCGGTTCCGATGATTCACTGGCATTAATATCGTACCGAGGCGCTTATCAATACATTTAATCATACTGAAACTGATTAAACAGAAACTATCACAATTTGTAATTCAAAATACCGCGTTGGATCAACATCTCTAGTCTGAAACTTAATTTCCAACAAAAACCATGGACTGTTAGAATCGCTTTATGATTCCATTATTGTTGGATGTGAAACAAAGGTAGAGGAAAGGATTTTATATGGGAAACCGGACATTCCTGAGCGTTACAAGTGCCGATACAGATTCGGTCAATTATGAGAATACAGCTTTCGAGACGAATAATTTTCTCGCTCCAGTATGGTTTTGTCTGGTCAGCCAAGAGCAGTTCCAGCGCTATAGCGGGCAGCTTATGCAAGCTTGGAGCAAGATTCAGCCCCATATGGACCAACCGGATGTGGAGGATCTGCCTGAGTGGGAACGCTTTTCCGAGGCATTCCAATGGCAGATTCCATGGGCGGATGCTGCAGAGCAGTTGCGCCTGAACTTACCCGGCACGCTGGCCCATTTCCCATCGCTTGCCGCTCCCGTGCATGAGTGGCTAGAAACCTTATCGACTCATGTACAGCGGTATTCTGCTGCCGTTATTCATCTGGAGCTTTCGCAATATTTCTCGTTCACGGGCGATCCCGCTCTTTATCTGAAAGACATTCAAAAATACGTTACCCTCTGGCAGTCGCCGCATCCCTCGCAGGAGAAGGTCTGGCAGGGAGCAGGCGATAACTTCTATATGCTGAATGGGGAGCATTTGCCATGGAGAGAACGTACGGTAGCTCAACCGGAGCAAGCTCCGGAAATTCAGCCAGCACAGTCCATTCCTCCAGCATCTGGGAAGCGCCAGCCCAAATGGCGGCAGGAGCTCTACATATGGTTGCTTGCGATTCTGTCCGCAGCCCTCTTTCTTACCGTCTATGTCAAGACCTCCAGTGGTTGGTTGGCGGTGCTCGCATTCCTCATCCCCTCTCTGTTTATCGTTTTGTGGAATGTGATTATCAGTCCTAAAAAAACCTCCCGCCATCGGCTGGAGGCGGCCACGATCTTGGAGAGGAACAGTACTCCCTCTTATGCTGTGCTCAGGATTGAGTATTTCGATGGGCATTCACCTATTAGGGTGGATGGCATGGAAACCGGCCCTTCGGAGGATAAATCAGTACCGGATCTTATCCCCTGGCTGCAAATCATGCAAGCGAAGGTGCTTTCATCTCATGAGGTTGAGCTCATGATTTCTACTAAAAATCCACCAGTCTCTACCTTACAACTTCATTTGAAGCTGGATGAACAGCTGGCAGCCATGGATACCGTATCAGCGGTTAATGCCATTGTGTTGGCTCATAAAATGTCCGTTTAACTACAATGACTTCGACCTCAACCAGAAAGCCGTTCTTACGGGTAATTGCACCAAGTAACGGGTACGAGAGTTCAAAGAGTTAGGAGAGGAATAATGTTCGAGTTTCATGGATGGATTGTATTGAGATACCATACACATGATACAAATGAACTCCTTCAAGACCAAGCATGCAATAGGTTCATTAACTATTTGAAGCATGTAAAATGAACAAGTACCTTTGGAGAGAGAGGGGGGTATCACTTAGCACGGAATCCCTTGCTTTCAGCGCGGAGAGGTCAATTGTATTCCATAACCCAATATTTTTCGTGCGGATCACCTTCTTCAATGACTTTCTTCCAGCCCTTACTCTCATAAAATTTCATAGCCGCATGATTTTCTGATACGCACTTCAATCTGATCGGTTTTTTCATTTTTTCTATAGAGGCATGGAGCAACAGACCGCCAACACCCTTACCGAAGAAATCGGGGTGGACGAATAAATTATGGATAAAGTTATCCGGCAAATACAGAGAAGCAAATCCGAGGATTTGATTATTCTCCTCTACTAAAAAGATATACTCTCCTTCTGTATGTTTATCAAAATCATCTAAAGCCATTGCTTCTATATCCGCCCAATGAAATTTTTTACGACGGGATTCCAAATATATCTTTCTTAAAACTGAGTAGTCAAATTCATTTGCTACTCTAATATTCACATCTTCACTCTCGCTTCTTTTATATGATATGCACCATGAAAAGAGAAGTGGGGGGATTCTTTTGAACGTGACCACTTTTCTGATTCACTGTGTCATTGTACATTTACGCCTTGTCCAACGAATATTATTATCATAGACGACAAAAGATAATTTGTTCAACTAACGGGTACGATAGCTCGATTGTTATCTGACGGCAGCCGGCCAAAAGGTTCGGCTGCCGTCGTTGCGAATGGGCAGTTTAACCCCAATATGTGGTATCATATGTTGAGTAATTTAATAAATCCCTTTTGTTTCCATTGAAGGAGGTAATAAGTTGATGAGTAGAAAGATGGCATTCGTCCTATTACTAATTTCATTTTTATTAACAGTATCTTGTACTAAGATAACAAGCATAGATATTGGCGAAGCAGTAGTAAAAGCCGAGGACTCTTTTAGAAAACTTGATGGGATAGATACTACAGCATCTTCGTTTAATGGTGAAAAAGATGTTAAATTCAGACTTATGATTAAGGGGAATCTTACAGAAGCTGAAGCAAATAAGTTATTCAGACGCATATTGGATACTATTGCCGAATTTTCGAATCGTCCAAATGTTTGGGATTATTACAATGGTTACTTTGATGTTAAGAATTATGACCATGGTATCCTTTATGAAGGAACGAAGCTGATTGGTGAAGATTTAAAGGTCCAGTCGAAGTGAAAATTCTATTTCGCTAACGGAGAACGATAGAGGGGGAGCTCCTATGCGGCAGCTCCTGTTTCATGTGTTGAAGACACCGGGCAGTTATGCGTTTTATTTTTCAAGGAGGCAAGTTTAATGCTCTATATATTTAGCGGGTTGCCAGGCACCGGGAAGTCCACGTTATCATCAGCTTTGGCTAGAGAGTTACAGGCAACGTATCTCCGGGTTGATGTCGTGGAGCAGGCTATGCGGGCTGCTGGAACGTGGGTTGATGGACCTGCGGGTTACATCGTGTGTTATGCGATTGCATCGCAGAATCTCCGGTTGGGCCTCGACGTAATAGCAGATACGGTCAATCCGATCCAAGTAACGCGCCAAGCTTGGCGCAATGTGGCGGTATCTCTTGAAGCTCCGTTTGTGGAAATCGAAGTGATATGCTCTGACGATCGTGAACACAGGCATCGAATCGAAACGCGTGTAGCCGATATTCCTGGCTTAGCTCTACCCACGTGGGAGAAAGTCAGGAACCGACAGTACGATGTTTGGGACCGTGATCATATCGTCATCGACACAGCTCACCAAACTGTGGCCGAAAGCTTGAAAACGTTGTGTGAACAGTTGGATCGGGAGCGTAGAAAATTTTATTGATTGCACGATAGCATCATGACGACAGGCTGCCGGCATCGGCAGCCTGTTCCGCTAACAGGGCAGATTTCCTCAACGGTACTACCAAGCGAAGGAGAATTATATTATCATCGACATGCTGACTTTTTTGTGCAGAAAATGCACGGTAATCATTTTCAATCTACCTTAAATTTATCATGAAAGGAGGGGAAACGATGGATTGGTTGGACAGGATGAAGAACGCCATGGAATATATCGAAACAAATCTAGCGGATATTATCTCATATGATGAAATAGCGCAGAGAGCCTGTTGCTCAACTTATCATTTTCAACGAATGTTTCCGTTTATTACTGGAGTATCACTCTCTGAGTACATTCGGCGTCGACGGCTGACATTAGCAGCATTTGAACTGCAGACAACAGAAGCTAAGGTTATTGATGTAGCTATGAGATATGGATACGAATCGCCAGAAGCGTTTGCACGGGCGTTTAAGAACCTTCATGGGGTCATGCCGATATCTGCGCGCGATAAAGGCGTTTCTCTAAAAGCCTATCCTCGAATGTCCTTTCATATTTCAATAAAAGGAGATGTCGAAATGAATTACCGCATCGAATCAAGAGGTCCTTTTGAGATGTTTGGAGCTTATGGTCTGGTCAATTCCGATCAAAAAGTATATGAAGAGGTTGCTAAATTCCGTCAACAATGCGATGTAGATGGCAGTGTTGAAGGGATGAATGAATTACTGGGACGCTTTAGTAACACAATCTTGCATGCTGCCTTATATGATCATACTGGAACATCGTTTAAATACATGGTGAGTTATTTTTTGCCAAAAGGTCTAGATATTCCGGAGAGATTTACAAAACTTTCTGTTCCGGAATTAACGTGGGCGATATTCCCGGAACCGCAATGTGATTTAATAAAGCTATGGGGACGAATTTATTCCGAGTGGTTTCCGACATCGGAATTCGAACAGGTTGAAGGTCCAACCTTCGAAATGTACTATGGAACGGCAGAATATGTTTCTGGGGAAATTTGGATTCCGGTGAAGAGAAAATAATGTTTTACTTCATGTGACATGCGAAGTGTTCCTCATCGGTCACCTATCGTAACTCCATTACGCTAACGGAGACGATAGCTCAATCGTTAAACAACGGCAGTCGGCTAAATGTTCGGCTGCCGTCGGTGCGAACGGGCAGTTTCGTTCTGAGTACAAGGTTGTTTCTGTCAGTTTCGTTCTTCCTCCCCCCAGCTCTTCGAACGTTACCGTAACCAGGCCGACGGCTGGAACGCCTTCGAATTCGTACGTTTGGACAAGTCGTTCAGGCGATGACACTTCGTGGAAACCCCATTATGTGCGTACTCGTTTCCGGCCGGATCTCGCTGAATGTATCTCCAAATGCCGCCTTTCTTTGCGTTCAAGCTGTCCACGATCGTAGTCATGACGCTAGGCCCCCACCAAAATGAAATGTTGTATCGACTTAAAGTCAACTTACAAAAGCGCACAATGGGACAAACGAAGCGGAAAGTTAACCTTTTACGCCTTTCGAGCATGCAAAACAGCCTTCGGAATGACTCAAAGGCTGTTCGTTATGATGTGCTGTTTATTCTCCATCCGTTACTCGCGTTTCGCTTTGAAACTCGCCGGAGGGATGCCCCAATATTTGCTGAACGCCTTGGAGAAATTTCCGGCATCCTTGAAGCCGCAGCGGGAAGCGGTCTCGTATACTTTATGGCCGACGCTCAGCAGTTTCTTGGCCTGCGTCATTCGAATCGCCATGACGTAGTCGGAATAGGCGGTTCCTGTTTCTTTCTTGAATAGGCGGCTCAAGTGAAACGGGTGCAGGGCGAATCGCTCGGCCATCATATTCAAGGACAAGTCTTTGTCCGGCTCCCGCTCAACGATGGCGATCAGCTCGCGGACGACCGGATGCTTTGCCGCAGGGCGGCGCTCCATGGTGAGCCGAGCGAGCCGTCCAACGAGCTGCTGCAGCAGTTCATAGCCTTGCTCGGACGATTGGAGCCGCGATAGCATAGTTGTCATATCCGCCGCTCCGCCGAATACGTCCTCGACGGCACATCCGCGCCGCTCTGTATGCTGTACGATCAGGATGCAGGCATTCATGACGTGCAGCGGCCAGACCGCGCCAGACGATCCGGCCTTCATTTTCTCCTTCCACCATGCCGAGAGAGCCGATTCCGCCGTGTGCACTTCGCCCGTATCCAAGGCGGAGACGAACGCTTCATCCGTTCCGTCATCCCCCCCTCCTCGGAGGCCGTCGTCAACCGCCTCTGTCCCGGAGCGATTTACGGCGGTGGGAATGCGCTTCGGCGGATGCACGATTTCGACGCACACATCCGGCTCACTTGGCCCGGCCTCTTCCACATGCAGTCTCACCGTACCCGTCACACGGTCGTATCGCCAGCTGCGGAACGGATCCGTCTTGATTCTCCTCGTCCGATCCGGACGACGCAGACCGCCCACCCGGACAGCCGCCGGCTTGCCGTCCGTATGGACGATCAGCTCGTAGCTGCGGTTGTGAACGATGCCGGAATAATCTCCCTCGCGACGTGCAATGTACACGGTCGTTTTTTCACGATCGGATTTACACGACATTTTTGTTCGGGCGAAACGTCCCTCCAAATAGTCGAAGGTGGTTCCGTCGTCCTCGTATAAGATAAACTCGCCGGGAGGGCCGGGGTAAATATCCAGTGTTAACGTCTCTATCCGCAATTGGCCGATATAGTCTAACGGCGGCCACATCGGAATGATCGCCCCGGAGCGCACGAATAGAGGGCCGCCCGCCCCCGCAGGAACGGTATAGTTGATCCATTGTGAACCGCCGTAACGCTTCCCTGTCCAGTAATCGATCCAGTTCCCTTCAGGCAAGTACACTTGATCGGTATACACGGCAACGAGCAGGAAATCCCCTAGCATGTATTGCCTGCTCAACTCCCGGCAATTCCGGTCATCGGGGTACAGAAGAGGCATGGCACGGGCAATCGGCATGCCGGTTCGGGCGGCGACATGCGCGGTGGCATACAAGTAAGGAAGGAGACGATAGCGCAGCCGGGCATACCTCTGGAATAGCTCGTGCAACGGCTGCTCCAGAAAATCCGGATGATGAAAATGATCTTGGCTGTGGATCCGCGACCATGCGAGCAAAAAATCGGCATGAATGCCCTCGCGGGTAACCAGGTGCATATTCGTCGACGTGTTGACATGTCCGGATAGCCCGTAATTCAATACGGCCGTGATCGCATGTCTGGCGTTATAAAATGTACCCGTGGTACTTGCGACAAACTGCTGCATGCCCAAATAGCCTTTCTCCATATGAATGACCGGCCGGGTATTCGTCTGCTGGCGGAAGCCGACATGCATCTGTTTGCCGAGCAGAACCGGATACAAATTGTGAAGCTCCGCGCTCGTCATGCCGTTGCCCCATATCCGGTCGGGATGGCTAAACATCGGGTTACTCAAGAACAGCACGAAGCCGGAGATGCCATCATCGACAAACTTGCGCAAATGATCGTACCACACCTCTTCCGAATCGTTGCGCTCCCCGTCCACATTTCCCTCGCTCATCCGTTCTTCAAACAGGGTTAGATCGTAATCGCAGCCCAGAGCCAGACTAAGCTTGAAACCCTGCTTTTGTAGGATGCCGATAAACGAGACTTGACGGAGAAGGTCGTTCGTGCTAATCGGGAACCGTTCCGGATGCCAGTGTTTGGCGGTCGAATAGTCGCTCCCCGTCTCCATCCAATCCGCACTCAATCCGATCAGGTCGCAGGGAGTACCGGAGCGGCGAAATTTGATGGCGTCATCGAGCACATCCCGAGCGCTCGACTGTATTCGCGGGCAGAAATTCAGCCCGTACATCCAGATCGGCAGCAGCTGCGGTTTTCCCGCTACGTCCGTATAGGCTTCAAGCAGCTCGGCGTATCCGGTTCCGACGAAAAGAAACAGATCCAGTTCGCCCGACGGCCCTTCTATGCTTAGAATGTCATCGGTCGCTGCACCGATGTCGAACGTATGCCGCCACGTTGTATTCACCATGACGGCCCATCCTCTGGAGCTCATCAGAAAAGGAATGGGCGCGCTCGTCCACAGATCCTGCTGTGCCCACATCGGTACGCACAGGCCTCGTCGATCCAGCTGTTCGGGAACGACGTTGCCGAGCCCGTACAAGGACTCGTCGGCTTCCAGCGAGAAGCGTGCTCCAAAACCCGATGCCGAGCCGGACCAGGGCGAGCAGCAGGTGTGCAGCCGCTCTTTTCCGTCAGGACCGTACAGTCGAAGCTGCCCATCATTAACGTCGATTTGCAGCGTGGCTCCTCCGGCCCGAACGACCGTGACGTTGCCGACCTCCATAAAGCGGCTTTCGCCTCTCGATTCGATGGTAGCGTTTACAATTCGGTACCGGATCAAAGGAGATTCCGGGAAATGCCCCGTTTCATTCATCCGAATCCGGAAGGTGGAGTCGGCTACCGCCTCAGCCAAGATCCATCCCCCGTTCCCCAGCGAAATCCGGGTATCCGTCACTCTATCCATCTCCACGCCCCCCTGTGATATCCATCGCTTCCATGATAACACTTTTATCCTAAAAATGTTATTTAATCACACGAAAAGCGCTTCCAAATCAATTATCATTTCACATGAGCCCGTTATGATATGCCATATACGAGATCGATCCACATCTTCTATACTTGGCTTACCGGAGAACAAAGACATCGATTACCATGTAGAATCTCAAAGAATAAAGAAAAAGGAGGAGGAAGCAATGCTGAAGAATTGGGAACAATTTCGAATCGGCATCATTCATGATGTAAAGATCAATTGAGGGACTTCGTGTACAGCCGTTCTTTGAAAGCGTTCGCTATCGGAGATCTAGCTCATGATGCGGTGGCGAATACGGAGCAGCTGGTTGGAAGCCCGTCGCCTGCATATGTGTGAGCTGCTGCCCGCCGGGAAAGGCGGTCTGCCGCCCCGGGACACGCCGCTTCGCCCGGTCACGACCGGAATTGGCGAAACGACACGTTATTAAATTCCAATAGGGGGTAGGTACTCATGTTCAAAAAAACGACGGGAAGTTTGGTTGCGGCTACCGTGTTAGCTCTGTCTTTGGCAGCTTGCGGCGGCACTGCCGAGGAAGGGGCGTCATCCGCCCCGAATAACAAGGCGACGACGCCTCCCAAGCAAGCGGAGCCGGTCAAGCTGGTCATGCTGCAGGACGGCGCAACGATTACGGACGACGAGTTCAAAAACTTGATCGCCGCGCCGATTCACGCCAAATATCCGAACATTACGGTCGAGATGCTCAGAAACTCGGGGGGTGATAAAGGAATTCAGGACTTGATCGCGGCGGGGGATTTTCCGGATTTCATTTTTACGACCTACCCGAGAATTACGCTTCACCGGGATTTGGGAACACCCGATGATTTGACAGAGCGGGTTAAGATGCACAACATAGATCTCGGCAAATTTGATCCGGCGGCGATGGAAACGTCGAGGGTGTACGGCGGCAAGGGCAAGCTGTACGCGATTCCGTTCTCGCTTAATTTCTTTGCTCTGTTCTACAACAAAGATTTGTTCGATACGTTCGGTGTCACTTACCCGACGGATGGGATGACCTGGGACGATGTGTACGAAGTAGCCCGGAAATTTTCGCGCGTGGTGGATGGCGTCCAGTACAGGGGCGCGCATCTTCCGGGGCTGCTGGACATGGGCACGCAGCTTACGCTACCCTACGTGAGCCAAACGACTGGCAAAGTGAACGTGGAAACGGACGGCTGGAAAAGACTGTTCGCGATGGTCAAAAAGTTCAACGACATTCCCGGCAGCAAAGGCGGCACGGTCAACCATTTCCTCAAGGACCAAACGGTTGCGATGTCTCCCGGCTACGATGTGCGGATCGCCTCGCTGGAGGCGTTAAACAATACGCCGCAGCAGTTCAATTGGGACCTCGTCCAGTTTCCGAGCTACCCGGATTTACCGAATGTGGCAGGTGCCTCGTCCGGCCATTTCCTGATGCTTTCGGCTTTGAGCAAGCATAAGGAAGAAGCGTTTCAGGCGATCGACCTGCTGACCGGTGCGGAAACGCAAAAATTAATTACGAACAACGGCAGGTTCACCTCGCTGAACGACCAGGCACTGAAAGAGATGTATGGCAACAATATCAAATCGCTTCAGGGGAAAAACACGAAAGGCGTATTCAAAAGTAAATTCGCTCCGCCGTATGCGCCTTCGAAAAACGACCCGCTGGTTCAGCCTCATTTGAATACTGCGATGACCAAAGTGATTAACGACGAGACCGACATCAACAGCGCGCTTCGCGATGCGGGGGAAGCGGCCAATAGGGATATCGCGGCCAAAAGCCAATAGATAGCTCTCCGAAGCTCCGAAGCCGGGGATATAAGGGACAAACCAAACAAGAAGTTATTCATTCATCGGATTTGTAAGCGATTACGAAACTATGGGGAGGGAAAGGAATGAACGATTTAACGATTAGCAGAAGAAAACTGTTGGCTTCGATTGGAGCAGCTGGAGCGGTATTGGCGGCAAGTGGAATAGTAAACACGGGTGCGCCGGTTGCTTCAGGGCAATCGGACGTGACGGAAAGCGTATACGGTAAAGTCAAAGATGGCAAGGGTGACGACAAGTTTCATTGGAAGGACCTGGATTCCATCGATTTTTGCGTCAAGGTTACGCTTGCTGAGCTTAGGGGCGGCGCCGATTCCCGTCCGGAGGACGCTTATTTTGTAGTTGATGCGGGCCAAGAAGGCATTTTCCTATACGACGAGACAGACGTCTCTAGTCCGGACAATACCGGTACGATCGTCGTGACTACCGGCGGCAAACGGTTCAAACGGGTGCACGACGCCGGAACGGTCAACGTAAAATGGTTCGGGGCGAAGGGCGACGGGGTGACCGACGATACGCAGGCGATCAACGACGCGATCGGCGGCGGGAACGTCACGGCCTACATTCCGCAAGGCGTCTACCTGATC
Organism: Paenibacillus sp. MAH-35; assembly: GCF_058135425.1. Lineage (NCBI taxonomy): Bacteria > Bacillati > Bacillota > Bacilli > Caryophanales > Paenibacillaceae > Paenibacillus > Paenibacillus sp. MAH-35. Next base: position 77,846 of record NZ_JBYUPU010000019.1, read on the forward strand.
GATGCGGACGCATCGGGCCTCGGGGATTTGTCCGCCGGCATTGAGGCGAAGGATAATACGACGATCGTTATAAGCCCGCAAGCCGTGTTAAAAGCAAAACCGACGTCCGCCGGACGGTATTATGTCATCAACATTTTCGGCAAACAAAATGTAACCATAAAGGGCGGCGGGAAAATTATCGGCGAGCGGGACGAGCATACAGGGACGACCGGCGAGCAAGGGTACGCCATCGGCATCGGCGGCTCCACGCACGTGCGGATTCGCAACCTGTACCTGGCCAATTGCTGGGGCGACGGGGCGGTGGTCGGGCAGGACCGCGTAAAAACGGGCAGCAGGGATGTCGCTTTCTTCAACGTACGCTGCGACAACAACCGCAGGCAGGGTGTCAGCGTGACGTACTGCGAGAACGTGCTCTTCGACGGCTGCACGTTCGAGAATACGAGAGGTACGCTGCCCCAATGCGGGATGGACATCGAGCCCGACACAGGCGGGATTTGCCGAAAAGTGACGATCGTGAACTGCCTGTTCCAAAACAACGCCAATGGCGGATTGGCCCTGAACGGGAGAGTCGGTACGGTCGAAAACATTGTCGTCGAATCGAACCGGTTTGTCGGCACGGAAACAGGCGCGTTTAGCTCGGTTTGGAACGTCAATAACGTTACTTTCAAGAACAACATCGTTGACGTGCTGTATACGTATCAGGGGGCCGTCTACATGTCGATTATTAAAAATCATTTGGTGGAAGGGAATTTGATACGCAACCCGAACGGGGTCGCCATCGACGTGAAAATGTCCTCGGGCGTGCAGGTAGCCAACAACCTGTTTACGAATGTGAAATCGACCAGCGTACGTATGGCGACGGTTACCCATTGTCAGGTCTTTGGTAACTGCATTGACGAAAGCGGCAATACCGGCGGGGCGGATATATCTCTCGCGACGGCGTCGAGCTTCAACAGCATCCAGGGCAACATCATCCGCAATCGGTTGAAAAATGCGGGCACTGCCACGGCGGGCGGCGTGAATTCGATTACGCTGGCGTCGACGGCGTCCGCGGGATCGGGCGAATATAACGGGATGCTGCTCTTTATCGTGGCGGGAACGGGGATCGGGCAGAAACGAAATGTTGCCTCGTATAACGGCACCACGAAAGTCGCTGTCGTGACTACAGCCTGGACGACCGTTCCGGACGCGACCTCGAAGTATGAAGTCCGCAACGGGTCGGACAATGCGATCAAAGTAAACGCAGCCGTAGACAGCTACAATCGGATTCACGGCAACCAACTGATCTTCGGGACGAGGTTGCAAAGCTCAACCGGCATTGTCGATTCGGGGACCGGCACGGTCGTAAACGACAATACGTATTTCGATCCCGTTTAAGCTTCGCGCGGGGAAGCGGGCGACGGAGATCTGGAGAACAAAAGATTCCAGTCAGTTTTAAGACAGATTGGCAGGCTCAATATGTTATCGCTTCGCGAACTCACTTGCACAAGCAATGAACTCATGGTCACTCCTGACAGTGGAGTGGCTTCTTTTTTTTGGATGGAATATGCTGGTTTGACCATTGTCTGGAGGCCCCTCGAAAAGGGGGCTTGGTACTGGGACAAGATTATGGTATATGTAACATATTGGAATAAACTCAGCTTTCAGAGAAACAATTTGGAAGAATCGCTCCAAAGCAGGGGGTAACATATGAGTTCCATTCTAAAAGTTATAGAAAAGCTAAAGTTGAACGTCTTGAATATAGAAGATGTTCCAGAGTCCTTTAGTTCCGATGTATACAAACTTACTCTTGCCAGTGGAGAAAACGTTTTTGTAAAAATTCCATTTAACAAGGATAAACTATTCCGTGAATTTCAGATACTTGAAACATTAAAAGATATAATACCTGTTCCTAAGGTATTGGACATTTGGTATGGGGATGAAACTATTACGGGAGCATTGCTTCTTTCAGCCATCCAAGGTGTGCCTTGTACAGGAGTCATTGATGAGAAACTCTCTTTTCAAATTGGCATGTATCATGCTAAGCTCCATGAGGTTCAAACTCCTGGGTATGGTTACCATCTAACCGATGGTTATAAGTTACTTGAGCAAAATAATTGGAGATTACATATCCAAAGTAATTTTGAAAAGTGGAAAGAGCCATGCAAAGAAATTCTCGAACCAGAATTGTATGAAAGATGTATTCTTCACTTTGATCGAGTGTTCTCTGCTTTACCGGACCCGGACGGACCCTGCATGGTTCACATGGATTTTAGGCCAGGCAATATATTGGTGAATGGTAACGAGGTTGCCGGCATTATTGATTTCGAGAGTGCCCGTGGCGGATCGTCGGAAATCGATTTTACGAAAGTCAATCGATATATTTGGGAAGTCAATCCGAGGACAAAGATACCGTTCATTGAAGGTTATCAATCGATTCGACCTATGTTGGCTCTGGAAAGAGTGCTGCCGCTTTATGATATTTACGATGCTTTCAGCTCAGTTGTTTGGTGTAAAAACAGAGGAATTAAAAAAAATCAGACGTTCCTTCAAGAAAATATTGCTATTTTGAGGAATTCAGTGGGTTATTGAGCATAGTGGTTTAGAACATATTAGCGTTTTTAGTATATTGTGATATAGGAAGGAAGTCTCCACTACTGGATATTAGGCAAAGGGACATTTGTTTTTATCGTTCATTGTCGAGTAAGATGTAGATATATTTAATTTTGTATAAATTGCATAATCGAGAACAGGTGTCTGATCGGCGAGCGTGCTTGTCGTTCTGACTTAATAGGGAAGTCCGGTGCAATACCGACGCGGTCCCGCCACTGTAACGGAGGAGCAGGCAGCTCAACCAGCCACTGATCTACATGGATCGGGAAGGCCGCTGCCGAGTGACGATTCCGGAGCCAGGAGACCTGCCTGTTCTGACAGCACTGCTGTACCTACGGGAGATAGGGAGGTGTTAGATGAACCGTCATAATGTAGATTATGCAGGCGTCTTTCCCTATGTTTTTTTTCACAGGGAAGACGCCTTTTATTGTTGTTAGCAGATGCGGCACGAGCCGATACCATGTTTCATAGAGTGCGCCCCGGCGTTCGATAAAAATGGGGAGTCAAACGCGGAGTAGCCGTTATTAAATAAAAGTAAGTTGGTGGTAAGTGTGAAGTATGAGTTTCCTGGAGCCTTGCCCAATCAAAAAATCATACTAACGAAGACGTGTCTAATGGAAGAAGCTAACTGTGTGCTGATTTTCGCCTTTTACAAAGGGAAATTGGTTCTTGTTAGACATCGTTGCCGCGGATGGGAATTACCTGGGGGAAATAGAGAGGAAGGCGAGTCAATTATACAAACGGTTATCAGGGAGATGGATGAAGAGGCTGGCGGGGAGCTTGAGTCGATTGAAAGGATAGGACAATATTTAATCTATGAGCAGGGTCATCTTGTATTTGTGAAAAATATTTATATCTCCAAGGTGAGCATTCTTAGAGAGTTGCCGGATGGGTTTGAAACCGACGAGGTTATGCTGCTTGATACCATCCCAGAGCAGGTTGCAATTATGGAAGATCCCGCGTTTAGCCCTTATATGAAAGACAATGTTTATCTCATTGTTTCTGAATGGATCAAGGAGCATCCGTTTAGGGTCTGCCAATGCAGGACAGGTAGCGAGTGGAGTTGCGGATCGGGCAATTGCTAGAACGGGTGAAACGGAGCAAATTCTGGAGTGAAGGGGGATTCCAATGACCTTGCAGCAATTGAAATATATTCTGACCATCGTTAGTTGCGGCTCCATAAGCGAAGCGGCAAAGAGGCTGTTTATTTCGCAGCCGAGCTTGTCCAACGCGGTGAAAGAAATCGAGATGGAAGCGGGTATTGAGATTTTCCTTCGATCGTCCAAGGGAATCGTGCTATCAAGCGACGGAGCGGAGTTTTTATCCTACGCCAGGCAAGTCGTGGAGCAAGCCGAGCTTCTCGAGCAGCGGTATATGAATCGTAAGCCTTCGAAGAAACTGTTCTCGATCTCAACACAGCATTACGCCTTCTCGGTACAGGCTTTCGTCGGTCTGCTGAAGGAGCTTAACGTGGATGAGTACGAGTGTACGCTGCGCGAAACACGCACCTACGAGATTATCGAAGATGTACGGAATATGAAAAGCGAGCTCGGAATCATCTATATGAGCGAATTCAATCGAAAGGTGATTCAGAAGATATTAAAGGACAACGAGCTGCGATTTCATCCGCTGTTCCAAGCGGAAGCGCACGTATTCATCAGTGAGGAGCATCCGCTTGCCTCCAAGTCGCTGCTGGACATCGAAGATTTGGATGACTTCCCGTGCCTGGCCTTTGAGCAAGGCGAATATAATTCCTTTTATTTCGCGGAGGAAATACTCAGCACACGGACGTACAAGAAGAAAATATTGGTCAGTGACCGCGCCACGTTATTCAACCTGCTGATCGGGCTCAATGGTTATACCATTAGCTCGGGCGTACTGAACAAGGATCTGAACGGGGAGCAAATTAAATCCGTACGGCTGCGCACGGACGAGAGCATACAGGTAGGTTACATCGTGAATCCGAAGGCGAGCTTGAGCCAGCTGGCCGCCGCCTACGTTCTGAAGCTCAAAACAGTCATTACGGATTTCGGCTATCCGATCATCAACCAAGAGGATGAGCTCGCTTGAGCCCATCCTCTTGTCCGTTATTACAATGTTGCTCTTACTTCTTTGGCTGCTTGGACAAGGTTCTTCAAGCTGGCCCACGTTTCAGTGACACCGCGAGTTTTAAGTCCGCAGTCCGGGTTAACCCATAGCTTGGAGACCTCGATCTTGTCCAGCATGCGATCTAGTCCTTGTTTCAGCTCTTCGACGCTTGGAATCCGAGGGGAATGGATGTCGTATACGCCTGGGCCGACTTCAGTACGGAAGCCGCACTCGTTGATTGCGTCGATGATGGCCAAGTCGGAGCGCGATGCTTCGAACGTAATGACGTCGGCGTCCATCGCATCGATATCGCGAAGGATATCGTTGAACTGGCTGTAGCACATATGGGTATGAATTTGCGTTTCGGCTTTGACGCCGCTATGCACGAGTCTGAAGGCAGGAATCGCCCAGCTCAAGTACTCGCTCTGCCAGTCCGAATGACGCAGCGGCAGCTTCTCTCTTAATGCGGCTTCATCGATCTGGATAATCTCGATGCCGTTGGCTTCAAGATCGAGTACTTCGTCACGAATCGCAAGACCGATCTGAAGAGCGCTTTCCTTCAGGCTGATATCTTCGCGGGGGAACGACCAGTTCAGGATCGTAACTGGACCCGTCAGCATGCCTTTGACCGGCTTGTGGGTACGGCTCTTCGCGAACGCCGAGTATTCTACAGTAATCGGCTTGCTGCGACTAATGTCGCCCCACACGACCGGCGGTTTGACACAGCGTGTCCCGTAAGACTGCACCCAAGCGTTCTCAGTGAAGATGAAGCCGTCCAAGCATTCGCCAAAGTATTCGACCATGTCGTTGCGTTCGTATTCACCGTGAACAATGACATCAATCCCAATTTCTTCCTGTTGGACAATGCACTCTGCGATACGGTCAAAATTGAATTGCTTGTACTGTTCCTCGGTGATGTTGCCTTTCTTAAAGGCTGCACGGTTTGCGCGGACGTCAGCTGTCTGAGGGAACGAACCAATCGTCGTCGTAGGTAACGGCGGCAGATTGAATTTCGCTTTCTGAATCGTTTCCCGCTCGGCGAAGGCAGGCAATCTCGTGAAGTCGGCGTCCGTCAACTCCGCCACTCTCTTCTGTACCGAGTTGTCGTTCGCGAGGCGGGATGCGCTGAACAGCTTCTCATTCTCTGTATACAAAGCGGAGGCTTCGGGATTTGCTTGCTCCAGAATCGACTTGAGTTCTGCAAGCTCGCGCAGCTTTTCTTCCGCGAACGCGAAATATTGCTTATTCGCCGCCGTCAGCTTCGTTTCGTGCTTAATCGTGTAGGGGACATGTAGCAGCGAGCATGAAGTGCCGAGCACGACTTGGCTTGCATGCTTGCTAATCTCGCGAACGAGGGCAATCGTCTGCTTGTATTGGTTTTTCCAGATGTTCTTGCCGTTGATTACGCCGGCGAATAGCACCTTGTCGCTTGCGAAGCCATGCTTGCGCACGAGGTCCAAAGACTGCTTGCCCTCGATGAAATCGATGCCGATCCCGTCAAACGGCAGCGCTTGAAGCAGCTGATAGCAGTCGCGAACGTCTCCAAAATACGTCTGCGCGACAACTTTTACGCTGCCTTTGGCGGACAGGATACCGTTATAAAGCTCCGTGAACAGTGCGATATCTTCCGCAGTCAAGTCCGTTACCAATGCAGGCTCATCCAGTTGAAGCCATGCTGCGCCAAGCGTATTCAATTGGTTCAGGACAGCCGTATAAGCTTCGACAACCGCAGGCACGAAATCCTTCGCTTTCTTCGAGCCGGTGAATTTCGCGAGCTTGAGCAGGGTGAATGCTCCGATCAGCACAGGCTTGGTTGCGATGCCGAGCTGTTTGGCTTCCGTAAATTCGTCCAATAGCTTCGATCCGGCCAAACGGATGCTTGTCGTATCGTCGATTTCGGGCACCATATAGTGATAATTCGTGTTGAACCATTTTTTCATCGCCAGCGCTTTAACGTCGCCTTTGTCGCCTTGATAGCCTCTCGCCATTGCGAAATACGTCTCCAGCGGGCTTAGGCCGAGCGCTAGGTATCGTTGCGGAACGATCCCGAGCAAGCAAGCTGTGTCGAGCAGTCCGTCGTAGAAGGAGAAATCGTTGGACGGAATGAAATCGATGCCATTCTCCTGCTGAAGCTTCCAGTTGGCCGATCTAAGCTGAGCCGCCGTTTGTTGCAGTTCTTCGACGGGAAGCATGCCTTTGAAGTATTTTTCCGATGCGAATTTAAGCTCTCTTAGCGCTCCGACTCGTGGATAACCGATAATGGATGTTTTCAATTGTAACAGCTCCTTGCGTGAATGTTGGCTTTAGTATAGAGCGCGGAAGCTGCTATCGGGAAACACAAAAAAGCTATACCCAGGCATAGTTTTATTCTATGGTCCAAACGGGAAGCTTGTCATATCAATATATTGATGGAAAAGGATCAAAAGGACAATTAACATACTGTATATTGGAATATTGGCGTACGTATGCTATGATGATTGTACTTCATTTAAAATACGAATATCGGTCAGGTGCCGGCGCCATGAAGACATAGGATTCTATGTTGGGTGCGCCGATGGCACAAGGCTCGTTATCTAAAACTAGAGTCGAATGATGTCGGTGGCCGCGCTCTCATCCCCGAGGGTGCTTTTTTATTCGACCAAAACGAAACCGGAGGAGAATCGGTATGAAACTTTATACGAAAACGGTATGTCCGAAATGCATGTGGATCAAATCTGAAATTGCGCGTTCTGGTCTCGCAGTCGAGATCGTCAACATCGATCATGACGAAGAGGCGCGTGAAAGATTACTAGAAGCGGGAGTCACGAGCTTGCCGGTTATGGAAGCTGGCGGCGAGTTTATTTTTGATACGAGCGAAATGGTCAAACTTATGGAGCAGGTGAACGTATGATCGCTTTTGCGAGCCGTACAGGTAATGTCCGGTATATTGTTTCGCGGCTTCGGTTGCCTGCGATCGAAATCGAAGAAGACCGTATGCTTGCGGAGCCTTTTTTGCTGTTTACATATACGGACGGCCTAGGAGAGATCCCGGCGAAGGTGAAGCTGTTTCTCGAGAGGAACGGCAAGCTTTGCCGCGGCGTCATCGTGAGCGGTAACAGCAACTTCGGCCATAACGTGTTCGGCGGAGCCGGCGATTCGATCGCGCGGCAGCTGAATGTCCCGCTCGTGCGCAAGATCGACATGCGCGGCTTCGCGGAAGACTATGAGGCCATTCACGACTATTACGAGCAATGTTTCCGAGAGGAGCACGTCGGATGAAATCCTATTTGAAATTGAACAACGAGATGCTGAATCAATACAGCCGGACGGGAAAGCTGGATCTCGCCAAGGATAAAGAGGCAACGCGCCGCTACTTTTTAGAGCACGTCAACGCGAAGCTGCGTTACTTCATCGATACAAGAGAAAAAATACGTTATCTCGTCGACGAGGGCTATTATGAATCCGAATTTTTGGAGCAGTACGACATGTCGTTTATCGAGCAGCTTTACGACAAGGCTTACGCTTACGGATTTCGGTTTCCTTCGTTCATGAGCGCGAGCAAATTTTATGAAAGCTATGCGATGAAAAGCAGGAATGGCGAGGAAATTCTGGAGAAGTATGAGGATCGAATCGTCATTACCGCGTTGTACTTGGCGCAAGGGGACGAGCATCTGGCGGAGCGCGCGGTAGAGGTCATGATGTCGGCGTATCAGCCGGCAACGCCAACCGCACTCAACAGCGGCAAAAAAGCGCGCGGAGAGCTTGTCAGCTGCTTTAAGCTGACAATGGACGATTCGATGAACAGCATTGCCGAGAATATAGGCTATTGCCTGGAGCTGTCCCGCTTAGGCGGCGGTGTCGGGGTAAACGTGACCGACCTCAGACCTCTCGGCGATCCGATCAAAGAGATACTGAACCGCGCGAGCGGCGTCATGCCGGTCGCGAAGCTGCTCGAGAATTCGTTCTCCTATTCGAACCAATTGGGCCAGCGCAACGGCTCCGGCGTAATTTACCTGAACATTTTCCACGCTGATATCGAGAACTTCATTTCAGCCAAGAAGCCGAACGCCGACGAAAAAATCCGCCTTGCGACGTTGTCAACTGGAATCATCGTTCCGAGCATCTTTTTCGAGCTGATGAAGCGGGACAAGGACATCGTGCTTTTCAGCCCGTACGACATTTACAAGGAATACGGCAAAAGGATGTCCGAAATCAGCATTAGCGAAATGTACTATGAGTTCTTGGACAATCCGAACATTCGTAAGATCAAGCGGATCAATGCGCGCAAATTGTACACGGAGGTCAAGAAAGCGCAGTTCGAATCGGGTTATCCGTTCGAGGTGTTCGACGATCATGTGAACGAGAAGCATCCGCTGCGCAATCTAGGACGGGTGAAGATGTCCAACTTGTGTACGGAAATTTTGCAGGTTCAATCGACGAGCGTTATTAATGACCACGGCACGGAGAATGAATACGGCTTAGACGTATCCTGCAACCTGGGTTCCCTTGACATTCATAAAGCGGTGCAAGAGAACAATTTCGAACAATTGATCGACACGTCGATGCGCCTATTGACGAATGTGTCCATGATGACGGAAATCAAGAACGTTCCGTCGGTCGCCAAAGCGAATCGCCTCATGCATTCGGTCGGCCTTGGGCTGATGAACCTGCATGGTCATCTGGTCTCTCAAGGAATATTGTATGGCTCGAAGGAGTCCGTTCAGTTCCTGGACGTATTCATGGAAGCCGTCAACTATTACACGCTGCTTGCGTCGATGCGGATTTCCCAGGAGAAGAAAGCAACGTTCCACGGTTTCGAACAGAGCGACTACGCGAACGGTACTTATTTCGATCCATACGTGTCCAAAGAGGTTACCGAGCTGCCGGAACAAGTGAGAAAGGCGCTTGGCAACGTTCCGGTGATTACGCAAGAGATGTGGTGCACCTTGAAGGAACAAGTCATGGAACACGGCTTGTTTAATGCCTATCGCCTCGCGATCGCGCCGACCGGAAGCATCTCTTACATCCGTAGCAGTACGGCTTCGATCGCCCCATGCACGGAGAAGGTGGAGATTCGCGATTACGCCGACAGCCGCACCATCTATCCGATGCCGTTCTTGAACAACGACAACATCTCCTTGTATAAAGAAGCTTATGAGATCGACCAGTATCAAATGATAGACCTATACGCAGCTGCTCAGCGTCACATTGACCAAGGGATATCGATGACCTTATACGTGACCGACCAATGGACGACCGAGCAATTGGCCCGCCTGTACATCTATGCCTGGATGAAAGGGATCAAGACGGTGTACTACGTGCGTCAGCGCCTGCAAACGATCGAGGAGTGTGTTTCATGTTCGATTTAAAAGCATTCGAGGCCGTTAACTGGAACCGCAACCAGCATGAGCTGACCAAAGTGTTCTGGGACCAGCAATGGAAGCAGATCTGGTTCCCGGAAGAAATCGCGGTCAGCAAAGACATCAAGCAATGGCAGGATTTCGCGCATCAGGATACCTATAAGAAGGTGCTCGGCGGGTTAACGCTGCTCGACACCATTCAGACGAATATCGGAATGAACGAAATCGCCCGTTATGAGCCGAATTTGCAAGAGAAAGCTTTGTACACGGTGTTCGCTTCGTTCGAAGCCATTCATGCGAAATCCTACTCGTACATTTTCACGACCTTGTGCACGAACAGCGAGATCGACGCGATTTTCGACTGGGTCAAGCGCAACGAGTATTTGCAATATAAGGCGAAGCGAATCAGCGACGTCTATCTTTCGATCAAAGAAGGCGACGATGTCTCCTTGTGGAAGGCGATGTTCGCGTCGGTCATGCTCGAGTCCTTCTTGTTCTACTCCGGGTTTTTCTTCCCGCTGTACTTAGGTGGACAAGGCGTCCTGCGGAACAGCGCGGAAGTGATATCGCTCATTCTCCGGGACGAGTCCATTCACGGCGTTGCAATCGGGTATTTCGCCCAGCAGCGTTTCAAGCAGTTCACGGCGGAGCAGAAGGAACAACTGACGGTCTGGGCCTACGAGTTCCTGCTCGATCTTTATCACAACGAAGTAAGCTATACGAACGACTTGTATGCGGAAACCGGACTAAGTCCTGATGTCAAAAGCTACGTCCGCTATAATGCGAACAAAGCGCTTATGAATATCGGCTTTGAAGTCATGTTCCCGGACGAGGAAGTGAATCCGATCGTTATGAACGGAATTCGCAATGAGGGCTCGACATATGACTTCTTCTCACAGAAAGGCTCCACATACGCAGTAGCGAAGGTGGCTCCGATCACAGACGATACGTTTCGATTTTAATACGGGGCACCCTTGTGATGAGGGTGCCTTTTCATTTCGCCGTTTGACCCGTTAGAGAGAGATGAAGTGCATTTCGATCCTGATTCTGAGTAAGGTTGGAAGTACTGACTGATGAAAACCGTCAAGCTATTATTATGCTGTTGGCACAGAATAAAATGGGACTGAATGTAAATACAATATCAGGCCATATGAATTTGTCCAGACCTGCTGTATCCCATCATTTAAAAGTAATGAAACAGTCCGGTTTTATTAAATCCGACAAAAAAGGCGTAGAAAACTACTATGTATTGACGATCCGTAAACCACTTGAACAACTCAAATCGTTAATTACAGCCGTTGAAGATGAATGCACAGGGCACCATGAATACATTTAAACCTGGAGATGAAGTGTACGGAAGACCCCGCAAAAATCGAATCGGCACATTAGCCGAATTTATTGCTGTTCATGAGGACGATATTTGGCTGAAACCGGAGAATCTAACCTTTGAAGAGGCGGCATCGATACCGCTGATCGGACTTACGACTTACCAGGCTTTTGTCGATCTGTTGCATCTTCAAAAAGGCCAAAAAGTGTTGATTCACGCAGGCTCGGGAGGCGTAGGAACCTTCGCCATTCAACTGGCCAAGCAGATGGGCGCTTTTGTGGCCACAACCGCAAGTATCACTTCCTTTTTATGAAACCGAGCGGAAAACAATTGAAGGTTTTAAAGGAGTTTATTGAAGGAGGTCTCATTAAGCCTATTATCGATAAGGTGTTTCCTTTGAAAGATGCCGGGCAAGGATTTAATTATCTGGAAAGTGGAAGGGCCAAGGGAAAAGTAGTCATTAAAATAAAGTAAGAGCGGCCTCCGCAGACGCTCCTGCTTGAGCCGGATCATTTCAATACCTCGATATGTGGTATATTCGATTTATTGATATTCCTTGTTGGAGGTGTCTATGAATCCTGCTTATGAAGCTTATATCCAATCGCTGACCGGCCGAGATGTAGCTGTCATCGGCGTCGGGGTTAGCAACGCACCGCTGATCCGCATGCTTTGCTCGGCCGGCGCAATCGTCACCGTGCGGGACCGCGACCCGGACCTCCCCCGAGAGGAATGGGACAATCTGGGCGTCAGGCTGCACATAGGGGAAAATTACCTGGATCGCGTTGGCGGCGACATGGTATTCCGCACTCCGGGCATGCGGCCAAACCATCCGGCACTGGAATCGGCCCGCGCGGGCGGCAGTCGTGTGACCAGTGAGATGGAGGAGTTCTTCGCGCTGTGTCCGTGTCCCATCTTCGGTGTGACCGGTTCGGACGGTAAAACTACCACGACTTCGTTGATTGCCGACATGCTGGCCAACGACGGGCGCACGGTGCATCTCGGCGGCAACATTGGCACACCGCTGCTGACGCGCGCTGCAGAGATGTCGCCGCAGGACGTATGTGCGGTCGAACTGTCCAGCTTCCAGCTGATGGACATGACGCGCTCTCCCCATGTGGCGGTAATTACCAATCTCTCGCCCAATCATCTCGACTGGCATTACGACATGGATGAATATATCGCCGCCAAGAGCCGGCTGCTGGACTTTCAGAAGGCTGGCGATCTTGCCGTCCTGAACGGCGACAATCCTGCGACCGCCACACTGTGGGGGCGGGGGCAAACCAGGTACTTCGGCAGACACGCGGTCCACGATGATGTGATCGACGGGCTGGTACCTGTTCGTGATATTCGGTTGCCTGGGTGGTATAACGTAGAAAACGTCATGGCTGCCATGACCGCCGTGCGGGGAACCGTGTCGGACGAGGCCATTCTGGAGACGGTGCGCACCTTCGCCGGCGTGGAGCACCGAAACCAATGGGTGGCAACTGTAGACGGTGTTCATTATTACAACAACTCCATCGGCTCCAGTCCTGCCCGTACCGTTGCCACGCTGCACGCGCACAGGGGCCGGGTGCTGCTGATCGCTGGCGGGCGAGATAAGAAGGTACCGTTTGATGAGATGGCACGTCTGCTTCCTAACCATGTCAAGGTGTTGCTGTTGATCGGCGAAGCGGCAAGTCAAATTGAGGCTGCCGCACGAGGAGTGCCGAACTGCCCGGCCATTGTTCGCTGCGGGGACTTGACCGAGGCAGTGGCACAAGCGCACAAGCTGGCCGTACCGGGAGACACAGTGCTGCTGAGCCCTGCCTGCACCGCATATGACCAATACAGAAACTTTGAAGAGCGCGGGCGTCACTTTGCAGGGCTGGTCGGGGCACTGCAGCGGTCAGAGGGAGAGGCTTGAATAAGAGGTGTTCCTCCAAATACGAAACGGACGAAGATACCGAGAGCAGGTCGCACAGCTGAAAAAGTAACGGCGGGTGCGTCGGTACGAATCTTTTCGAGCAACAGAAAAGACAGGGCAGCCTGCGGATCGGTTGTCCGTATTCTGTCCTGCCTATTGTTGAACGCGCTGGAGGTAGCGATATCAGGCTTTGGCAAGTAGCGGAAACAGCGGTCCGCGAATCGGCTCGCCGACAACCAGACCTTGCTCGTTCGTCATCACATGGCTGGCGCCGTTATATGTCGTACCGTCTTTCATGTAAATGGTGGCGAGTACCCGGCGCGGCTTATCAGTCTGATTGGCGTGAGCATAGTGAAACGTCAATCCGTCGTGAAACGTGCAGCTTCCCGCTTTGAGCGGCACGATGACAGGCCGTTGATTCTCCAGTTCCGTTCCTTTGACATACTCGAAGATGTCGACAGGATCCACCAGGCTTATATTTTTCAGCTTGCCGGCCGTATGCGATTTCGGTATGAACATCATGCAGCCGTTTCGCTCGTCCACGTCATCAAGGGTTAGCCATATCGAGAGCGCACCTGTTTCGTTCATCGGCCATTTGACCGTATCCTGGTGCCAAGGAGTAGGCTTGGAATCGCCCGGCATTTTCCAAAGCAAATGATCGTGGAACAAACGGATTCCGCTCGCCTCGGTTAAACGCATCGCGATCGACGCAAGCCGCGGGTGGAGCGAATATTTGGCCATTCCGCCGTGGTCCCGCCATACGTTTACTTTTTGGTTCAATACCTTATAGTAAGCGCCTCCATCCTGATCCGTCCTGACGGAATGCTTCGATTCCGTGGTCATCGCTTCAGTGGCGTATTCCCGCAGCTCCTCGAGTTCCTCCGCCGTCAGTACGTTGTCGATCTGCACAAAGCCGTTTTCTTTGTAAAATTCCACTTTTTCCTGCGTTACCCACTGATCCGTCTTTTCCGCCAACACTATCGCATCCTTTCATCCATCAAGTCTGGTTTCTGAATCAAACATACCATGCGGCGAAGCGGGAGGCTTGGCGAATTTGCTGCAAAACATGGGATATTTTCTTGGCTATTCCGCGATGCAGGGTGCTACAATAGGAAAAAACTGCTTGAACGTTTCGCTGCCGGAGGGATCGCGATGATCTACTACACGAAAGAGCATTTCCTGGAAAGCCCGGATTTTCCGTTTCATATTGCGCCTTACGAGTTCCGCTCGAACGCAATTGCGCCTCATAAGCATGAATTCATTGAATGCGTTTTCGTTGCCGAAGGCGAGGGCGAGCATATTTACCAGGGGGAAACCTATCCGATCGCCAGAGGCGATTTTTTCGTCATCGAGCCGCAGGCGGAACACGGTTACCGAGTGACGGGCAGTGTGCCGATGGTGGTATACAATATATTGTTTCTGCCGGAGTTGCTTGAAGCGGAGCTTCGCCAGCTGTCGCAGGTCACTCCGTTTATCCGTTTTTTCTATCTGGAGCCGATGATTCGCGTTTCTTCGGAATTTCAGTATCACTTGAAGCTGACGGTGAACGAAGGGCTGGAAACCAAGTTTGTGCTCGACAGGATCGTAGGCGAGTATGGAAAAAAAGAATTGGGTTACCGGTTGTGCGTCAAAGCGATGCTGATGGAGTTGTTCATCTCCTTAAGCCGATGGTACGAGAAACGGGTGTCTGAGCCGCTGTCTGCTGTGCGGGACGAAAAATCGGTGATGGCATGGGTGTGCGAGTTCACCAAGCTTCATTATGCGCAGCCGATTATGATGGAGCAAATATACCAGATGTGCGGCATGAGCGCGGCGGCTTTTACCGCCAAGTTCAAGCAGTATGCCGGGAAAACGTTCATGGAATACCGCAACGAGGTGCGAATCGGCATGGCGTGCGAGCTGCTTCGCAGCTCCGGCGATAAAATCATCCATATCGCGCAGGAGGTCGGCTTTAACGACTTGAGCCATTTTAATAAAGCGTTCAAGCAATTGACGGGTAAGACACCAGGGCAGTTCCGCTCGACGGCTCTGACCTCCGGGAACAGGTCTTCCTATCACAATTATTAATTGCCCTGATCGTGCTGTTCCCGCTCAATAATGGAAGTTATGATTCAAGCAATAGTGCGTGTCAGGCCAATATTCAGTTTAATCGGGAGGGGAGATTGTTTGAAAAGAGTTGATGTGGCGAGTGCCCTCATTTTTGACGAAAAATCAGAAAGGGTTTTGATGGTACGAAATAAAAGGGGAGGTACTTCCGATTGGAGTTTGCCTGGTGGGGCGGTAGAACCTAGAGAAACATTGGAACATGCCGCTATTAGGGAGACAAAGGAAGAAGCGGGCGTCGATATAGAGGTAACAGGTCTTTACTCGGTAAGAGAAGCATTTTTTACTGGAGTTGGGCATCACGCCGTACTATTCACCTTTACGGCATTAATCATAAATGGAGAACTAGGAAGTCTAGACCCCGATCATGAGATTGTAGAAGTAAGGTGGATTGATATTTCTACCGCAAATTCTATTTTTTCAAAGTTATCAGTCCCGATGTTAATTGTGCCTCAGAGTAAACTTCCTTCAATGTATTCATTTCATGGAAATGTTTAAAGGTTCATATTTCGGCGACAAGCAGCTTCATAAACGGGTCGATAACTTGATCGATCCCCGGCGGAAGCCGGTCAAAGTCCGCCGTTGCGAGGGACGGGCAGAAGTGCTCAACAATAAGTGGGGTACAATGTAATCATACGGCTATACATTCAACACTTGCAGCCATTACCCAAATTTCTGAATTTAAGGCGGCAGTTGCATCGGCTGGGGCAGTTTGCCCAACCTTATTGTCTTCAAAAAAGTCAGATTTCCACTTGAACCTTACGTAACGTAATGATTTATATTAAATGTAACACAAGAATGAAACGCGAGCCAACGGCCAAAAGAATCGACCCAAATCAATTTGAAATCGGAGGAGAAACGACATGAGAAAACTCGTATTGTTCATGCATGTGTCGCTGGACGGATATGCGTCGGATTCGAACGGAGGACTCGATTGGATTCCGTACAACGAGGAATTAGAGAAATACGCCGAGGAGATCGTAGCCGAAGTCGGAGCTCCCGTTTACGGACGCACGACGTATCGCATGATGGAGAGCTACTGGCCCAAGGTGCTGGACAATCCGAATGCGTCGAGGCATGATATGGAGCATGCCAAATGGCTGCAGGATGTTAAGAAGATCGTCATTTCCGGCACGATGGACAAGGTGGAATGGAACAATACAATGCTGATCAAGGATAATATCGCCGAGGAAATCAAGGTACTCAAGGAGCAGCCTGGCAAAAATCTCGTTATCTTCGGCAGTCCGGGAGCGGCGAAGACGCTGCTTAAGCTTGGTCTGATCGACGAATTCCTGCTTACCATTTGTCCGGTCGTCCTGGGCGGCGGAAAATCGGTATTCGACGACGGCGGCGAGAAAATCAGGCTCAAGCTGCTGTCCAGCCGAACGCTCAAGTCGGGCATTATCGCGGCCCGCTATGAGTTGGAGAAATAGCCGCACACAAGGTGTTCCGCTCACGAAGGCTATAGTTAAAATTAAACGCAACGGCAGCCGGCCAGATGATCGGCTGCCGTTTTTATTAAGCTAACGGGTAGACTAACGTATAAATCATACTTTTTTGGAAGGGGATTACTTTTTCGGAACGAATATAAACACTTGTTATCGTCATTTGGAAACAGGAGGGATAATGTGTATGAGAAGCAAGCCGATTGTGTTAGTGTTGGGTGTTTTCCATTTTCGCTATGTTGAAGACATCCTTGAACCCTATCGTCAGAAAGAAATTCAAGAATTGGTACAGCGAATCACGGAGTTCCGTCCGACGAAAGTTTGTGTGGAGAAAGTTGCCGAGCGAAACGATGAGCTAAATGTAGAATATCGGAAATATCTTTCAGGGGATTTAGAACTGCCAGCAAATGAGATTCAACAACTAGGGTTTCGCATTGCCCACGATCTCGGACACGAGAACATTTATGCAACGGATTGGATGCACCTTGAACAGGCTGATATTGATTTGTTGGAACGCGGCTTTGAAGAAGCAGAAATAAATCAACCTGAGTTAGCCAAAGAAGCAGAAGAACACACGGAACAACTGCGTAAGATGTACAAGCCTGGTACAGTGTTGGAAATGATTCGATCGCACAACGATGAGGAGCTAAATGCTTTTGATCATCAATATTATATTCGATATAGAGCACGCTTGGGTGATTATCCTGATTACATAGGTCCATTTTGGTTGCGTTGGTGGTATCGGAGAAACTTAATCATATTCTCCAACATTGCTAGATTGGCTACGGAAGATGATCGAATTTTGGTTATTTATGGAAGTGGTCATAATTATTTACTTAAGCAATTCATCCATGAGAGCGGATTGTTTGAAGTGGAACACATTGATAAGTATCTTGAATAAGAAAACAGCCTATCTGCCTTACAATTTCGGCATCAATACTTATTCAACTAACGGATACTATAGCTCAATTACACAAGACGGCAACCGGTACTCGCCACGTAATCGATAAAATCTTTTTTTTCTATGATTAATTGACTCATCTCAAATCGTAAAGCCGAGACTGCATAACCCAGGCCGTGCTTACGGGCACTCCATGGAGAACGGCAAAATGATCAATGCCGATAATGACCGTTTGAGTGAAATCGTAGATGCGCCGGGCGAATTGTATTCAACGACTCGTGATCTGGACAAGTGGTGCGACGCCTTATTCAAAGGAAAATTACTTTCGCAGGAATCATTGCGTAAGTTGTTTACCCCTTACTATACCACGACGTTTGATCCGAATTTACAATATGGACTCGGCTGGTTTCTGGGATCAGATTTTCAATCGATTAGGGGAGGGACACCGGGGTTTCGATCGGAAATCTGGTATTATCCTGCTCTAGATTTACGGATCATCATGCTCTGGAATTTTGAAAAAGTGAACTCTCAACATTTATTTCAAAAGCTAAAACCATCCCTGATAAATATTAAAGCTGTGAATTGAGGTTAGCATTGTATTGCGCCCTCCTACGACGGATACGATTGTGCAACGCTGAAAGGGCTACCGCATGGCGGCCCTTCGCTACGAACGAGCAGGATATTGGAGTAAATGTGTTGAAATACCTTTTACTGGTTATCTAGTATTTCAGCAACTTTACTGATCGATTATACGCGAATTATTCCCAGTCTTATAGGAGGTGATGTTTTCGGATGTTTATCGATCTGGATGTCCATCCCCACTCTAACAGGATGGCAATTTTGCAGCTTCTATCGAACGGCAGTAAAAATATGGTGATTCACGACATCTCTTCGAAAAGCATGGTCAGTGAGGTAGGCCCGCATTTTATTCCTCAAGGTCCACGGTTTTCTCCTGACGGTCGTCGAATTTCGTTTTTTGGAGACGGAAATATCTATTTTCATGATGTTGTAATGCGATCGACAACTACTATCAAGAATACTTCAGGCCAACATGCCTCTTTTTGTGAATGGTCGCCTGACGGGAACTCTCTCGTTTACAATGCCTATCCAGCGAACAATACAGATAGAAAGATACCCCCAAATATTTACCACATCGATCTATTGAGAAATATTAGGCATCAGGTAACCGACAATGATGCGGTAGATCGTTTTCCGCAATGGTCGCCCAATGGTAGATTAGTTGTGTTCCACAGGCAATATCTCGACTCTCCAAACCCGCTTAAACAAATAATTATTGCAGACATTCAGAAGGGGACCGAATTTATCGTTCCAGGGGATAGTGGCTGCAGTCACGAATCAGGACGCTTTTGTTGGTCTGATGACTCTAACTCGTTTTTGATCAAAGAAGTGCAAGCTAATGGGTCCGTGGCTCTAAAGATATTACGAGTTGAAGATATGAACCTTTTGTGGTCGATCACATCTCCAGATATAATCGGCGGAGCATTTAGACCGGGGATGAATCAAGTGCTGTGCATGTTCAAGCACGAAATCGCCGTTTACTCCTTAAATGATCAGACGGCGATTCATAAGATAAGCTTGTTCGGGTGTTCTCCAATAATGCAAACCCTGCGGGGACCGGCATGGTATGTGGAAAGGGAGCGCTTATTTTACATAGCCCATAGAGGAAAGCAAGTGCACCAATGGGATTATGCCGACGACTGTCCCTGTATATTTCAAGCTGAAGAATGGCCAAGACTTAACTACCGGCGCGAAAAATACACGATATTATCCCGAGATGGGAAACAGGTACCAGTGCTTCGTTTAATCCCTGATGAACCCAAACATCTTGCTGTGGAATTCATTTTTGGTGGTCCTTCTGCATCGATCGATGAGGGAAACCCAATAATCAGGCATCTATTACATAAGGGATACGAAGTCATTTGTCCAGTTTATCGTGGGCAGATTGGAGCTGGTAAAGAACATCAAGAAGCCAACATAGGAGAAATGGGGCGGGCTGATGTATGGGATGTGATGGAGAGCGGCTTGGATTGGAAACGAAGAACTGGGTATCTCCGTCCGCTTGCTCTGATCGGCTATAGCTATGGTGGATTGTTAACTCTATTGGCTCTTGCCGACAATGCAACGTTATGGGTTACAGGAATTACTTTATGGGGGGTCACGGATCTGGATCACCTCGGGTTTTACAAGTCTCGAGCATATCCCTCTGATCCCGAACAGATGGAAACCGAAAAAAATAGAAGATCTCCACTTATACAAAGCAGCAGAATCCAAAGCCCTTTATTGATGTTTCACGGTGGACAGGATACAACATCCACGAATGAAGAGGTTCAAAAGATCCAAAACTTGATTCGGGACAACGGCGTCCCCTGTGAGCTTACGATCTTTCATGACGATACCCATGGTTTGAAGCGTCACAGACAGGAAATGTTTTCTCAGTTATTTGAATATTTGCAGAAGTATGAATGAAGATCATTCTTCTTGTTTGGCTTTAAACTAAACATTCCTGTATAGCCTGAGAAATGGGCTTTGTCAAAAAAGCTGAGGAGCTTGCTACGGTTTGTCGCTATTGGTTTGGCTGAGTGAGCGGCGATTCGTGGATTGACGATGTCGCAGATTTGCAAATGGAGTTTACAGAAAAGGGAAAATGTCCGTGCCGCTTTCCCGTTTTCATAAAAGGGAAAAACCTGCTGTTTAAGTTCCGCGGGTCTTTTCCCTTTATGCGTTATTTGCCAAGTGTGCTAATTTTCTGGTTTGCTGATTCCTCCGCTTCACGCAAAGCGGTATTAATGTCGCTCTTGCCGGCCACTACGTTATCTGATGGTGCTGCGTTAGCAGCATGGGAGTCTAATACTTTATTTTCACCTGACAGCGAGAAAATGATCCACCTTGCAAACAAACACCTAATGACTCTCTTTGTGGCTATACGGCTTTTCTTGATTGCTCCTTAAATGGATGATAAGAATACTTTTAAAATTATTGTTTCGCGACTCTAGTTCCCGATGCCATCTCACGTTGCGCATTGCGATATTCGGTCGGAGTCTGGCCTTTAAGTTCCCGGAAAACACGAGCGAATGTGCGGAAGGATTCGAAACCGACCTCGAAGGCAATCTCGGATACCGGCGTATCTGTTATTGCCAATAGATGGGCGGCGGCCTTGATTCTTAGTTTATGCACAAATTGCAAAAAATGCTCTCCGGTATATTCTTTGAACAAGCGGCTGACATACGGTGAACTGAGATGAAAATGCTGCGCAACGATTTCTCTCGTGATGGGCTCCTTATAGTGAACATGAATGTATCGAAGGATTTCCCAGAAAACGGAATTTCCTCTCGTTATCTGCTCTTCTCGCTCCGTGGTTTGTGCGGCTACTAGGCTGCGCAAGAAGATCAGCAAGGCTTCGGTCAGTTTGCATCGAATGTTCGTTTCTCTTCCAAACGTATCGTAAGGCTGTAGAAATTCACTTTGCAACTCATTCAGCAAAACCTGCATCCGGGTGAAGGACTTATCTTCCAGGTAAACATAGGAAGGGTAGCGACTACCTACCTGATACAAAGTCTTTAGACATTCATCTTCCAGTGCGGAGCTCGTCAGCAATTGGAGATCGAACATGCAGCAATAGACCTTCGGGGGGTTGCGCCGATCATTTTGGCTCTCGTGCACATGATGTGGGAGATAAAGACAGGTCGCTCCGGGTTTCATTAAATGGGAATGTCCATTGATGGTCTTGAATCCGCTTCCACTCATTACAAAGGTAAACTCTGCAAATGCATGGTAGTGAGGTTTGACCCCCCCAGATGAGATACCGGAGCTACCACTGATTCCGATATAGAACGGAAGCTGTCCACTAGTAAACGGGACAACAGGCTGCTCCTGATACTGAGGCAAGAGAATCTTCGACATGAATGGTGTCCTCCTGGTTTGAACCGGGTTACAAATTGGCAATGGGTAGCCCGTATTTGTCACGATCCTAATCTCAATCTATGTTACCATCTGTTATGCGGTATAACAACGACTTATTAAGGGGGCAGCAACATCCATGAAATTTCTGATCATGACAGATTTGGAAGGAGTATGCGGCGTAGATTCCTTCAAGCAGACCCGTACGAATGATAATGCCGACAAGGGTCCGGCGATGAAACAACTGGCTCGGGAGACGAATGCTTGTATAGCCGGTATCCGCAGCGCGCATCCAAACGCAGAAGTAACCGTGATTGATGGACACGGCAGCGGAGGTCTTTTCCCGAAGGACCTGGAGGGCGGGGAGTATGTAAGGTATGAGCAGTTTCAACATGATACTCTCTCACAGTTTAGAGCCTTGTTCTATGTAGGCCAACATGCGATGGAAGGGACAATCAACGCACCGCTGCGTCATACCTTTTCGTCAGTTCGTGTACAGTATTACCGTTTGAATGGGGTGAACATTGGGGAGTTCGGCGCTTTTGCCAATTGGGCAGGTTTAAATGGAGTCCCTACCATCTTCCTAGCTGGAGATGACAAAGCAACATTGGAAGCGCAGATGTTTGTACCCGGGATCGAGACGGTAGTAACCAAGTATGGCAAGGGGCTCGAAGCCGCCGTACATAGACCATCCGACGAGGTGCTCAGCGACATCGAAGCGGGCGCAGCTCGAGCCATCGAGAGATTGAGCGAAATTCCGCCGTTCGTAGAATTCCAGCCGCCTTTTGTTTTTGAAGCGCGCTATTACAAACCGGTTGATTTGGAAGTATGGTCCAAAAAACCGAACGCAACCATTATCGACGAACGGACAATCCAGCTACAGACTGCAAATTACAGGGAACTGCCGTTTTTAAATGTTTAATTTGTTCCCATTCATAATTCAGGGGGAAGATCAGAAGTGAAGATAAACTTCAAGAATACCATTCTATTTATGATATGTTTGTTAATCCTTCTCAGCGGCTGTTCGTCGAATGGGAAGAAGCCGGATTCGTCATCGGGTAGCCCGGATTCGTCCGCAGGGTATAAAGGTGGTCCCGTAGAGTTGGTTGTCCATGGAAGCGGAATTACGGATGTGTTATTTGAGCAAGTAATAGTACCCGCCATTAGCGCGAAATATCCGGAGATTAAGTTGAAGTTAGTAAAGGGCAACCTTCAAGAATTAATTGCTTCCGGCGTTAAACCGGATTTGATCAGTACCGCGGGAATATCGCTTCTCGATATGGTCAGACTGGATATTCCCTCTGATCTCAGTCCGTTGATTAAACAATTCAATGTCGATCTAACCCGAATTGAACCTGTAATTGTAGAGGAAATGAAAGAAATAGGCGGGAAGCTGGAAAAAGAAGGGTCTATTTTAGGCATGCCTTTTTGGATGAGTTACGGAGCTACCATTTATAATAAAGATCTTTTCGATAAGTTTGGCTATCCTTATCCTGATAACGTTTTATCCTGGGATGATATCTTAGATTATACAAAGAAAATGACGCGAGACGAGGGTGGAATCCAATACATCGGAGGTACCATCTGGAGTGCGGTCAATATGTTCAAGCAGTATGGCGCTCCCTATGTAAACTCCAAAAACGAGCCTTACCTCACATCCGATGCGCATGCCCAGGTTGCTCGACTGTTTGAGAAGTTTTTTGATATTCCAAGCTATATCAAAGGTAATACGTATATCCACAGCAGTTTTTTTGATAAGGGGAATATAGCGGTGTATCCGGGTTGGATCTCGGGAATGGCCACTGCATTGGCGAAACCGCCAGCTTTTCAATGGGATCTTACTTCTTTCCCTGTCTATAAGGAACGCCCTGGAATGGGAGCTCCTGTGGATTATCTTGTTCTTATGATCTCCAAGACGAGCAAGCATAAAGATGCTGCATTTTACGTGATTAACGAATTGTTAAAGGATGAGGTGCAAGCAAAAGTCAATCAGGTAGGGAGCTGGATGACGGTCTTAAAAGATGTCCAGATCAAACAAACCTATGCCAAGGAACTTAACCTTTTTGCAGGTAAAAATCTTAAAGCTGTATTCAGAGTAGCTCCAACACCTAATCCTCCTTATACCGAATATCGCGTCGAGGTTACTCAAGCGATGAATGATTCTGCGAAAAAAATGGCGTTAGAGAAACTTGACATCAATACCGCTCTCAGAAAGGCCGAAGAAGAAGCGGCTCAGTTGATAAAAAATAATCCAAAGTAACAATCCGTGATTTCCAATGGGTTCTTCTGCTCTATAATGCTGTTCTTATTATTAATAATGATTTCCACATTGAAACCACAAGCCATCTTGTTGCCGCAACAAATTTCAGCTTTCATGGAGCCGGGGAAACCGTATCGACGGAGGGATTGGCCCTCATCAGTCAGCCGACCGGTACGTATGCGGGCCCCCATATGGCCTTCGGTGAGAAGGAGTGCGACCAACCGGGCGGAGCCGGCTACAAGGGAAGCGGGTTTCATTATTTGCGCGACGTGGAGCGGGACGACAATCCGCCAGCCTCGTTCAGCGTCGAATGGAACATCCAAGACACATGGAAGGTACTGCCCGAGCATTCGGATATCCACTTGCGCTTAACCATTCTGGGCGAGGCCGACGAGGTAGCTTTGGCCGACGGAGAGCCTCCCCGAAACAAGCCAGGCAACCCGATTCATTTGAAATATTGCATCGTTCGTCGGAGCGGGGATGATGCGGACAGCCAGTTTGTCTCGGTGATCGAGGCGTACAAGAAGGAACGGTTTATCCAATCCATTCGACCGGCAGCGCTGACGATTGATGAGAAACCTTTTTCGGGCACAGGGGCTGCGGCAATCCGGGTGGAGCTGGTAGGAGGACGTGTTGATTACATCGTTAATTCGCTCGATCCCGAAACGACCTATACCGTCGACGGCAAGTTTACGTTCAAAGGTTTCTTCGGCATGATCTCCGAAGAGAACGGGATTCCCACATACGGCTACTTGCATGACGGTACTATATTGGACAGCCTGGTCCGGACGGAGCGGGGAGCCTTGACGGGAACCGTCGTCGATTTAACGAAAGAACACGGCACGGAAAACATGATTATCGTGGAGCTGGATAACTCCTATGCGGAGACAGCCTGCTTGACCGGCTCTTATCTGTACATTGAATCTGACGGAGAGCGCAACGGTAGCTACCGGATCGAACGCGTCGAAGAACGGCAGGGGAACCGGATCGTTTTCGGGATCGGGGACGTTACGCTGGTACGTGGCTTTGCCGATCCGGAACATTTCGCCAAAGGCTTCGTTTATGATATCCATGAGGGTGCGGCGTGCAAAATTCCGTTAGCCTTCGAAACCGTTCTCGAAAAATCCGAATGAAGGGAAGATATCTATGTCGGAGGATACCAACAACCACGCCATGAATCGGCCGGAGGACGAATCGCTTGCACTGAGCAAACGGATGAGCAGAAGACATTTATTGGCTTCGATCGGAGCGGCAGGCGCGGCGGCCGCCGCAGGCGGGCTATTGGCCGGAGCGTCCAAATCGTACGGCCAGTCTATCCCGGTGGCGAATGCGGTATACGGGAAAGTCAGGGCCCATTCGGCGATGATGAATACGATGAACGCCGTCGGCTGCGTGGTCGTGACGACTTATGTGCAGCTTCGGGCGAATACGCTGCCCGATGCGAACGTCATTTATTACGTCAAGGACGCCGGATATGAGGGCCATTTTTATTACGATGCCTCGGACGTTACGGCTCCCGACAATACCGGTCTGGTGCTCGTTTCGACTTCGGGGGCCCGGTTCAAGCGGATTGTGGAAACGGAATCTATTAACGTCAAATGGTTCGGGGCGGCCGGGGACGACCTCACGGACGATGCCGCGGCCATTCAAAAGGCGATCGACCATATACCGGCGAGCGGGGGAGTTTTGTACTTCCCTCCCGGCATCTACCGGGTCGGAACATCGCTGTCGTTATCCTCCAATTTGACTTTGCAAGGCTCCGGCATGTCGGTTACGGTGATCAGGGAGCACAGCAGCTTGACCGCGCGCATTTTTTATATCCTCGGATCGAGTGGCAGCCGCAAATCGAACATCTCGTTTTTCGATCTGACCATCCGCAACGGCACCGCCATTACCTCGGGTAACCCGACGATATCGCGCGACGGCGTTCGGGCGGAATATGTGGACGGACTCACGTTCGTCCGGTGCATGTTTACCGAGATCCAAGGTTTCTACGCGCTGGTCGTCAAGTATTGCACGAACGTTCTTGTCGAAGACTGCACGTTCTATCGCTGGTCTTACGGCGCCATGATGGTCATGGTGGAATGCGAGAACATTATCGTAACCGGGAGCACCTTCGATACGGCCACGACCACTTCGGCCGGAAACGCCTATACGTTTGCGACAGGCGGAGAACGGACGAACGAAGGCTCGTTTCTCGTCAAAAATGTATGGGTGACGAACAATAAATTTTTGAACAATCCCGCCTGGGAAGGGCAGCAACTGCGGAACAATGCGATCAAGCATTTGGCTGCAGGCGGCTCCGCGTACCTCGGTGCTGGCAACTTGCCCGTACAGTGGTCGGCTGCGCCGACCGATAATTTGACGCAGAAATTCGGCGATATGATCTGCAATGCGTCGGGCAAGCCGGAATGGTATGTCAGTGGGCCTGCAATCGGCTTCGGATCTCTTTACACGGGAGTGGTCGTAACGGCATCTATCAATGCGGGAAGTGCTACTTTGACGGCTTTGAATACTGTCAATGCGGACTACAGGGGCTTGCCGGAAGGAATGAATATAACGGTGGCCGGGGCCGGTGAGGGGGGAGCAGCGTTAAACGCCAGAGTAATCAAAAACAGCAAAACGACGATTGAATTGGACACGGCGGCAAGCACGACCGTTGCCACCGCGAACGTGACCTACCAAGGACTTACCCTAACGAGCTGAGCGTAGAAGGGAAGATGCATCCATAATGGAGGGAGGAGTTGAATCATCGGCTACAGTGCTGATTGCCGCAGGTTTGATCCAAGGCATGGGCGCGGATCGGTTCGCACCGGCCGACATGGCGACGCGCGTGCAAGCGGCGGTTATGCTGGAGCGGTTGTTGCGCGAGATCGGATTCGTGGAATAAGCGATGATCATCTTCTGAAGAGAACCTGGGGGGCCCTCTTTTATTTCTCGCGCACTAGCAAAGCTAGGTACAACTAAAAGTATTAGACTGAAAAAATAAAGTATTAGACTGACATGGCCGAGCTAACGGGCAGATTAGCTTCATTTGATACATACGTAAATTCCAACATATGGCATGATAGTCATGATAGAATTAAATATAGATCCTCCGTGGAAATAGAAGGTTGGTGTGTAAAATGCAACAATTTTTTATAGGCATCGTCCTACCCGACGAATATAAACAACAAGTTATTGTATTTCGAGACCGTTGGGCCAGCAATGGTCTTAGGGAGGTCGTAGAGCCTCATATCACAGTAAAAGCCCAGAGCGGTCTCATCATAGACTTAGCCTGGCTAGATAAAGTTAGACGCACATGTTCAATATTTCCGAGATTCAAACTTTCGTATCAGAGCCAAAGACCTTTGGGACGGCTGTGGCTTTTCTCAGCGTTGAATCTAAAGAAATATATGATCTCCACAAGTGTCTAATGGATGCAGTCTCGCCTTCTCCAGAACTTGTATTACGTTATGAGTTAGATGGATTCCATCCTCATTTGACTTTGGGACAAACTTTGTTCGGAATGGAAGACTCAGAAATTGAAGAAATGAAGAATCAAGCGAAAAATGTCTTAGCTCCTTTCTCAACATTCGATGTGACTTTTGTTCGAGTGTATAAAGAGATTCAACCGAACAAATACCTGTCTTATGAAGATATCCAACTTGCTAATTGATCGTTGTTCCAGCTACATCGCTACGTTAACGGGTAGACCAGTTGACTTAACGACGGGTACGAGAGCTTCATGATCAGGCTGCCATCATCGACAGCCTATTGAGCTATTGCTACTTTAGCGCAACGCAGCAGAAAATTATGGTATATATAAAGAGTAATTAAAAGGAGGTTTTTAATGGTTGACGAATTAATTAATATTCGTGGAAACCGTCTATATGTAGAGCATGCAGGTTTACAAGCGTTCTTTTGTAACGGGAGTAAAGGCGGAATAGATATTCATCAAAACACTAGAGGACAAGATGACTTGAGTTAGGCCAGACAAAGGTTTAAGTCAATTAAATAAAAAGACGAAGCCAATTATGGCTTCGTCTTTAGTAGGTTTGCATACCTTTAATCCTAGATAATAAGGTCCTTTTTACAAATGAACTATTGCAACGAAAATACAGTCTCTAGCTCAGGGATATATTCCTTGACCATATTTTTGTGTTCCACCAGTCCTTTAGCCCCATCTGGAGCTTGACCTTCGGATACGACTAAGTACGGTTTGATGGTTACGGTACTCGGTAGAGTCTTGAAGGGTTCAAAGCGAATATTATAAGATTCGCTTTGGGGGTGAGCACCGATGGGTTTCAGTTGAACGCCATGTTCATCCACAATGTCATACTGAAGAGCGATGACGCCCCCGTCAGCACCCTTGTATTTCGAAGGGATAGAAGAGAGCATTTCTTCTATGCTCTGGCCCGGTTTGGCTTTGTACTCAACGGATAACTGCGTTGTGATTGGGGTGATTTCCAGCTTAATGTTCTGCAAGTTAATGTTATCGTGATGCTTGGTCTCCTCTGAAGTTAGAACGGTAACGGGCGTTGATTTTGTAACAGGCAGAACGAATTGGAACGGGACATCGTAACCCTTTAACGTTACATTTACAGTCAAGTCAAATTGATCAGGGAACTGGACAGTCTGGTTTATGCTAGTAGTGCTGGTAACATCAACGATTAGGCTGGAAGCAGTCTCACCGTCCATGAATTCGTAACCCGAGTTCAGAGGTTGGCCTTTATAGAGGACCTCTAACGTATCCACCGCCCCTTTGTTGGAATTGGAAGGCGGAGAATTGGGCTCCGAATCCAGACGATTTCCAGGAGTGGTTACGTTCATCAGAATTCGGGTTCCGTCAAATAACAACGTTGGAATATTCATAGTCACCTTGCCATGGGTCACGCTTTGGTTTACGTTTGTGATGAAATCCTCGGCTTGTTGAAGACCGGGATCTAAGTTCTTTTCGCCCCATAATGAATAGATTTGTCCTAGAATCGGAATTTGCTTGAGTGCATCTGCCATTACGGGCGATACAATGCCGGAAACAATGAGTGTAACTCCAAGGATTGAAGCGGCTGAAGTGGAAACCCACCATTTATTAAAAGTTCTTGATACATTTGTCTTTCTCTGAATGGGGGAAATGGAGTTATCGGTTTCTCTGATGATTTGGTAAGTCTCATTCAGCTTGGAGCGGGCAATATCAGATAACTGATCGGGAAGTAGGCTTTGGCAGTTCTTTAATTGTTCTTCTAACTTAGTGTTCACGATGTCGCAACTCCCTTTTCCTGATTGATTTGAGATGAATGTTTTAGCTTTTTTCGGGCGCGATGAAGCCGGGTTTTCACGGCTACCGTAGAAATTTCGAGAATGTCTGAAATTTGACTGATCGGCATGTCTTGTAGGTAATGAAGGAGAATGACAATCCGTAGGTTCTCCTCAAGATGTTGAACGGCATCCCATAATTCGATTTTCTCATAATCCTTGGAAGTGGAAGGGACGTCGGGAAGCTCTCCATAAGGGAGGGTTCTTGAGCTGCTTCTGACCATTTTATTGCATTCATTAATCAGAATTCGGAAGATCCACGTTTTGAAAAAAGCGGGCTCTCTGAGTGTATGGATAGACTTAAAGGCTTTAAGTATCGTCTCCTGCAGGGCATCTGCACAATCTTCGTCATTGTTGACGATGGACCTTGCAGTTCTATACAAGGGTAACTCTATCTCTTGCATCAACTGCATGAATGCTTCAGGGTCCCCCTCTTTGGCTTTGACGACAATAGGATCTAAATGCAAAGGTTTACCTGCTTTCTTGACTAGAAATTTTAGTAGGTTCGTAACGTTACGTATATATTAGATCGGGTAGGTAGCTAAAAGGTTACATGGGAAAAATAACGTATTCAAGGACACCGAAATAGGCCAAGAATATGTTCCAGTGGCCGATGATGATTAAGCTAACGGAGTACGATAGTTCAATTGTTACCCGACGGCAGCCGGCCAAAATGTTCGGCTGCCGTCGTTGCGCGTGCGCTTGGCAGCGCAACGACTAAGGAGTGAAAGTCTCTAGCACACCGCAAGGTGGTGGAAGTGCATAGATGAAGCCTGAGTCTATTAACGGGCAGTAATGTTCAATAAGGAGTAACTCTCCGTTATCATTTAATTATCAGGCAATTGATAAGTTCCAATTTTATGAAATAATTGGTCGTATGAGAGAAGGCTCTGTGCGAAGGGCAGGATAGCCGAACAGAAAGAACAAATTTAAAATAATTGGAGGATTCGATATGACGGCTTGGCTTAACCTGGGAAGCCTCGTGCTTGGAGTAATTGCTTGGATACTTCCAATTATTAGTATATCCAGAAGGGATAAGCGCTCTAGAAATTGGGTTGCTCTTCCTATGGGGAGTCTTAGTGCTTGTTCCATTTCGTTGTTTTTCCAGATTTGCAGTTTCTATGAGCGCGTAAAGGCAAAGGATTGGTCTGCTCTTATGGATACAGTAAGTGTTATCGCATCTGTTCCAGCAATCCTGCTCATCGGTACAATCGTTCTAAATGCAGTTACCTTGTATGTTTATCGTGACAGAGCAGCACAATAGGATGTCCATCTTAGTAGTTTGTAAATATTCCGGAAAAGCAGTCTGTCCCGACCGGGGCGGACTGCTTTTCCTTGTGTGCCGAGCACATTTTAATTATGAAATACGGTAAAACACTCTTGACAATATAGAGTAGGGGGGTATAGTATAAGTATCGAACTCCGGTATATTTTGGGTCTAAAAAAACCTCGTCACTGGACGGCCGTCGCGAGCGTTGGTTTTGGATTCCGGTATAATCGGATGATTCGTAATCTGAGGAGGTTTTTACGATGGGGACTCAAGCAGCTCTTTCGCAAGCCGATCCAAGGCGCTGGAAGGCGTTGGCTTTGTTATGTCTTGCGAATTTCATTGTCATTATGGATACATCCATTATCGGGGTGGCGTTGCCGGCCATCAAAGAAGCGCTCGGATACACGCAGGAAAACCTGCAATGGATATTTAATGCTTACGTCATTTTCTTTGGCGGTCTTCTGTTATTGGGTGGACGTTTGTCCGATCTTTTCGGTCAGCGGCGTATATTTATGTGGGGATTTTTGATATTAACACTGGCTTCTTTACTTGCGGGCCTGGCTTGGAACGAAGAATCGCTGAACGTCGGCCGCGCCGTGCAAGGATTCGGTTCCGCCTTGATTGCACCTTCGGCACTAACGATCGTCATGATGTTGTTTAGCGGCAATCCCAGAGAGCTCGGAAAGGCATTGGGCTTCTGGGGGGCTTCAGCAGCTGCGGGCGGATCGGCGGGGGTGTTCCTCGGGGGTGTTATTACCGAGTGGTTAAGTTGGCAATGGACATTTCTGATCAATGTTCCAGTCGGGATTATTGCCTTACTAGTAGCCCCCGGACTTCTGGGTAAAGGGACGCGCAGAGAAGGCAGCATTGATGTTGCGGGTTCTATTTCCGTTACTGCGGCATTGGTACTGGTTGTGTACGGCATCGTTACTGCAGAACACAACGGCTGGGGATCGCCTTCCACCGTATGGACGCTAGTTATGGGGGCCGCCTTGTTCATCCTCTTCCTGATTATCCAGGCCGTAAAAAAAGAACCGCTTGTACCATTGCGAATCTTTAAAGCGCCAAACCTGGCAGCCGGCAATATCGCGCTCATCATGCTGTCCGGGGGGTGGATACCCCTATGGTACTTCCTCAATCTCTACATGCAGCAGGTACTGAAGTTTTCCGCCTTTGCCGGCGGGGTCGGCTTGCTGCCGATGACGATATTAATTGCCATTTTCATGATATTCATTACAGGAAAATTGATCGGAAAGTTTGGTATTAAAGCAAACTTGGTTATAGGATTGATTGCGCTCGGGGGTTCGATGCTCCTGTTCTCCGGCAACACGCCTGCGGACGGCAATTTCGTAGTGAATGTGCTCCCTGCTTCGCTTCTGGGCGCTCTCGGAATGTCCCTTGCCTACATCCCGGCTACAATGGCCGCTATGTCGGGCGTTAAGCCGGAAGAGGCGGGGCTCGCATCGGGGCTTGCTAATACGAGCTACCAGATCGGCTCGGCGATCAGTCTGGCCATCATGGTTGCGATCGCGGCCTCATCGACAGCCGCCCATACAGGAGGCGATCCTGTTGCAGCTCTAAATGATGGATTTCATCAAGCGTTCTTTTGGTCCGGCATCGTAGCTTTTGCCGGTGCGATATTAGCGTTACTGTTTATCCATTCTCCTAAACAAGGGGCATCCAATGCTCCCACAGCGATGTAAATGGCAACCGGTCCGCAGCCAGACTTATAGTTGGCTGGATCAGACGGCGGTCAGTACAATGGCTGCCGTTGTCACGGCGGGTACAGAGTCTCATGATCCAGGCAGGCTGCCAGCATCGGGTTGTGGCAGCCTGTTAAGCTTAACGTGGTCATGCGATTATTGAAGCCTACAGACGAATAGCAGCAAGCTTTGTTGCGAGTGCAGCATTGACTGCTTTCCTTAAACCTATTATTATGGTAACAAATAGTGAATGGTGGTATATATGCAGTGATGATGATGACTGTGTTCTTGACAGAGGTAAAAGGTTAATTCATTTAACTAATAACGTGCGAGCGTGATTCAAGCACCCTACTAGTACTAGTAGGGATTGATTTGCTTTGCAGACGTTCGTGCACACCTCACTTGAACACCATTATCATCACTGCTTCGTAAGAATGTGCGAAACAAAGATGTATTATTTTTGTTTCAGCTTTCTTGCGTCCAAAAGCCGTGGGTGAACAATGTTCATCTGCGGCTTTTCTATATCCACTACCTATTTGATGGAGGAACCACTGGACCGAGATTAACTTAATGACATGAACGGGGGATGGAACCATGTCTGCCTATGAGAAACCGAGCTTGACGATTAGCGAAATTGAGGAAGTACTGCGGAATCATTTTGGACCGGGTGTGGCTGAACTTACTCCGCTGGCTGGCGGCAATTTGAGTAGCGTGTTTTCATTCGTTCACGAAGGTAAAGATTATTGTGTGAAATTCAGCGATCTGGCCGGCGCATACGAGACGGAATGTTACGTCTCCGACTTGCTATCGGGCCAAGGAATCCTTTTTCCGAAATGTTCGGTGCTAGGGAACACCGGCCGATTGGCTTACGTGATCATGGAGCGGATAGCCGGACGCAATCTAGGGGATTGCACGGAAGAGGAACAACTCCATCAATTGCCGGAGCTTATGGGCATCTTGGCGAGTCTGGCCGATGTGGAAGTCGGATCAACAACCGGGTACGGATGGATCAGGCCGGACGGTAACGGAACTTACGAATCGTGGAAAGACTTTGTCGTTGCATTCAATGCGGAAGATCAGACGGGAACGTTCTGGGAGAACTGGCACGATCTTTATCGCACGTCTTGCCTGGAGAGAGACGTATTCGAAGAAATCTATAACCGGTTGATGGCCTACGTACCGTATAACGAATCGCACAGAGGGTTTATCCACGGTGATTTTCACCAGTGGAACATGTTGTCGGACGGCAAGCGGATTACCGGCATCATTGACGGCAATTGCATGTACGGAGATTGCCTCGTGGACCTTGCCATTCTCGATCGGCATATGCCGAGGAGCGGCGTCATTCAGACGTATCAAGACTATCTAACGAAGGCCGGCAAGGTGATTCCGGATTTCAAGGAGCGGTTGCTCGGCGCCTATTATTTCAAGGGACTCGATGGACTTCGATTTTACGCGAAGATGGGATGGAAAGACGCCTATTTAGGCACGCGACAATTTCTTTTGAACCTGACGTAAGAGACAGGGACGGGATGAGGAGTTGAAGGGTGGACATAGGTGTCCATTAACTGAAACGGGTAAGATAGCTAATGACAGCGGGCTGCCGGCGTAACCGGCAGCCTGTTAAGCGAATGCGCAGGAGAGCTGCAATCGTCTGCTGCCGTATTTTTTTGTGGAGACATATCACGATTGAAAGAGTGACAGTTCGGGCGGCGCTCTGGACGTTGGCCAGCTGCGGGCGATTTGGTTTCTACGCCGCCACGATGTGTGGGTATTTTGGTGGGATTGAAGCACAAGAAACTGCCCAATCCGTTCGTCCTGCATCTAGCTTGCGATCCAGGGCCTAAAGGGTCTAAGACCTAGTTTTGCTCCCCGAGTCACCAACGTACTCAGGACATCCATGTATTACATGTAGTGGACACTTCATTAAGGGATTGGTACATTATATACATACCCACGTTGTTGCGGCCACCGTATTTATTCCAATCTATAAGGAGAGATGATGATGTACACAAGCCTGAATGCATTTCTGGAAGATTGCACGCAAGAGGCAGAGCTAACATTAAAAGTGTTGGACAAGCTGACGGACGAATCGTTGAAGCAAGCCGTTTCGGACGCTCAGCCGCGGACGGTGGGCGAACTGGCCTGGCATCTGGTGGGCAGCTACGGAGCATTTCTTAATTCGGCAGGTCTGAAGATGGAAGGTCCGGACCTTTCGAAGCAACCCGATTTAGCCGCCGATATCGCCAAGAATTATCGCAAGGTTCATGACACTGCTTTATCGGCATTGAAGGAGCAATGGACGGACGCCAAGCTTCCGGAGAAGTTGGTACTGTTCGGCTTTATCGATACGACACATGCCGGCGTGCTGCAATTTTTGATCCGCCATCAAATCCATCATCGCGGCCAGATGACGATTCTGATGCGTCAAGCGGGACTTGAAGCTCCCAGCATCTACGGACCGAACGAAGAGGAAACCGCAGCTATGCGTGCAGCCCGCGCAAACAAATGAGAGATCTATTGAAGAGGCAGCGGCGATCCAGACAGCTGTAGCCAAGTAATCTCATAGTAGTAACAAATAAAAGAAGGCAACCTCTATCCAAAAAGGAACGGGGTTGCCTTTGATTGTGCGCCCAGCATGGGCGCTATCTGCAGAGTTTAAGTCCCGAAGCTGCCCCGGCACGTTCCTTCGCATCATTCACCGATAGACCCGTTAAGCTGAACCGTACCCAGTTCTGGCAGCTTTTCTGTTCGTACAGTTTAACTTCAATGATACTTCATCTCGCCTATTTATCCGTGGACGTATAAAGTGATTGTAAGAATAGGTTTTCTCTCGGAATAGGGGGATTTTATGCCAAACTACCAATTGGAACAGGCGGAGAAAGAATTGTTTGCGGTGTACCAGGTTTTATACGCTGACGCCGATCTCGAAATGTGGTACGAGTGGTAGGTTTTCGTCCAGGCCCCCGATTCGGCAATATGAGCAGAAGAACGGAGAGGTAACTGAACAAGGGAGGAGCCGAAGCCGATGAATGAAACAGAGATCCGGTATGAGCGCTTTAGGGAACAGGATGAACAGGCGGTCAGACAATTAATAAGTCTTGACGTCGACGCGGGTGAAGACATGCTTCGTGTGCTTGCGAAAGAACCGAAATGGTTTCTTACCGCACGTATAGGGGATCAGCTTGTTGCGCTGGGCCAAATGAACGAGCCTGCACCCCAGTCCTACATCACGGTGTTTGTTGATCCGCGGCTGCGCAGGCAAGGAATCGGCACGGCTATGATGAACTATATGGAAAGCGAATTGCGAGCGGGCGGAACCGAGAAAGTCAGGAGTTCCTTTCGTGCCGATCGTCCATCCTCTCTTGCGTTTGCGCAAAAGCTTGGGTTTGACCCGTATTTTTCATCGGCATACATGCAGCGGACCGGCGAGCCCTTTCCCTTGGAGGATATTCCAGCGAGGGTGTACACGGACGAAGACTATACGGCCAGCCAGGCGTTTTATGCAGCAGCATTCCATGACATGCGCGTCCGTGTCGGCCGCTTTCCCGATTCCGTCATTGCCCAGCCGAGTGTTAAGGAACGCAGACTCTGGAAGGAAGAGGCGGAAGACCGTTTTGTTTACGAAATCAACGGGGAGCTCGTCGCGTATAGTCACATTTCCGGTAATGAGCTGAGCAGTATTTCCGTCCGTACCGATGTTCAAGGACGCGGAATCGGAAGAACATTTACGAGGTATCTATGCAACGAGATCTACCGGCGCGGGCATACGAGTGTCAACTTGTGGTGTGTGGTCGGGAATTATGCGAGGAATCTGTACGACAGTCTTGGCTTTATAGAAACGTATACGATGGATCTGGTACGGAAAACGCTATGAATCTGCGTACTACTGCCGAAGCGCCCGCACTTCCGCGCAGGGCCGAACGGGTCCATGTCTCCGCCAACTAAGGCAAGCTGTTTACGATGGAAGGCGGCGCCGGCACGATTTTACGGACGTATCGAACAAATGCAACACGGATCGAGGCGGAAAAGACGAAGAACGCCGTGAAGGAAATGAACAGGCTCTCCAAACGCCATAGTAGCCATGGGACGTCGTCCTGCTTTGTCGATAAGCGGGAACGACGTTTCTTTTCGTTTGCCTGCGGAGCAGCGCTCATTCGTACTTCGGCCGATATTGCATAGGGGATACACCGGTCCAGCGGCGGAACTGGTGGGAAAAGTGGCTGACCGATTGAAAGCCAAGCTCCAGTGCGATCGTCTCGATCGAACGATTGGTCGTCACGAGCAGCCGTTTCGCCCGGCTGACGACCAGTTCGCTAAGGTAGCGGCGCGGCGGGATGCCGTACACTTTGGTAAATAATTTCGTACATTGGCTTCGGCTCAGATGCAGATCATGAGCGATCCGGGCGATGGAATCGTCGGTATCGGTCGCAGCTATGAGTCGCAGCCGCTCCTCGATCACATGCGCCATATCTGTCTCCAGCAACGAGGCGACGGAAAAGCGCGGCTTGCTGGATTCGGGTGCGGGCCGGGTGCGGTGCTCCGCCAGTGTCGAAACGATAAGCAGGATCGCGGCCTGCAGCTCGAGCTTGTGCAGCGGGTCAAACGCCAAAGCGGCACGATGGGCAGACATGCCGTTCGCATCGTTCGTCAGCTTTGCGGCCATGAGGCGCTCCACGCGTCGGACGATTTCCGGCAGTCCGGCCGCTGCGGCATCGGAGTGCACAAGAGCGCGGTTGTCGGCGGCGGTGAGCCGCTTGCGCAAGGAAGGGTCGTCCACGTCAAAGTGAATGTTGAAAAAAGCATAAGGTGTATCGGAGCGGTTTTCCGTTCGGTGGCGCACCCCGGATTTGATCAGCATCCAATCTCCGGAGCGCAGCATCATTTCGTTCGTCCCTATAAGCTGCACCGCTTCGCCGCTGAAACAATACAAAATCTCAAACAAATGATGATGATGCATCGGATACGACCAGCCCGGCGGCTTGACGCCGAACCCGCAGCCGCTAATCTGCAAGGTGCTGGTCATATTCGGAAAGGTAAAATCGATATCCATCCGCAGCCTCCGTCCTATTCGGGAAGAAGTGTTTCGACTTCTTGAAAGTGATCTGGGGGGATTCTGAACCAGAGAAAGGCGGCTGCCTACGCAGGGTCATATATTGTGAAAACGGATTCAAATAAATGAAAGCTTTTCTTCCCGGTATGCTTCGAAAAAGCGAAATGCTAGTTTCTGCACCAAGAATAGCTGCCGTTTACGCTCTTATTTTACCATAAACGCCTCCCGCATCAATTGGAAAATATGGTCAAAAACACGGACGGTATGCATATGGCTCCGGTTGGGGTTCCGGCTTATGATGAAAGCATCATAAGTGATTTTCCATTGCGAGCGGTTGATAGTTAAGAAGCCAAAGATAGGGAGGTGGTGCCGTAGGGAGCAGAATGTATGTTCGAATCGGTAACGGGTACGATTGCTTCATCCATGATAAAGGAGGCTTCCATGAAAAGAAGGGGTATAGTTGCACTGCTTGGCTTCACAACGATCGTGCTGTCCGCATGTGGGGGAGGCGGCAAAACGGACAGGGCGCAAACAGTCGACGCAGTGAGGGCGGATGTGAAAAAAGATCCGATTACGCTGTCCGTCTTCGGACTCGGGGTGAAAGAGGAAGAATTCAATGACCGGTTTAAGGGTGTACTGGAGAAGAAGTTCCCGTACATTACGTTCCAATATGTTTCGCCGGATAAAGGCAATTCATTGCCGGAGCTCGTCGCGCGGGGAGAAATACCCGATCTGATCCGGACCGACGTGCCGAATCTGAAAAACAACTATCTGGACTTGAAGCTGGGGACCGATCTGAACGAATTGGTCAAAAAGTATAATTACGACCTGACCCGGTTCAACGCCCCGTTCATTCAGGAGATGATCGATGCCGGGCAGAGCGGCGCGCTGTACGGGCTGCCGTATCCGCCATACTTTCCGCTCGTGCTGACGTATAACAAGGACATATTCGATAAGTTCGGCGTCCCTTATCCGAAGGACGGGATGAACTGGGACGACGTATACGAGATTGCCAAGAAGCTAAGCCGGACGGAAGGCACGAACGTATACCGCGGATTCAGCGGCAACATCATGGCGATGCTGCGCGACAATACGTACGGATACCCGATACTCGATCCGAACGCCGACCGGCTCTACAACATGGAGAAATGGAAGCCGCTCTTTAACAACCTTAAGCGTTTCTACGATTTGCCGAATAACCCGATCGCGGCAACTCGTCCGGCGGAAATTAACGACGCCTTCAACAAAGGCAATGTCGCCATGCAAGCGAACCAGTACAGCCAATATGCGCCGATTCCGAAAGAAATCGAGTGGGATATCGTAACGTATCCGACGCTGAAGGACGTGCCCAAGAAGATGGCATGGAGAGGTCCCGCCTACTGGTCGATCTCCGCGACGAGCAAATACAAGGACGACGCGTTCCAAGTCATTATGGCGATGGTATCGGACGAAGTGCAGTTGACCGATTCGAAGAAAGGCATGCTTCCAGTCGTTACGAACAAGAGCATCCAGGACGCGTTCGGACAAGACCGGCCGGATTTGAGCAGCAAAAACATGAAGGCGCTGTTTTATTATCAGGAATGGGCTCCTTATTCGCCGAAGCGGAAGGAAGGTCTTGCCAACGTGGCGACGGCGAACCAGCAGAACATGATGGCGCAGACATTCCACGACGTCGCTTCGAACAAGGTCGATGTCAACACGGGGCTGAGGCTGCTCGACGAGCAACTGAAGGCGGAGCTCGCGAAGGAGAAGAGCAAGTAAAGGGAAAGGACTTGCTCACGCATGCTGGCGAGAGCGGAGAGGGAGCAGCGACTGGGTTTGCCGGATCTTGATGCACTTCGACTTCTATATTATGGATCGACCGGGCATAACGCGGACGGTGCTTCCCGGAGCTGATCGGGAGGTTCAACATGCTGTTGGGTGAGTACCCGATGCGGTTGGGCGATCGTCCGGCGGAATGCGCATAAAACAAAAAAATGAAACCGCATACAAAATTGAATAAAAAGCGGAGGCGGCGCAAATGATGGAACGGCGAACAATAGAAGAATTAGATGAAGATAAAGGTTTGGATCCCAGCGGCAAATCGCCATTGCTCACGAGAAGGACAATGCTGTCGTCGCTCGGCCTGGCCGGGGCGGCCTTGGCCGCGGGCAGTGTGATCAGAGGAGCGCTAGGCACATCGTTTGCGGCCGGAGGACCGGTAAGCGGCGAAGTATACGGCCGCAAAGGGCCGCCCGATTTTTTGAAGAAAGATTCGCACGAGCAATTTGTTTCGCCGGAACATTTCGATGATGACATTATTGCGGCTGCAAACTATGCGGCACAACATCATGCCATTCTATTAACCAATAACAAAGTATATTTGGTTACAGAAGAATTTTCAGTTCCGGCGAACTTGATGTGGATGAGCTGCAATTCAACGATTAAGCAAACCGGAGCGGCATCAAACAGTGCTACGGCTTCCGGCATTGCGCCGCAGTCTAACGTTAGAATATGGGGACACCTTACCATTGACATGGGAAGCCCGACAGCCGGTTGGGGTGAAAAATGTCATGTCCGCATTGACAGCTTCAACAATATTACGCCAGAGGTACGAGGGTTCTTCTTCGATACGATCAGGTTGGTTGGAGGCCACTTTAATTGCAACGGTTTTGTTATGGCTGGCGGCGCTTCGCTGGTTCGCGGCAAACGGATCGAATGCGGGGATAGCGCCGTTATTGGCCGCGTTTTTATGGCACACTGGGGTAACTTCCAGCAACACTATAACGACCGCGGAACTTATAGGCATGTTGCCGGATGGGAGCCGACGACACACCCGCATGACTGTATCATTGATGAGATTGTGGCTGGTAATATGACCTGTAATACAAATGATTACTCGGCGATTGCCCTTATCTCCGCAGGGTATGACATAGAGATTAAGCATATTACCGGTAATCTGCTGGATAGCACCATCAGCGGCAAAGCGCTCGTTTTGCTAACAGCCGGAGATTTGGCTTTTGCCTATGCCTCGCCGGCAGAAAGATCACACGGTATGAAAGGTCTTACATTTGGAAAAATCGAAGGCACAACTTCTGCTCTTGGCGTCGGACTACTCCCGGAAGCGTTATACCTGGGGCACGAGGATTTGACTAACGTACCGAGTCCGCCAGCTTACGAAGATTATTTGTCACATATATCGCTGGACATTGATCATCTTGATGCGGTTGGCAAAGTGGAAATCGGGGTAACGACCAATATTTTGATCAATGGAGCAAACGGACGCGGACGAACTCGCGTCAAGTTTGCAAAAGGCCGGTACTTCTATAGCGCATTGCATGTCCGGAACTTAAACGACAATTTGACTATTGATGAGCTTGCAGCCGAGGATTGCAAAATAAACCCGGTCGTCATTGGCGGTACCGGCGCAGATCGCAGCAAGCTGCCTAAAAATACGGCAATCCAAAAATTGATTGTCAAGCGATATGGCGTTACGTCGTCAACCCCGGTTTATCGTACGGCATTGCGCAATGAGCTTGCGATTAACACCCAAGTGAATGAAATCATTGTCGATGAACACGGCAATGCCTTTTGCGTGGCAAGTACGGCAAATTCGACATACGGGCACACGTTTAAAGTCGGTTCTATTGTGGTAAACGATGCGAGTTATACGAATCCTTTTTTGATCAATAACACGAACCCGATCAATGATCCTGTACAACTCGACCATTATTATGAAGTTGCGGGCACGGTTACAACTGGAGTAACGGGCGGTGTTTCAGTCCGGACAAACGGCCGTTTTAAAGAGTATTTTGCAGCAACGCTTTATTCAGGGCTGAAAGTGAATGCCGGAGATTTTATTTATAATCTTGGCGCTGGTGATGGTGCAACCGTTAAGTATTTTGTGAAAATTGGCGGAGTTGTCGGCTCGACAGCTATTTTACAGAAAGTCCATTCTAAACCGATAACGTTAAGCTACACATCAACCGAGCTTGCAGCTGGTGCAGTCGTGAAAATCAGAAGCAATGCTACCCTCACAGGGATTACACCGGGAGATAAACTTGATGTTACGCTGGATCAACCCTTGCAGGGGACGAGATTGTATGCTGAAGTTACAGCGGCGAATACGTTTGACGTGTACCATGAAAATCCGACGAGCGCTAGCGTGACAGTGGCTGGCGGTACGATGACAATTCAACTTTAAGAGTGGATTTCGCAACTGTCACATGAACAAAAGCCCGTTATTACGGGCTTTTGGTGCCCGCGGAATAACGAAGGAGTCGGATGCAGCAACCGCTTCGCAGACGACACGGACATTCCTGCGTGGGCGAAAGGCGCGGCAGCGGAGCTGAAGATACCTGGATTTGTCGAAGGCGGAGGTGCGGAGCGTTTCCTCGCTCCTACCGGTACTTTCTGCGATACTCCAGAGGAGTGACGCCCTCATGCTGCCGGAATAAGCGGCAAAAGTAACTGGAATCCTGGAATCCGGCTTGTCTGCCGGTTTCGGCGACAGACCCATCTCCTCCGATAAGCAGCTCCTTGGCTTTCTGCAGCCGCAGGCGAGTCAAGTAGGCGCCGGGGGTCATCCGCATCGTCTGATTGAAAATGCGGCATACATATTGATGCGAAATGCCGATCGCCGCAGCCATTTCATCAAGCGAAAAGTTGCTGGCATAATGCCGCTCCATATAAGTCAGCGCCTGCTCCAGCAGCCCTCCTGCCGAAAAACGCGCGCCCTCCTGCTCCCCTTTAACGCACGCCGGCAACTCCGTCAAGAAGCTGTAAAGTCTGGCCGATGTGGTCAGTCCGATATCGGCATGGCCGCCGATCGCAGCCGTAAAGATATCATAGAGATGACGCTCCAGCAGCCGGGTGTTGCAGCGATAGAACAGCTCCGTGCCGTTCATCCCGGCCAGTTGAAGCAGCGGGCGTACTCCGAAGCCGTTGAAGGCGACCCAATGCGTCTCCCACGGCTCCTCCACCGTATAGTAGCGGTGGGCGGTTTCGGGATAGAGCAGGATCCCCATATCCGCCTTCATCGTATATTCCGTTCCGTCCACAATGAGCTTCCCTTTTCCCTTGATCGTATGCAGCCATATAAACTCCGAATACCCGTTTTCCCGATCGATCGGGCTTTGGTTTTCCATGCCTCCGACCGTGTAGACGTACACCGGTAGAAGCTCCTTGTTCGTAATCAACGGCATGACGAATCGTTTCATGATTCCCTCCGCTAGTTTGTTTCAAATTATTATATAGATGCTCAATTATTCGGATTGCGATGATGCGGGAAAAGGGTTACCCTTTTGGTAGGTATCATAACGTACACATCCGGGATTTATCAACGTGGAATTTCAATTTATATGGTTTTGGGGAGGGAAGGAGATGTCCCGCCACAGGCAGATAATTTTGTAAGCGTTGTCATTATTGATGCTGGTTGAGCTTGCAGGCGGGAAACGGACGGGAGGCGTTTAATCTCTTCATAACGATGGCAAGGGGTCGGGGACGGATTCGCGCAAGTTATATCAACTTTCCGAAAAAAGGGGAGGAAGTCCATGAGCTTGAAAAGGTCGAGGTTATTGCTTGCGTCCTGTTTTTTCGTAGCGGCCGGTTGCAGTACCGGCGGGACCGAAGCGGACAACGGAGCGGCCAAGGGCCAGGAGCCCGCGCCGTCCGTATTGGCAGCCGACAAGCCGGCTGAACTCGTGTTTTATTCGATTGCGCGGGACAGCGAAGAAACGTTTAATGAACGGTACGGCCATGCGATCAAGAAGAAGTTCCCCAACCTGACGATCAAATATGTGAAAAGGGTTGCCGGGGAAACGGACTTGCAGCAGTACGTCGTGACGGGACAGCCAATCGACTTGATCTGGGGTTCGCTCGGCTCTTGGCCGGGGGTTCTCGATTACAAGCTGGAAACGGATATGACCGATCTGGTCAAAGCGCACGGTATCGATCTCGCCTCCTTTGAACCCTACCTAATTGATGCCATTAAACAGTTCGGCAACGGGAAATTGTACGGACTTCCTTTTGAGAACAGCACGAACGTCATCTATTACAACAAAGATTTATTCGATAAATTCGGCGTCGCCTATCCGAAGGACGGCATGACCTGGGACGAATTGTACGATCTGGCCAAAAGGCTGAATCGCAGCGACGGCAACGTGAGCTACACGGGCTTTTCGCCGAGCACGAACCAAACGTTTATTACGAACCAGTTCGGGCTGCCGCTGATCGATCCGAAGACGAAGAAATCGACCTTCAACGATCCGAAATGGAAACGCATCGTGGAGGGCGAGTTCATCCAATTTGCGAAGGAGAGCATGTATTTGGACGTTGCCGCCAAATACCGCAAAGGTGGAGCGCTTAACCTCGCCAATTTCAACAAGGATATGGTGCTCGCCATGTACCCGTCCGGGCCGCTGCTTCCGCTCGTACAACCCCAGGAGATGTCCGCCTTCAACTGGGACATGGCGGCGATGCCGACATTTCCGGAAACAAAAGGCGTCGGGTACTCGGCTTATCCGAACTATATGAGCGTGACCGCGATGAGCAAGGAAAAAGAAATGGCGATGAAGGTGCTGGCCTTTTTGACGTCCAAGGAGTTCCAGACGACATTATCCAAATCGGGCAACATGACCGTGCTGCGGGATAAAGCGATTCAGGACGTCATGGGGCAGGACAGCGTATTTAAAGGAAAAAATTACCGCGCTTATTTCTATAATCAATTCGCGCCCATCGGCGGCAAGTCCGACTTGGACAGCAAGGTGCCCGCTTACAATTCGATCGTCAGCCTGCTCATGAAGGTA
Source organism: Paenibacillus sp. MAH-35 (assembly GCF_058135425.1). Classification (NCBI taxonomy): domain Bacteria; kingdom Bacillati; phylum Bacillota; class Bacilli; order Caryophanales; family Paenibacillaceae; genus Paenibacillus; species Paenibacillus sp. MAH-35. The sequence continues at coordinate 121,828 of NZ_JBYUPU010000019.1, forward strand.
GCGAACGGCGAGCTCGATACGAATACGGCATTGCGGCAGGCGGAAGAAGACGTGAACAAAAAAATTGAGGCCGCTTTGGCCAAATGACCGGAAGCGCAGGTTGCCAAAGGAGACGTCGACAATGAAGTCCGAAATGAAGTCCGAAAAAAAGTCCGAAATAAAAACCAAATCCGGTCTTGCGGTGCAGTCAGCAATGAAGTCCGGGGCGAGGGCGGAGCGGGCCGTCAAACTGGTCTGGCTCAGCGGGAAGCCTGAAGCGGCAGCTGGCGTAACTTGGGGAGTCCCGTGGAAGGAGGGAGTCCTTCTCCGCGACGAGCCGTTCTCGCTGTGCAGCGCATCCGGACGCAAGATCCCGGTGCAAAGCTGGCCGACGGCGTTCTGGCCGGACGGCAGCGTGAAATGGTCGGCGCATGCGGCGGCCATCCATCCGGAGGAAGACCCGGGCGGTTTGGACGGCTATACGCTCGTCCCCGGAGAGACGGATGGCGCAGCTTCTCCCAATTCCGCCGATACCGTTCCCGCCGCATCTTCGGCCAAGATCTCCGTCACGGAAACCGCAAGCGCGATTATCGTAGATACCGGCGCTCTCGTCGTTTCCTTGAACAGGCAGGGGAGCCATCCGATCGCCGGCGTGGTCCGCGACGGCATCGAAGTATGCCGAAACGGCCGGCTGATCGCCGTCAAGGAAGAAACGGCTCTAACGTCAGGCGTACGGATCAGGAAGGAACTGTCGTACGAGAGCCGGATCTGCCAAGCAACGATCGAGCAGCGGGGGCCTGTCCGCGCGGTCGTCAAGATGGAGGGCCGCCTCCGCGCGGCCGATTCCCGGGCGGAATGGCTGCCGTTTGTGCTGCGTTTGTCCTTTTATGCCGGCGATTGCGGAGTGAAGGCGGTTCATACGTTTTTTTACGACGGCAATCCGCATCAGGACTTTATAACCGGCCTTGGCCTGTCCTTCGAAATCCCGATGAGAGGGCCTTTGTACAACAGGCATGTCCGGTTTGCCGGAGACAGCGGTTTTTTCTCCGAATCGCCGAAATCGCTTCATACGCGCCGCACCCAAGGGAAATACCGGGAACTGCACGAACGGCAAAGGGACGGTGAAGCTGTGGAATTTGACCCGCAGGAAGACGCGTATTTCCTCGGTCTGCTCGACGAATCCGCCGTATGGGACAGCTTCAAGCTCGTACAGGACAGCTCGTCGCATTACCGCATCGCCAAGCGGACGAAGGAGGCGTGCTGCTGGCTGAAGGCGGCCGTCGGCCGCAGGGCGGGCGGACTTGGCTATGTCGGAAGCGAGGGGGGCGGCATGGCGGCGGGCGTGCGCAATTTTTGGCAGAAGCACCCGGCTTCCCTGGAAGTTCGGCATATGGCGAAGGAGAGTGCGGAATTCCGCGTATGGCTATGGTCGCCTGACGGTCCGGCGATGGATTTGCGCCATTACGATACCGAAACCCATGTGGAATCGGCTTACGAAGGCGCAGAGGAAATGAGGGCTACTCCGTACGGCATCGCCAACACGAGCGAGATGACGTTCTGGTTTCCGGCCTGTACGCCGAATGCGGAACAGCTGTCGGCGCTGCTGCAGGAAAGCCGGGAGCCTTCCCTGCTCGTATGCGAGCCCGCCTATTATCACGAGACGAGGTCGTTCGGGTACTGGAGCTTGCCGGATCGGAGCAGTCCGCTGAAGGCTTATCTGGAAGAGCGGCTGGACGGGATTATCGGGTTCTACAAGGAGGAGACCGAGCATCGCGACTGGTACGGATTTTGGGATTACGGCGATTTCATGCACAGCTATGATCCGGTCCGGCACGTCTGGAACTACGATCTCGGCGGCTGCGCATGGCAAAATACCGAGCTTGCGGCCAATATGTGGCTGTGGGTCATGTTTCTTCGTTCGGGCCGCGCCGACATCTTCCGGATGGCGGAGGCGATGACGCGCCATACGAGCGAAGTCGACGTCTACCATTTCGGTGAATATGCGGGGCTCGGCTCGAGGCATAACGTCGTCCATTGGGGGTGCGGCTGCAAGGAAGCACGCATCGCGATGGCCGGCTTGCACCGGTATTACTACTATTTGACGGCGGACGAGCGGCTCGGCGATATGCTGGATGAGGTGAAGGATGCGGACTATTCGACGGTCAATCTGGACCCGATGCGCGCCTATTTTCCGAGAGACGGGCATCCGACCCATATTCGCGTCGGTCCGGACTGGGCAGCGTTTTGCTCGAACTGGATGACCCGATGGGAGCGATATGAGGATACGGCGTACCGGGATAAGCTGCTGGCCGGCTTGAACGGCATCAAACAGGCTAACTTTCGGTTGCTGTCCGGTCCGACCTATGGCTACGATCCGAAAACGGGCGTACTGACGCCGATGGGAGACGACAACTGGGGGCGTCACCTGGCGATTTGCATGGGCGGGCCACAAGTCTGGTTCGAGCTGGCGATGATGCTGAAAGACCCCGAGTGGGAAGAGATGCTGGCGGAATTCGGCGTGTTTTACAACAGCTCCAAGGAGGAGAAGGAAGCGGCCACAGGCGGAGCGATCAGCCACAAAAGCTTCGGCCATCCGGTTCTGGGCACAGGGATCGGCGCATTCGGGGCGTATTATACGAACAATGAAGCTTCCGCGCGGACGACTTGGTCCATCTTGCTCGCCAACCCGTATGCCCGCGTCAACCTGCAGCAGACGGCCTGCGAGCGGACGCATGTAAGGACCGCGAAGGAAGTCGAATGGATCAATACGAATGAAGCGGCGCAATGGTCGCTGAATACGATTATAAGTCTGGAGCTGATATCGGAAGCGCTGCCCGGCCGGCTGCCGGAAGAGAGGGGATAACCTGAGGATGGAGCAGAACGGATGGAGCCTGATTTACGAGAATCCGCTGGCCGCAGAAAAGGACGTGGCGGGGTTTCGCATGGAAGGAGATGCGGCGGTGACGTTTCCGCTCGGCCGGATGCGGCTGGAGTCGACGAGAGACGAGGAAGAGGGCCAGCTAGCGAACGTGGTGTTCTGGTGCCCGGAGACGTTTCCCGCGGATATTGCGGTGGAGTGGGATTTTTGGCCGATCCGGGAGCCCGGCTTGTGCATTCTGTTTTTCGCCGCAGCCGGGACGAACGGGGAGGACTTGTTCGATCCGCGTCTGGCGCCCCGCAGCGGACCGTACGACCAATACCATCACGGAGATATCCATGCGCTGCACGTTTCCTATTTCCGCCGGAAATGGGACGAGGAGCGGCGTTTGCACACTTGCAATTTGCGCAAAAGCTACGGCTTTCATCTGGTGGCCCAAGGGGCGGACCCGATCCCCGGCGTAGCCGACGCGACCGGTCCGTACCGGATTCGGCTCGTCAAGAACGGCCCTGTCGTCGAATTTTCGATCCAGGATGTGCCGGTTTTCCGTTGGACGGATGACGGAACGACTTACGGCCCGCTGCTGCATGGGGGCAAGATCGGCTTCCGCCAGATGGCGCCGATGATCGCCGAATATGCGAATTTTCGCGTATATGCCAAGCAGGAGGTTTCGCGCCGGATGGATTAAAATAGCAACTTATAAGAAATCATGCCACCACGGGCATGCTATAATAGGTGCTGTTACAATGTTTTGCAGTGGATTGATCCGGAGTATGATCTGAGAACATATCGATTAGGAGGTTTAATAATGGGAACAAGTAATCCGGTAACGATAACCGTGGAAGCGATCGTTCATTCTCCCATCGAGAGCGTGTGGACCTATTGGACGGAACCGAAGCACATCATGCAATGGAACAAGGCTTCCGATGATTGGCACACGCCACATGCCGAGAATGATCTGAGGGTCGGCGGTAAATTCCTTTCGCGGATGGAAGCCAAAGACGGGAGCTTCGGATTCGACTTCAGCGGCGTATACGACGAAGTAAACCTGCACGAGAGCATCGCCTACACCATGCCTGACGGTCGTAAAGTGAAAAGTGTATTTACCCGCCAAGGCAACGACACTAAAATTACGACGTTGTTTGACGCCGAGCAGACCAACTCCGTCGAGATGCAGCAAGCCGGATGGCAAGCGATCTTGGACAATTTCAAAACCTATGCGGAAACTGCAAAAGCATAAATCCATAGACTGTCTTTGAAGCGCATGCCGATGCCGGCATGCGCTTTGCTGTGTCCCCGCATGGCAGATCACTGTGGAATCAATTTCCGGTTATATGATCGATCGACTCTCGGGATGTCAATATAAACAACAATAATATATTAATTATCAGTGATTATTTATTGAAAAACGATAAATCGTATGATAAAGTCAAAAATAAATTTAAACATAAGCGAGGGCTTTTTATGAAACGAGGAACAACGCTCTTTTTAAAGGCAGCTGTAATTCTTATCGGAATTCCGGTTCTTGCTTTGTGCATTTTTGCGGTGCCCGAGTTTGCGAATTATGCAGTGGAATTGTATCCGAATATGCCTTATTTGAAAACCCTCTTTTTTATCGATTTGTATGCATCGGCGATCCCATTTTACTTTGCTCTGTATCAAGCGTTTAAACTTTTAAATTACATTGACAAGAACAAAGCATTCTCGGAATTGTCGGTAAAGGCGCTAAAGAATATTAAAAATTGTGCGATCGTAATCAGCGGCTTGTACGTGGCCGGCTTGCCGCTGTTCTTTCTCATGGCGGAGAGGGACGATGCCCCGGGAGTTATCCTAATCGGATTGGTCGTCATTTTCGCCTCCATGGTCATTGCCGTTTTTGCCGCCGTTCTCCAAAGGCTTCTAAAAGAAGCGATTGATATAAAATCTGAAAATGATTTGACGGTCTGAGGTGAATAACATGGCGATTATAATTAATATCGATGTAATGCTGGCCAAAAGGAAAATGAGCGTGACGGAGCTTTCGGAGAGAGTGGGTATTACGATGGCGAACCTTTCCATATTGAAAAACGGAAAGGCGAAAGCGATTCGCTTAGCAACGTTGGAAGCGATTTGCAAAGCTTTGGACTGTCAGCCTGGGGATATTTTAGAGTACAAAAGTGATGAAGACGCTCAAGGGTCTCATGAATAAAGGGGAGTTGCTCATGAATGGGACGATTGGCAAGAGTAAGCCTTCGGATGGCCGAGGTTTGCCGACGATCGCATGGACCGGCTCCCCGGTCAGAATATCGTGGTGTGGTGAGAAGCAATGGTAAGGGGATTACAGCAGTTCGTTCGTTTTGGTTGGGAGCAGGCATGGTCTTGTTTGTTTCCCGTCGTTATTTTCGCATCGCTGGCTCTAACGCAGCTGATCGAGATCCCCGGGCTTCCGAGGTACGATTTGCTGCTGCTCATATGCCTGGTTATGCAGGTGTGGATGGTTTATTCCGGTCTTGAAACGCGTGATGAACTCAAGGTGATCACCTTGTTTCACTTGATCGGCCTGACCCTGGAGATATTCAAGGTGCATATGGGTTCGTGGTCGTATCCCGAAGAGGCATATTCGAAGGTGTTCGGCGTTCCGTTATACAGCGGATTTATGTACGCGAGTGTGGCGAGTTATCTGTGCCAGGCATGGCGCCGGTTGAAGGTCGAGCTGGTGCGATGGCCGCCGTTCCCGGTGGTAGTGCCGCTTGCGGCTATGATTTATTTAAACTTTTTCACCCACCATTATTGGATCGATGTGCGCTGGTGGCTGTCGGCGCTTGTCCTTCTCGTGTTTTGGCGGACCTGGGTCACGTATGAGGTGGGGGGAACGCGATACCGGATGCCGCTTGCGCTTTCTTTTACGCTGATCGGATTTTTTATCTGGATCGCGGAAAACGTCGCTACGTTTTTCGGGGCCTGGGAATATCCGGATCAGTCTGCATCGTGGCGGCTCGTCCATGTGGGCAAGGTGAGCTCTTGGCTGCTGCTGGTGATTGTCAGCTTCTTGATTGTAGCGACTCTTAAGCTGGTGAAGGAACGGCAGACCCCTGCTCCAAACGATTTTGAATGGGATAGCGGAACCGATAGTTTCATATCCAAGTAAGACTGGGCTGCCGGTATGGATCGGCAGCCTTGCTCTGTCTGCGGCCATTTTTTTGCGAGAACGCTGATAAACCAGCTGTATGAAGTGCTTGAAACCCCTTATGTTTTCCTGTCGTAGTAGTATATATGTAAATAAAAGGAGGCACTTCAATTATCATGTCCGTGTTCAAACGAATGCTCGCGAGTGTCGGGATTGGCTCGGCTCAAGTGGATCTTATGCTTCAACGAAATGTGGCGCGAGCCGGAGATACGATTCGAGGAGTCGTCCGAATCCAGGGTGGCCGTGTGGATCAGCAGGTCGATGATGTTTACGCTTTCGTGATGACGCGTTACTTGAAGGAGCAGAACGATAGGAAGACGGAAGTGGAAGCAGCCGTGACCAAATTTTTGCTTACCGGAAAGTTTACCGTACAGGCGGAGCAAGTCTATGAATTTCCGGTCTCGTTCCAGCTTCCGGCTTCTATGCCGGTCACGATGGGCAGGACGCCCGTCTGGATTCAAACCGGACTCGATATTAAAGACGCGGTCGATCCGAACGATCAGGATGCACTTCAAGTCAGGCCGCATCGGTATTGTGAGATTATTCTGGAAGCGGTTAGTAAGCTCGGTTTCCAGCTTCGCGAGGTGACTTGCGAATACGCGCCGTATTTCGGCCGGAAAAATGGATTGCCTTTCGTACAAGAGTTCGAATTTGTCCCTACCTCCAAGTTCCAGTATCAGCTGGACGAATTGGAAATCATCTTTTACCCGAACGAAAACGGCGTCGAATTACTGTTGGAAATCGACCGCAAATCGCGCGGATTGGCGGGCTGGTTCGCGGAGGCGATTGATGAGGATGAAAGTTATGTAAGAATAAGATTCGACCGTACTAAACTTAACTACGGAGCGAGCTACATTGCCGGACAGCTAGCCCAGACGATTCGCAGATACATCTAAATGAACGCAATCGCATCTTTTCGACAAGTCAAAATCCGGGATGGGGAGAAAGAAAGTTGGCAGCCATGGATGAGTTTTAGAAACTCGATACTCGTGCCGGAAAGATCAGGGAAGATAGCAATCCAAAAGTAATCCAAGCCTGATTTATATGCTACGATTGAAAAAAAGGAGTTGACCAATGATGGCAGTAATACTTTCCCCTTATTTAAATATGGAAGGAAACGCGAGGGACGCTATTCAGTTTTATGAACAAGCACTTGGTGCCGAAGTTCTCTCTATCCTTACTTACGGAGAGATGCCGGAAATGCCGAATACGTTCAATGAGGACCTGAAAAATCTGGTGGCCCATGCTAAGCTGCGAATTGGGGAATCGGAACTTATGCTTTCCGATGCTCCAAGCGGCTCGTCTATTCCAAAGGGTAAACAGGTAACCATTTGCATTTCAACTAACGACGTGGAACAATCAAGACGATTTTTTGAAGCCTTAAGACAAAACGGTCATGTGAATATGCCGTTTGGAGAAGAAGCTTTTAGCCCAGGTTTCGGTGATGTAACTGACCAATTCGGGGTGACCTTTCAAATTTATACGGAAGGTTAAAAATCGGTATTGTTATAAGAGCCCCACTAGGAAAGCAGAGGATCAGTATCTTGATCGAATTAGAGTGGTACCACGGGAAAACTTCTCGTCTCTTCGGAGACGGGATTTTTTGTTTTTACAAAAGACGGTGAAGAGGAGCTCTAATTGATCAAGACATCATCTCGCGTAAGCTTTTTCAAGATCCAATTTGAAACCGATGTTATGATGAGTATACTGGAGCCTGAATATCGGGAGCTGTTTCAGTAACTCAACGAACGGAACCGCTTCGGTAAACCGGTTCGAAAGGGAGGCGCTAATGAACAGACTGGTTGTTGTAACGGTAGGCAAAACTCATAGCGGAAAGACGACTTTCGCCGCGAAGTTAGAGGCGCAGATGCACAACGCCATTGTCATCGATCAAGACAATCACGCCGCGTTTATCAACACGTACTACAAGTCGCTGCGTCCGAAAGAAGGGCCGAATACCCTCAAATACGCCGTCACGCAAACGATTGTCGATTACGCGGCGGATCAGACCGATTGCCATCTGATCTTGTGCAATTCCAATCTTGCCCGAAAAGGCCGTATAGATGTCTTGAACTATTTTCGCAGCAAAGGGTTTAGGAGCATACTCGTCTATTTGGATATTCCACATGAAGTGCTCCTGGCGCGCGTGGCCGGAAGTCAGAGAAGCAAAGCGATCTTCCGCAGCGCTTCGGCATTCGAAGAGGTGCTTGCCCGGCAACAGTCGGAGTCCCATAAGCCAGAAATGGCCCCGCCGGCAGAAGGCGAATCAGATCATTTGTTCACGATCAGAACCAGCGAAGAAGTTCCCGCAGTCATTGAAAAGATTGTGGGCATTGCTGGGCGGTATTAGGGGAGATGATGGAGCCTGCAAAGCTATTTTGAAATGGAGCGGACTGGATTGCGGGGAGCCCCGTATGCCTTTGCTCCCGATTGCTGAATCGGACGAAAAGCGGGTGGCGCTGCTTCATAAGAAAATCGCCGACTATGTGAAGCTGTGTAATTAAAAGTCTCGTACGCATAAACGGCAGCCAAAGACGTCCATGTCTTCGGCTGCCGTTAGCTGTGACAGGAGTGCAGGTAAGGTACAGGAGCGGGTCGTTGTGCGATGAACCTTAAATGTTGAACGGGCGGGAAGATAGCGTAGTCGTATAGAGTGCTATAACACCAGCGAAGGTGTGGTCGGTTGCTTTATTTTTTACCTAACAGCTGCTTGTCGATCTCTGCTGCAAGATCCGTTAACGAGGCCATAACTTCGGTTTCCGACGTCGCGGTGAACAGTCGATTATCCGGTATCTTAACCGAGTTGAGTGCCGCATTACGGAAAACGATCGGTTTGATCCCGTGTTCCAATTCCCCGGCCAGTACGTCCATCCCGGGAACCTGATGCTGTCCCGATTTTTGAAAAGCCGATTTGACGGTCAACAGATCCTCTTTGATCCACTCTTTTTGGAACGGGCTGTCGCCGTTCAGAATGACATCTTTTATAAATTTCCAAGCCAACGCCTTTTGCTTGGATGACTCGCTTATCGAAAGCATGCTGAAATAAACAGCGTTAGCCCGGACTCCTTTTTCCATATAGGGCAGCCCGGCAATTCCGAATTTTCCCTTTGTTGCTTGATTGTTCTCCAGGTAAGGAAAGATGTTGATGACTCCAATGCCCATACCGGCATGAAACGCTCCTAAATCCTGCAATACCGGATTCGTGGCGCTTGGAACGCCTTTGCTCGCCTTCGTCGTATTCATATGATTAAGCAGTTTCGTGAGCGCTTCCGCGACCGGTTTGCTGTTCAAATAGCCGCTCATTTGCTTGCCGTCGGGAGATATGATGCTATGCCCGCTGCTTACTGCGAGCGACTCGAACAAACGCATTTCAAGCGGAACGATGCTGCCGAATATTTCCTTCCCCTCCACTTGATTTGCCGCTTGCAGCTTGATGGACTGATTCAGGAATTGCTCCCAGGTCCATTCTTTGCCGGGAAATGGGAGATCGGCTTTGTTGAACCATTCCTTGTTGTAAAAAACGGCCAGCGGAGTGGGGGCCATCGGAATGCCGAGCAGCTTCCCGTTTACCTTCGCCATCTCGACCATATTCTCGTAAAGATCGTCCGTTGTCATTTTATCCGCTTTAAATAAAGGAATCAGATCGGCGGCAAACGCTCTTTGCTCGTTCAGTACCGGATCAAACGGACCAAAAATGAGATCGACGGGTTTACTGTCATTCAGCCTTTCCGTCATTGCAGCTCGATACCCTTTTGTCACGGGAAGCTTTTCGACCGTTACTTTTACCCCTGGATTTGCCTCTTCGAACAGCCTGGCGCCCTTTTCAAACGAGCTGTTTCTGGTTCTGCTGCTTGCGGTGGCGTATTCCGGCAGCAGGATCGTAATTTCCTTCGTGCTCGTGTTCGGCGGAACCGTAGCTGCAGTCTGCTTGCTGCTCCATAAAGAACATCCCGTTATGAAGCTGACAGCAAGAACGACAGCACTTGCACCAACCAACCGTTTCAATACCATCACATCCCATTCGCGTGGAATAAGGAAATATTTAACTTAAGGCGATATACGCAATTTTCCATTATTGGTTTCAAGGTTCCATGGTGAATAATCAAATTTAAATCCTGCGCTTCTTAATCCCGTATCACCCCTCCAGGATCAACGAGGAAAAATATGTATAATTTAAATCGTCAGCCTATGGTGCTGACACGCATTCCTTTTTCATCCGAAAATGAGAAGGTGGGAGCTTCGTTGATAAAGGGAGTCATATTTGATTTTGATGGTGTAATTCTTAATACGGAGACTATAGAATTCAAGGTATTTGAGGATCTATTTTATGAATATGGAATCAAACTGCCACTTGAAATGTGGGAAAGAAGAATCGGTGGTAACAAAAACAATTTTGATCCCTATGATTATCTTATTGAATATACACAGTGCAAAATTGATAAAATCGAACTT
>NZ_JBYUPU010000020.1:0-52189 GCF_058135425.1 Paenibacillus sp. MAH-35
GTATATTGACATTATCTAACTTCTAAAATATAGTTTTTGTTGTAAGTTAAATATCAGTTGCGTATTAGAAAAGAGGTTTGTTTTATCCTCCTAAGCTCAGTCAGTCAGAAGGAGTTTCCGATCCATAAACGGAAAGGAGTGTTGTAAGCGGTTCACATTAGACCGATTCGCATATCGCCTTCAAGGTAAAGGTGCTTGAGTTGCAGGCTGCCTATTCAAACAAGAGAAAAGGAAGGTCGATCCTATTGGTTACTAACACAAGGCTGCTGGCCGGCATGGCCGGTTTGCTGCTTATTGGAACGTTGGCCGCTTGCAGCGGGGGTGAGACGGCTCCGAAGGTTGCCGATCCCGGCGTGAAGGAAGCCCCTAAGCAGGCGGAGAAGCCGCCTGAGCCGATCGAACTGAAAATACACGCTCTCGGCGTATCCGAGCAAGAGTTCAACACCCGCTTCAAGGACGTGCTGCAGAAAAAATTCCCCCATATCCGGGTAGTCTGGCTGCCGACGGCCGGAGCGGCCAACACGATTCAGGAGTATGTCGCCCGCGGCGAAATTCCCGATATCATCCGCAATATCTCCAGCACGGTGCACACCAACTATTTGAACATGGGGCTCGGCTACGACCTGCGCGAGCTGGTAACGAAGTACAAGTACGATCTGAACCGGTTTAATCCGATTTTTATTAACGGCTTTAAAGATTTGACGTCGCAAAACGGAGAACTATACGGCCTTCCGGTGTCGCCGTTTTTCTCAAGGGTGCTCTACTACAATAAAGACCTGTTCGACAAATTCGGTCAGCCTTACTTGAAGGACGGCATGACTTGGGATGAGGTATACGAAGTCGCCCGCAAAATGACCCGGGTCGAGGATGGAGTCACTTACCGCGGCTTTTCTGCCTTTGTCGCTACGTTTATGACCTACAACGAATACTCGCTTTCCACGCTCGATCCGGCCAAAGACCAGTTATCCAGCTTCGACACGTGGAAAAAGATTTTTGACAACTACACGCGGTTTTACCAAATTCCGAACAATCCGATCGCTCCGACGCTGACGGAAGAGCAGAATGCGTTCCAGAAAGGGACGGTCGCGATCCATGCCGATATTTACTCGCCGTACCTGGATCTGAGCATGATCAAAAACTGGGATATGGTTTCCATTCCGGTTATCGAGGGGGCGCCCAAAAAAATCGGCATCTTCCCGCCGGGGTATCTGCTCATCACGAAGCAGAGCAAGTACAAGGACGAAGCGTTCCAGGTCATCATGGAGATGCTGAGCGACGAGGTGCAGATGAAGGATGCGCGGAACGGCTTTTTGCCGACGGTCGCAAGCAAGGACATGATGAATGCGCTCGGCCAGGACAGCGCCGTGCATAAGAGCAAAAATATGAAGGCCGTCGGGTATTATGAATTCGCCCCGCTTCGCCCGGCGCGCGCCAAAGGGATGACGCTGATCGATACGAACATCGCGGACACGCATTTGCGCAGCGCGTTCGTGGAAGCCGCTCAGGGCAAGTCTGATGTGAATACGGTGCTCCGTAAGACCGACGAGCTGCTCAAGCAGGAAGTGGAGAAGGAGAAAAGCAAGACGAAGTAGCGGCACGAAGCGAATGACCGCAGCCGGCTCCGCCGAGGTCGCCGGTATAACCTCGGCAGAGCACGGCAGCGGCAAATCATACCCAAACAGGAGAGACACCGATGGCTTACAACTTATACGAATTGAATCGGGGAGGCGTCCCGAAGCTGCTGGACGGATTGGAGGAGACGCAAGACTGGGAGCGCAAGCGGAGCGGAATTCGGCAGCAGTGGCTGGACTTCATCGGCGGCGTCCCGGACCGCGTCCCGGTTTCCTGCAAGACGCTTGGCGAAACGAAGGAGAGCAGCCATACGAGGATTCATCTCCTGTACGATACGGCTCTGGGCGATACGGTTACCGCCTACCTGCTGATCCCGGACGATTCCGTGGGCGGAGCGGGCTCGGACGGACGGCGTCCCGCCGTCCTGGCGCTTCATCCGACGCATGAGAGCGGGAAGGCGAACGTTGCTACGGTTGACGGCCGGGAGAACAGGCGATACGGGCTGGAGCTCGTCTCCCGGGGCTACATCGTGCTCGCCCCCGATGCTTTGACGGCCGGGGAGCGGATCTACGAAGGACTGTCCTCCTTTCACAGCAAACCGTTTTATGAGCGGTACCCGGAATGGTCCACCGTCGGCAAAAATGTGCTTGACCATATGCAGGGTGTCGACCTGCTATGTTCGCTAAGCGGTGTGGATGCGGACCGGATCGGAGTGATCGGGCATTCGTTCGGCGGCTACAACGCGTATTTCCTCGCCGGATTGGACGAACGGGTCCATGCGGTCGTCAGCAGTTGCGGCTTCAGCCCCTTCTACGGCGACCATCGTCCGACGCATTGGGGCGTCCGCGACTGGTATACGCATCTGCCGAAAGTAACCGAGGCGCTGAGCCGGTTCGAGGTGCCTTTCGAATTTCACGAGATTGCGGCTCTCGCAGCTCCGGTGCCTTCGTTTCATTACTTCGGCCAAAGCGACCGGATATTCCCGCACTGGAAGGCGATCGGCGAATGTATGGAGGACCTTTACAAGCTGTATCAGTTTCTCGGGGCGGACGACCGGTTTCAGGCCGTTATGACTGTGAAAGACCATGATTTTCCGCCGGACATCCGCCGTATGGCGTACGCCTTTCTGGACCGCTGGCTGATGGGGGCCGGGAACGGGCAAGGGGCGAACTGAAAGTAAGCTGCGCTGCCTTGCGCTTCGCGTGTATAGGATAGACTGTACCTCTCTTTAGAGGGCGGTCTTTTTTTTTGTTAGCGCCAGAAGAGCGAAAGAGCTTGAAAATGCAAAGTGATTAGATTAATATACAATTAGATATATAGCGAATTAGATTTATGTCGAATTGTTTCTGATGGAGGGCGGAGGGGTCCCGTGCAATTAGAGAAAATCGTCAATTACCATAAAGCGTTGGCCGATCCGACGCGTATCCGGCTGCTTGTCCTGCTGGCGGATGGCGAGCGGAACGGTCAGGAGCTTGCCATGAAGCTGTGCATTTCGCCGGCGACCGTCACGCATCATGCGGCGAAGCTGCGCGAGGTTGGCTTGATCAACGAACGGCGGGACAAAAATACGATTTTTTTCTCGCTGAACCGGTATTTTATACAAGCGCACAGTACGGCCGTCCTCGAACTGATCGATAAGTCCGCGGGAGAGGAGGAGAATGCAGTGGATGAGGCTCAGATGCGTCTGCAGCAGTCGGTGCTGAAAAACTTTTTTACGGCCGACGGCAGACTGAAACATATTCCCGCCCAATTGAAGAAAAAGCTGATCGTGCTCGAGCATCTCGTATCCGGGCTGGAGCCGGGGAACACCTACACGGAGAAAGAAATCAACGAGTACATCGGCCGGTTCCACGAAGATTATGCGACGATTCGCCGGGAGTTCATCATGCACCAATACATGTTCCGGGATAACCAGATCTATGAACGCAACCCGAAGGAACTGTGGGCCAGATGGGAAACGTTGTCGTAACGGAGGGTGCGGAGGATGTCCCGGCTATTCCGGGTATCTACTAAAAAAAACGCCTGAGACAGGAAATTCTCCTTCTCGGGCGTTTTCTATAAGGAGGTTCCGTCTTAGGAGAGCGGGAACGAAAGCGCATTCCATTCGCGCAGCTCCAGCGTACGGGCGCCTTCCGCTACGACCGGATCGGCCTCGGCCAGAGCCCGCGCTTCTTCAGGGGAATCGGCGCGGTAGATGACCATGCCGCCTTTTTTATCCGTGAACGGACCGGCCATCACTACTTTGTTTTCCTTGTATAGTCTGTCGAGGTAGTCAAGATGGGCGGGACGGACTTTAGCGTTTAATTCTTGATCGATAATCGTCAGCAGAGCGACGTAGTGCATAACGGATCGGACTCCTTTCGAAATGGGCCGGGCAGGTCGTCCCGGTCTAAGCTTCTCTTGCATTGTACCTTTTCAGTCGTCCGGTGAAAAGGGATGCGGCGCATATTTTCGCGGACAGGCCGTAAGGGCGCTGCAACTGATGCAGGGCGTCCGCTTGCGGTTGTGCATCGGGGAATCGGACGTTACTATTAGAGTATAGAAGGACGAAGCGAAGAATCGCACGGGAGGTGACCCGTAATGACGAACAGACATAATGTCGAGAAACGAATGCTGGAGCGGGCTGCCGTCCGGGAATTTATCCGCCTGTACAACGGGCGCCACCACGTCAAGCTGCGGCTGCTGTACCAGCACGACCGGCCGGACGCGATTCTGCAGGATTCCCGCGGAACGAAGATCGGTCTGGAGATTACGCACCTGTTCTACGACGCCGCCGAAGCGAAGGCGCTGCTGGGCCGCCCGGACAACGGCGCTAGCGGACCGGCCAGTCCGCTGTCGCTCGCTCATCTGATCGCGCAGCTCAACGCGCTCATCAAGCGGAAGGAGTCGAAGAAGCAGTCGTACGATCCGTCCTATCCGATCTCGCTGCTGATCCGCAACGCCTCGCCGACTTTCCGGCTGAGCGAGATTTGGGCGGCGCGTGAGCATATTCGCAAACCGAACGATCAGTTTATGGACACGTGGTTTTTGACGCGTGACGGCACGCCGGACTGGAAACTGATCAATTTGGACGATTTGAGCCACTGAGCAGACGGAACGGACGATACGAAACGACGCATCCGGAGCCGCCGAGCGTCTTGTCCGCTTCCCATACGGCGGCCGTGATGGCCCCGGCATCCGTACGGGCGGAGGCCCAGTTTGTCGAGCTGCGGATAAGCGTGGTATACTTGCACCGAAAGTGAAATGAAGCCTCCGGCGTATGGCTTGACGCAAGCCGGCAGGTACACGGAAAGATGGGGTAATCGATATGTCCGCAAAAGGATTGACTGGGGAGCAAGTCGCCGCGTGGCGGTTCGAACGGCAGGGGCTTCTTCGCCGGAAAGGCAAGGAAGACTGGCTGGACGCGGTCCGCAAAATCGGCGGTGTGCACGCCCAGGTCATGTCGGCGGCGGAGCTTGCGATAGGGGCGCGTGCCGACGACATACAACCCGAGCATATACAGCGCGCTTTATGGGAAGAGAAAACGCTCGCGAAAACATGGGCGATGCGGGGAACACTTCATCTGCTGCCGTCTGACGCCATGCCGGGAACGTTGAGCGGATTACGGGAAAGCATGTCCGCATTTTACCGCAGACCGTCCTGGCTGGCGCACCATGGGGTGACACAGGAGCAGATGGATGCGATAAGCGACGGTCTGCGCAGCCGGCTGGGAAGCGAGCCGCTAACGCGGGAACAGCTCGCGGAGGAAATTGTCGCGCATACCGGTCATGAGTCGCTCCGGGAGCTGCTGCTATCGGGCTGGGGAGCGCTGCTCAAGCCTGCGGCGCACGAAGGGCTGCTCTGCTTCGGGCCTAGCCAAGGGCAAAATGTGACGTTCGTGCGTCCGGAGAGCTGGCTGCCGAAGTGGCGAGAGCCTGCCGAGTCCACGGAGGCGCTGCTGCGCGAGGCCGGACGGCACTATTTGTCTGTATTCGGCCCTGCCCTATACGAAGATTTCGGCCGCTGGTGGGGAATCGACCCTTCCAAAGCGAAAAAAGTGTTCCGCAGCCTGGAGGGCGATATCGTCTCCGTTCCGGTCGACGGCCGGGAAGCATGGGCGCTTCGCTCAACCGTGGAGGATATCCGGGCCGCTTCGATTCCGGACAATACCGTGCGGCTGCTGCCGCATTTCGACCCGTATACCGTTTCCTTGTCGCACCGGTCGGACTACGTGCTGGCGGAGCAGCACAAGCCGCTCGTCTATCGCAATCAGGGCTGGATCTATCCGGTTGTGCTCGTGAACGGACGGATGGCCGGCAACTGGGAGCTGGAGAAAAACCGGAACCAGATCGAGCTGAAGGTGGAATGGTTCGATTCGTCTTCGAAGATGAAACCTGCTATCCGGGCGGGGCTGGAGGACGAAGCGGCGAGACTGGCCGCATTTTACGATACCGATATTATTATGAGGGGTTGAGTCTGAGATGGATAACATTCAAAGCGTCGAGCAGTTTCGGGAGCTGACGGGCCGGGACGAGCTGACTGTAGTGAAATATTATACGACCTGGTGTCCGGATTGCAAAAATTTGGACCGTTTTCTGGATGACATCATCGCCGAGCATTCGGATAAAACGTGGGTCAGCATGGATGCCGAGAAGTTTCAGCCGATCGCCGAGGAGAACGAGGTTCGCGGCATACCGAGCCTGCTCGTCTACCGCGGCGGCCAGAAGATCGCCCACCTGCACAGCAAATTCGCCAAAACTCCGGATCAGGTGCGGGAATATTTGAACTCGCTGCCGGAGTAAATGCAAGATACGGCCCGCTTCATTCCTCCGAGGAATGAGGAACGGGCCGTTTTTTGTAGCGGATGCCTGTTAGTAGTAAAATAAAGGGATTGGTTCCGGTGAGATAACGCGCACCGGCTAATACGATTAAAGTGCGAGTTCAAAAAGTCCGGTTTTCAGCACCGAGAAGATGGGATGAAGCTAGTAAATGAGGAGCGGAGCGGAGTGGGACCTACGTGAGCACCGAAAGTTCCGGCTGAATTCCATATTCGATGTCGAGCAGGCTTCCAGATCGGCTTCGTGATCAAAAGTGGACTTTTTGAACAACCTCTTAAAAGATGTTTTGGAGGGATCTCTATGAACCGTTTGCATACCCCGTTTACGTATAAAGGCTTGAAGCTCCGCAACCGCATCGTGATGCCTCCGATGTGCCAATATTCGGTTGATACGAAGGACGGGAAGCCGGGAGATTGGCATTACGTCCATTATGCGTCGAGGGCGGTCGGCGGCGCCGGACTGGTTATCGTGGAGATGACGGACGTTGAGCCGGACGGCCGGATTACTGATTATGATCTCGGTTTATGGTCGGACGACCACATCGCTCCTTTCGCCCGCATCGTGTCAGCGGTTCAGGCGCATGGAGCGAAGATCGGCATCCAGGTCGCCCACGCCGGCCGCAAAGCCGAGGACGCCGAGGTGCCGGTCGCTCCGTCCGCGATCCCGGTGGCGCCGGGCTCCAAAACCCCGCGTCCGCTAACGACGGAGGAGACGAGAGCGATGGCCCACAAGTTCCGCGATGCGGCGCGCAGAGCGGTGACGGCGGGCGTGGATACGATCGAACTGCACGGCGCTCACGGGTATTTGATCCATCAGTTCCACTCGCCGGCGCTTAACCGCAGAGAGGACGAATACGGGCAAGATTTGTCGCTGTTCGGCGTCCAGGTTATCCGAGCCGTCAAAGAAGTGATGCCTCCGGATATGCCGCTGCTGCTCCGTATCTCGGCTGTCGAATATATCGACGGCGGATACGATCTTGAGCATTCGCTCGCGATCGCGCGCAAGTACAAGGAGGCGGGAGTCGACATCTTCCATGTGTCGAGCGGAGGCGAAGGTCCGGCAGGCAAGCGCAAGCCCGGCAACTATCCTGGTTACCAGGTTCCGTTCGCCCGGGCCTACAAGGAGGCGCTGGACGTGCCCGTCATCGCGGTCGGCATGCTCGATCAGCCGGCGCTGGCCGATTCGGTTGTCGCCAGCGGCGATGCCGATCTGGTCGGGGTGGGGCGCGGGATGTTGTCCGATCCGTACTGGGCTGTTCACGCGATCCGCGCTGCGGCTGGCAAGGAAGCGGCACCGGTGCCGAAAGCTTACGTGCGTGGGTTTTAAAGCGGGCTTACGGAGCACGGCGGCCGGATCGGATGCGGTGGTTGTATGGAAAAGCGACATGTTTTTAGGTTGGAGGATCATACGATGAAACAAGATAACGTAGCGGAAACGGATTACGAGGCGATACGCGAGGCTTTGCGCCGGTTGCTTCAGGAGGCGGGCCGCGAAGGCAGCGAGCTGCTGCAATTCGTGGATGAGGCGGAGCGGCGGGAGGCGGTGGACCGGGAACGAACGGCGCAGCTGATCGCCGAGAACGAACGGCTGAAGCAGGAGGTTCGCAAGCTCCGGGTAGCGCAGGCCGGCACGATGTCCAGCAGGTTGCGGGACGCTTTGCGGGAGTAGGGGCGGGGTAAGGACGGCGGGGCCGCCTTACAGAATCGTTATAACGAAACGTTCCATGGAACAAGGCCGATCGATCGGTTATGATAAAGCTAACCTTCAGAAAGGAGTGATGCAAATTGACTACAAAGGTGATTTCGGCTTAGCCGAAACAGACGGGCCACGGCGGCGACGCCGTGGCCGCTGATATTTTTGAGGGCTGCGAGCGCACTCCGCCGGAAGCGGGCATAGCCGGCTGCGGCGGTTCAGTTCATAGATCGGGAGGCATATGGTGACGACGACAAATTATAGATTGTACGAGAATCTTTTTCTGCATGAAGCCGCGAAACGTTACGGGTTCGACACGGACCGCATCCGGCACGTCGGTGGGTTTGAAAACCTGGTATACGAGACGGAGAGGGACGGCCGCGAGCTTATTATACGGATTACGCCAAGCACGAAGCGGACGCCGGACTACGTGGCGGCCGAACTGGACTGGATGCTCCGGCTGGCCGACTACGGCGTTCAGGTGGCGAGGCCGGTCGAATCGCTGAACGGACGTTTGATGGAGGCGGCCGAGACGGAAGCCGAGCCGCTGCTGATGGGCGTATTCGAGAAAGCTCCGGGCGGGCATGTCGGAGCGGATCACCCGTTGTGGGGGCCGCGGCTGTTCGAACAGTGGGGACAGCTGACCGGGCGGATGCACCGGCACAGCGAAACCTATGCCCCTCCGGAAGGCATCCCCCGCCGGCTGGGATCGGCGCTCGATGAAGTGTATCCGGAGCCTTCCGATGAGGAGGCGCCGTCTGCGGACCGGGACCGGGAAGGAAGCGATGAGGCAGGGCCGGAAGCCGTCAAGCAGGCGCTGGCGCGTGTATATACCCGGATCGTCGCAGACGTCGAACGGCTGCCGAAGGACGGGGGCCGGTACGGAATGTGCCATCGCGATTTGCATCATGGCAACTTTTTCGCGGACGAAGCGGGCCGGATGACCGCCTTTGATTTTGACGACTGCGGGGACGATTATTATTTGCAGGATATCGCCATGCCGGTATATTATGCGTCGGTGTTTGCGAGCTGGGAGAAGCCCGAGACCGATCCGGGCCGGGTATCGGACTTTGCGGGCCGGTTTCTGGACGATTTCCTCCGGGGTTATGAACGGGAGCGGCGTATCGGGTCCGGCTGGCTGAAGCAGCTGCCGATGTTCGTCGAGAAGCGGCGCCTCGACCTGTGCCTCATTTTGTTCGACATATGGGGATCGGAGAAGGCGACAGCGGGACAGCGCGAATGGATCTCGGCCAATTCGAAGGCGATCTTGCGGGATATTCCTTGTATGTCGCTTCACCTATAATTCGGGTATGGCCTAGTATGGACAAGCAGACAAGCCGTTTCGGGAAACCGGAGCGGCTTTTTCTGTTGCAGTTGCCGCTAACCCGTATCGATCCATACCGCCACGCCACCGGTTGAACCTGTGCATGCAGCCGGAATGGAGCGTTGAAGAGTTTGCAGGTTTGTCATTTTTTCGTACGCGAAATTAGCAGGATTTGGTCGAATGGAGTCGAATGTAAGCAAAGCGCCACGTTTTAAACAATAATTGCCGAATTCCTTTACGGGAAGCGGGGGAACCATACCGGGTGAATTGGTCTCGCTTCAAAGTGACCATAGGGAACCTTCAACCGAACCCTGAGCTAACCTCGCAGGCACTGGAAGGAGCAGGGTTTTGAAGAAGATTGGTTCTGTTATGCTGCTCAGCTCCATGCTGTTCGTAGCGGCGGCGGGTACGGCTTATGCCGAAGATACGCAGCTGGATCGAGCGGTGGAGGAAGTCGTAGGGACCCCTTACAAATGGGGCGGCACTACGATTAAAGGGTTCGATTGTTCGGGATTCATGCAGTACATCTTCGACGAGTACGGCATCGAGCTGTCGCGTACTTCGAGGGACCAGGCCAAAATGGGAGTGGAAGTCGCCAAGGCAGACCTCCGGATCGGCGACCTGGTGTTCTTCAATACGGACGGCAAAGGAATCTCTCATGCCGGCATTTATTTGGGGGACGGCGAATTCGCCCATTCGGCCAGCAAGGTTGGCGTCAGCATCAGCAAGCTGAGCGACAGCTACTACAAGAATCGTTATGTCACGGCGCGCAGAGTCGTGGACGAGGACACGTTCCTGAAGATGAGCGATGTGAAGCAGTGAATCCGTAAGCGCAGGAAAATCGAACCGGCCCGAGCGTTCTCGCCTGAGAACCTCGGGCTTTTTCTATGCTCACCCCTTTGCCCGATCCGATTCGGAAAGGGGGGGGCGGCTTCATGCGGCGGGAGGGCCGCTTTGTTTGAACGCCGGCGGAAACGGTTAATGGAAGGGTGTAACCGATCTGATTTCGAGAGGAGCCGAGATGATGTTCATGCCTTATGAAACCGGAACCTATTATGATGAAATGCTCGAACCCGGCGGTACTCCGAAAATTCATTACGAAGCGGTATACCGGGCGCTGCACCGGCTGTCGGCAGACGAGCTGCGCCGGAAGCATGAGACGGCCCAACTTCGTTTTTTACGTCAAGGCGTGACGTTTACCGTATATAGCGACAACTCCGGAACGGAGCGTACGATGCCATTCGACCCGATCCCGATCATTGTGCCGGCCAGTCCGTGGAGCCGGATCGAGCGGGGGATGATTCAGCGCGTAACTGCGTTGAATCTGTTTTTGGATGACGTGTACGGCGATCAGCACATCGTGCGCGACGGAATCGTCCCGTCCCGGCTCGTGACCGGCAATCCTTCGTATTACTCCGGTCCGGCCGTGTCTGCGGGGTCGCCGAAGGGCAGCCGGATCTTTCTGGCTGGCATCGATCTGATCCGCGACGAGCGCGGCGAATACCGCGTACTGGAAGATAATTTGCGCAATCCGTCCGGGATTTCGTACGTGTACCAGAACCGCTCTGTGATGAGGCAGGCGTTCCCGGAGCTGTTCCGCCGGCAGAGCGTGCTGTCGCTGGACCGCCAGCTCGGCATCCTGCATGAAACGATGTTAAGCCATGCCCCGCTCCGCCATTACGGCGCGAGCGGTCCGAGAGCGGTGCTGCTGACGCCCGGGCCTTACAACTCGGCCTACTACGACCATGTGTTTCTGGCTCAGCAGATGGGGATCGAGCTGGTGGAAGGCCGCGATCTCGTCGTCCTGGACCATGTCGTCTACGAGAAGACGATCCGCGGCTTGCAGCGGGTCGATATCGTCTACAGGCGAATCGACGACGACTTCCTGGACCCGCTGGCGTTCCGGCCGGATTCGATGCTGGGCGTTCCGGGCTTGCTGGAGGCGTTCCGCCGCGGGAATGTGGCGATTCTGAACGGGATCGGCAACGGGGTGGCGGATCATAAAGGCGTCTACGCCTACGTTCCGGATATGATCCGGTATTACTTGAACGAGGAACCGCTTATCCCGAACGTTCCGACTTATCTGCTGGACGATCCCGAGCAGCGGGATTACGTATTCCGGCATATCGACCGGCTGGTCGTGAAAACCGTGGGCGCTTCCGGAGGCTACGATATGCTGATTGGCCCGCATGCGTCGGAGGAGGAAATCGAACGGTTCCGCATCAAAATCAGGGCAAACCCCGGACAGTACATCGCCCAGCCGACCGTGAAGCTGTCGAGGGCGCCGTCGTACCATAACGACAGGGTGTACCCGTGCCATATCGATCTTCGCGTCTTCGTGATGCATGGCGAGAGCGCGCATGTGCTGCCCGGAGGGTTGTCCCGGGTCGCGCTCAAGGAAGGCTCGCTTGTCGTCAACTCGTCGCAGGGCGGCGGCGGCAAAGACACCTGGGTGCTCAGCGAAAGGGGAAATCGCGTATGCTGAGCCGGGTGGCTGAGACGTTGTATTGGATGGCGCGCAATATCGAGCGGGCGGAGAACAATGCGCGGATTATAGCCGCGAGGCTGAGCCGGATGCCCGAATCTTGGGAAGAAGGGGAGGGGACGGCTGGAGCGGCTTCTACCGGAGCGGATCGAGCGGACGGAACGGAGAGCGGCGCAAGATGGGCTCCGTTCCGTTCGTTTTCGGGAGCGGGAGCGGATGGACTTGCTCAGGACGTCCCGCAGGAGGCGGAGCTGAATCTGGCCGGAGATTGGGAGGAGCTGCTGGAAATCAACGCCTCGTTCGCCGACTATCTGGACAACCATTCAGAGCTCGTACCGGGTGAGATTTTGCACTATTTGACGTTTTCGGAGAGCAATCCGAACTCGATCGCAAGTTGCATCTCCTATGCGCGCAACAATGCCCGGTCGGCGAGGGATGCGATCCCGCATGAGCTGTGGGAGACGCTGAACGACATGTACTGGAATGTCCGCAGGTCGTCGGAGGAGGGCGGGGAGCTGCGCGACTATTACCCGTTTTTGCAGGCGGTTAAGGTAGGATCGTTCACGACGCAAGGCGTCATCGAGTCGTTAATGCCGCGCGGTGCGCCTTATCTGTTCGTGCAAACCGGCAAATGGCTGGAACGCGCCGAGAAGACGGCCCGCATCCTGAATGTCGTCTGCGCCAAGGCGATGAAGCCAGAGGAGCAGCTTCCTGCGCGTCAATATGTGTACTGGCTGACGGCTCTGGAGCTGGTGGGCGGCAGCGACGCCTTTTTGCGGCAATATCCTCCGTATATGCATCCGAAGGATGTGCTGGCGTTTCTGATGGCCGAGCGGGCTTATCCGCGCTCCATCCGGTATTGCGTCGATCATTTTGTGCAGGCGATGTACCGGCTGGAGGACGAAGGCGTGACCTTGTATACCGGTCCCCTTGTCGCCGCAGTCGAGCAATTGTCCGAGCAGTTCGGCGAAAGCCGCATTCATGAATGGCCGCTGCACGATTTGGAGCGTTATCTGGACCGGTTCCAGAACCTGTGCAACGAGATTGGGGCGCTGGTTACGGGGACGCTGCGTCCGGACGACGGTTTCCGTTATGAAGTTATGATGTGTGTACAGGAGTGAGACGTTCCGATGATTTACCAGATTGAGCATACGAATACGTTTACTTACGAGAGCCTGGTCGACCAAAGTCTGAATCACGTCCGCCTGAAACCGAGAACCGATGTGTGCCAGAAGCTGCTGTCGTACCGGACCGAGATCAGCCCGATGTCGATGTCCAAGGAATATACTGATTTGTGGGGCAACCATGTCGAGACGTTTTTTATACCCGAGCAGCACCAGACGTTATCGGTGTCGACGACGTCGAAAGTGAGCGTACAGCGAAGCCCGTTTATTCGCAAGGTGGAGCATTCCCCGGAGATGCGGGATATTTTCCGCTCGGCTTTGTTTCGTCAGCATTATTTGGCGTTTCTGAACGAAACGGCGTATACGTATATGGAACAGGGGCAAGTGGACGCGATTATGGCCGAGGTGGGGGAGACGGACAACCCGGTCCGGCTGGCGCTGACGCTGATGGACTACATTCACACAACGTTTGCCTACGAGAAGGAAGCGACCAATGTTCATACGAAGGCAAATGAGGCGTTCGGTCTAAAGCGCGGGGTGTGTCAGGATTTCGCCCACGTGATGATCGGGGTGCTGCGCTCTCAAGGGGTGCCGGCGCGGTATGTCAGCGGGTATTTGTACATAGGCGAAGATTCGGGCTTTGTCGGCGATGCCGCCACGCATGCGTGGGTCGAGGTGATGATTCCCGGAATCGGCTGGGTCGGACTCGACCCGACGAACAAGGTCGAGGCGCTCAGCTCGCATATCCGGGTCGGAACCGGACGCGATTACGCCGACGTTAGTCCGCTTCAGGGCGTATACCGGGGTGGACGTCACAAGCTTGACGTAAGGGTGGCTGTGAAAGTGCTGGAGAAGCTGTAGGATCGTGGCGGCTGAAGCAGGAAACGGAAAAGCCGGGACTGCGTGCGGAAAGTTACCGGCTTGTTTCTTTGCGGGGGACCGTTTGCCGCGTGCAGGAGC
Organism: Paenibacillus sp. MAH-35; assembly: GCF_058135425.1. NCBI lineage: Bacteria > Bacillati > Bacillota > Bacilli > Caryophanales > Paenibacillaceae > Paenibacillus > Paenibacillus sp. MAH-35. The sequence continues at coordinate 13,975 of NZ_JBYUPU010000020.1, forward strand.
AGCCCAAAGGGCCGTATACGGAGGGGAGACAAATGTGTTAAACTGTACATATTAAACATACAATAAGATAGGCGGAAGGAGATTAAGCGATGCTTCGATTGGGAGTGCTGGACCAAACGCCTGTCCTGACGGGCTCTAGTGCGGTGGAAGCGATGAAGCAGACGGTGGAGCTGGCGCGGATTACCGAGAAGCTCGGTTATTCGAGGTATTGGGTATCCGAGCATCACGATACGATTTCGCTCGCGGGGTCATCGCCGGAAGTGCTGCTGGCGGCGATCGGCGCCCATACGTCACGCATCCGTATCGGCTCCGGCGGAGTGATGCTTCCGCATTACAGCCCGTATAAAGTGGCGGAAAATTTCCGCGTACTCGAAGCGCTGTATCCGGGACGGGTCGATCTCGGCATCGGACGGGCGCCGGGAGGAATGCCCGCTGCGACTAGAGCGCTCCGGTACGGGCGTCCTCCGGAAATCGCCGAGGCGTTTCCGGCTGCGCTCGAGGAGCTCGGCGGTTATTTGCGTCCGGTCCGCGGGACGGCGGAGGTTCGTCCGGGCTCCGGCTTGCAGGCGACGCCGCTCGTGGAGACGAGTCCGGAAATATGGCTGCTCGGTTCGAGCGATTACAGCGCGCGCCGCGCATCCGAGCTGGGAGCTTCCTTTTCATTCGCTCATTTTATTAACGGAGAGGGCGGGCAGAGCGCGGTTCAGCATTATTACGAGACGTTCCGTCCGGGACCGCTCGGCGCCGAACCGCGGGCTAACGCCTGTGTCATGGTCTTATGCGCGGATACGGATGAAGAGGCGGACCGCCTCGCGGCGCCGCTCGATCTGAAGCTGCTGCTGCTGGAGCAGGGCCGATTCGGGATCGACATTACACTGGAGCAGGCGCTGGCTTACCCTTACACGGAGTTTGAGCGAATCCGGATTCGTCATAACCGCAAAAGGATGCTCGTCGGCGGACCGGAGAAAATCAAAACGCAGCTCCTCGAATTCAGCCGCTCTTACGGCGTGGAGGAGGTCATCGTCAACTCGATCACCCCTGACTTTGCTTCGCGCGTCCGTTCCTACGAGCTGGTAGCGGGTTTGTTTTGAGAGCTGCGGCGGCCGGCAGGAATGAGCGGCTTTCCCGAGCGAGGCGGTTCGGCCCCCCGGCTGGTTCACGAGCTTAAGAGCGATCTGGAGCTCTTATTTCGAGGGAAATTGCAGGTTTTCGGCATATAAAAGCGGTTTGCACTTCTTATTTTTGTTCATGTACAGGGGATAGAGGCTGTACGGCAGAAATAAGGGCTGCAAACCGCTTTTATTTTAGCGTATGTGCTTGTTTTCATCGAAATAAAGGGTGCAAATCGCTCTTAACTTTACGCTCCCTGTTAAGGGGCGGAAAGCTTTGTGCGCCGAACGATGCTGATTGACCGATCCCCGTCACGCAGCGTAGCTCCGGATGCTGGATTCCGGGGGCGGATGTTGGAGGCAGATGTAGGATGCTGGGTGCCATGACGGATGACGGATGACGGGGGTGGTGAGCCGTTCGCGATACGATAAAAACGACCCGGCGTTGGCTTAGGGAAGGGCCGGTGTCTGCTCTAGGGGGGCTTCACGGGGCGTCCATTCGGTGTCGGGGGAAAGTGGTTAATCGTATAGTATGATAATCATTTTCTATCGGAGTGATTGATTTTATTTATTTTTTCCCGCCGAATCTATTGACACTTTAGGGGCATCCCCGTTATGATGAAAACTATATTTTGGAAGGAGGTCGAAGACAATGATCCGCGATATTCGTTCGAATCAACAGACACGCTTCATTTCCGATTCCACAATCGCATATATCCGCTCATTCTTCATCGGCCTCTCCGGGTGCAGTACCGGATAACGGTCGCCGCTTGTTCGTGCATATTTATTTGTGCGTATGTCGGCCGTTTCCTTTGCTTGATCCGCTATGGACGTTTGGAGTCCATAGCTTTTTTGCGTTTCCGGCGATCGGGTCCGGGCGCCGCGGGCGATGCGGAACATCCAGAAGTGTCGCAGGTGAGCGAACCGGATGGGCGGCTACAGGGATTAATTCCAGCTTGAGGACGAGGGACCGAGCCCAAGTACGGGAATTTGGCTCAACAGAATAGCAGAATAGCGAACCAGCGAAACCGCAAACCGCAAAACAACAGAACAACAGAACAGCAAAATAGCAAAATGCTAAATAACGATCGTTCGTTACCTACACTCCATCCATTTTGAAGGGACTAATCCATATATGTTTACACTAACCGCACATGAAAATAAACCCTATTACCGGCAAGTGGAGCTCCCCGCAGGACCGCTGCACGTATACGCCGGAGACTCGCTGTACAGCGCCATGGAATACAAAGTATTCGAGATGGCGAACAACAATTTGCAAATTCCGAACCGGGTGTACATGAGCTATACGCCGGACGTCCATGTAGGGGTAGGCACGTGCATCGGCACGACGGCCGTCTGGAAGTCGCGGGACGGGTATGTGTCCCCGTCGATCGTCGGCAGCGATATCGGCTGCGGGATGCGCGTCCATCTGACGAACCTGCACGCCGAGGAACTGCGCGAGGTCAAGCTTCGCCGCAAGCTGGTGAAGGCGATCGAAGCGAATCTGCCGGTGGAGGAGCACGCCAGAGGGTACTTCTCGGACATCCGGCTCGAGCATGTCGTGAAGAAAGGACTGCACGGCCTGCCGAAAAAGTACATTCCGGACGGTTACACGCCGCGCAAGTCGACCTCGCTTACCCATGTGGAATGCGCCAAGTTCGGTTTCGACGAAGCGTATCTGGACCGGTTCCCGGAAACGGTCTGGCATCGCTCGCACCGGCAGCTCGGAACGCTGGGCAGCGGCAATCATTTTGCCGAAATTCAGGAGATCCGGATCGACGAGAGCAACCGGGCGATCGCGGAAGCATGGGGACTGTTCGACGGTCAGATCGTCGTTATGATTCATTCCGGCTCCCGTTCCTGGGGCGGTGCGGTCAATCAGCACTGCGGGACGGAGATCGCCAAGACGATGCGCGCTCTCGGACTCGGAACGGCCGACCCGAAGCTCGTGTTCGCACCGCTCGACTCGCCTGCCGCCCAGTCGTACGTGCATCTGATGTACTCGGCGCTTAACTACGCGGTCGTCAACCGCCATCTGATCGCTTACGGCATCCGCGAAGCGCTCCGTGACGTGATGGGCACGAAGGTAGAGCTGTCGACTTTGTACGACCTGATGCACAACTATGCATGGGAGGAAGAGCATGACGGCGAAGCGCACTTCATCCACCGCAAAGGCGCTACCCGGGCGCTTCCGGCGGAACATCCCGACAATCCGGCGCCTTACCTTGCTACCGGCCACCCCGCATTGATCCCGGGATCGAAGGGCACGTCGTCCTACATCATGGTCGGCGCAGCCGGAGGGAAAGCCAACTATTACTCGATCTGCCACGGAGCGGGGCGCATTCGTTCGCGCAGCGCGACCAAAAGACTCGTCTCCGTAGAAGAGTTTAAAGCATCGCTCGGGGTAGGCACCGAATCGGAAATCGTAGTCAACCAGCGGACGCTGGAGTCGATCGTCGACGAATCGCCGCAAGCTTATAAAGATGTGGATCAAATCATCGAAAGCGTCGCAGGAGCCGGACTTGCCGGCGTAGTGGCCAAATGCAGGCCTCTCGCGACCGTAAAAGGAGTATAAATGACGATACCAACTATCATGAATCAACGAGCGGGGCTGTCTCATGAGACGGCAAGCACGGTCATCTCGTACCAGGAAGGAAACGCAGCGGCTTTGCCGGAATATGCGGATTATGCCCGGGTCGTACACCGGATTCGGGAAGTGTTAAAAACGAAATACGGAGCCGACTTCCACCTCTATGTGAGCGAGGACAACGGCCGGGAAGACTTCTGGGAGCTGCTTGAGGAGGATGTGCAGGACGGCTGCCCGGAAGTGGAATATGTGGCGCGTATCTTCGATCTGATCGAGTCGCGTGCGTTCTCTTACAAAGCCGAGCCGGAAGCGGCCGGCTACCGGGTGTACCCGTCGCAGCGCAATAACGTGTTTGCTTACCCGCAGCTGGGCGTGGCGCTTGCTCACATTCCGGTGTTCCGCGACCACGGCATTTTCTGCGATCAGGTTCTGTTTGCCGAGAACGACGTTGCCTTGCACCGGTTCCTGGCCCATATGCAGCGCAGACGCCAAGACCGGGACAGCAGCCGGGTGACCGTGTTCAGCGATACGCGGCACGGCATCGACCAGTCCCAGGAGCCGATAACCCGTCAGGTGGATCGCGACGAAGTGATTATGGACGAATCGCTCAAAACGGACATTTTCCGCTCGATAGACGAGTTTTTCGCAGAGGACCGGGGGTTTTTCCGCGAGTTCGACATCCCCTACAAGCGGGGCATCCTGCTCTACGGCAAGCCGGGCAACGGCAAAACGACGCTGGTCAAAGCGATCGCCGGAAGCGTGCGAGCGCCTGCCGCTTATTGGCAAATTACGGAGCATACGAGCAGCGACTCGGTGCAGGAAGTGTTCGAATCGGCAGTCAAGATGGCGCCGATGGTGCTGATCATTGAGGACATCGATTCGATGCCCGAGCATGTGCGCTCCTTTTTCCTGAACACGCTGGACGGAGCGACTTCCAAGGAAGGCATCTTCCTGATCGGCACGACGAATTATCCGGAGAAAATCGATCCGGCGCTTATGAACCGGGCCGGGCGGTTCGACCGGGCGTATGAGATTGCGCTTCCGGATACGGCGGCGAGGGCAAGGTATTTGAAGCAGCGCGGGCTGGCGCGTCTGATCGGTGACGAAGCTTTGCCGGAGGCGGCCAGGCTGACCGAATCGTTCTCGCTCGCCCAGTTGAACGAGCTGTACGTATCGGCGGCGCTGCAATGGCACTACGAGCGGGAGGTCCGTCTTGAGGCTCTCGTGCGAAGCATGCGGGCGGATCTGAACAAAGGCCGAACCGGAGGCTGGATGAAGGAACCGGCGGACGGCAAAGTGGGCTTTATCCCTGCATAAAAGGTGGCTGGCGGGACCGCTGCCGGATTGCAACTGGCAGTGCCGTGCCTTACCGGCCTTACAATAGAAGTGTATAAATACTCGGATACGTTAGGATTGGAAAGGATTGTACGTGATGGTAAGCAAAGACTACGAGACAAGTTTAAGCAAAAGGATGACCAAAATACTCCGGCACGACCCGGCTTCTTATGGCCTTACATTGGACCCGCACGACGGTTCGGTACCGGTGGAGGAGCTGCTTCATGCGCTGCGAAGGCTGAAGGGCTGGCAGGCGGTGACGATGGAAAATTTGCAACAGGTCGTCGCCCATTCGGATAAACAGCGGTTTGAGATTACAGGCGATCGCATCCGCGCCAGGTACGGCCACAGCATCGAACGGGTTACGTATGAAGCGGGAGATCCCCCGGCCGTGCTGTATCACGGGACGGGAAGCGGTACGACCGCAGTCATCCTGAAGGACGGGATTCGCCCGATGGGTAGACAGTACGTCCATTTGTCGGAAGGGCTGCAATTCGCTTCGCTCGCGGGCAAACGCAAAGGACAGCTCGCCATCGTCGCCGTCGATACGGCGAAAGCGGTGCGTGAGGGCGTCATCTTTTATTTCGCCGGCAATGAAGTGTGGCTCGCGGACTACGTCCCGGCGGGCTGCTGCAGCATCTATAAACCGGAAGCGAGGAGAAGGTAATGACGGTTCCACTTGTAGATATCGGTGTTAACCTGATGCACCGATCGTTTCATACCGACAGGGAGGAAGCGGTGCGCCGCGCGGCTGAAGCCGGAGTTACCCGGATGATCATTACCGGAACGAGCGTGCGAAGCAGCGAGGAGGCGGCTGCTTATGCGGGAGGACAGCCGACAGGAACATTGTATTCGACTGCCGGCGTTCATCCGCACGACGCGAAGATGTGCAATCCCGGCACGATCAGCCGGCTTCGGCGACTGGCGGCTCAGCCTCAAGTGGTTGCGATCGGCGAATGCGGTCTCGACTACAACCGGGATTTCTCGCCGCGCGACGTGCAGCGCACCTGGTTCGACGCACAGGTGAAGCTGGCGTGCGAGCTGCGGCTGCCGCTGTTTCTACATGAGAGGGAAGCGTTTAGCGACTTTGTGCAGATTTTGCAAAGCTACGGGAAGGAGCTGCCGCCTTCCGTCGTCCACTGCTTCACCGGAACGGGAGCCGAGCTTGACGCCTATGTCAACATGGGGCTGTACATCGGCGTAACCGGCTGGATCTGCGACGAGCGGCGCGGCCGGCATCTGCGGGAGCTGGTCAGGCGGATCCCCGCCGACCGCCTGCTCGTCGAGACGGACGCGCCGTTCCTTACGCCGCGCGACTTGCGCCCGAAGCCTGCTGGCTCCCGCAACGAGCCGCTGTACCTTCCGCATATCGTGAGGACGATAGCGGAGTGCACGGGGCGACCGTTCGAGGAGATCGCGGCGCAAACGACGCAAAATGCGGTACGGTTATTCGGGCTGGCTTGACGCTGAGGCGAGCTTGCCTGTCGTATGGAAGGAATAGGCGAACCCATCGGCGGTTGCAAAAAAGGAAAGCGGCGCGATTCCTTTCAATATCCCATTTTGGAAGACGAATATAGGGAAATGCGCCCAAATCATGGATGCCCCCGGGGGGCTAACTCCTAGGTTGACCATACCCTCACCGAACGGCTTCGATCAGAGGCCGTTCTTTTTAATAAATATGACTGTTTAAGCTCTCCCCCGTGGCAAAGAGGAGAAGGGACAGCTCCCTTGTCGACCTTAGCAAGGGTCGCAAGTCGTTCATCGCTGGTGGATGGGCGTTTGGAGCTTATGCCGGGTGCAAACCGCCTTTATTCGCTTCGGTTTTTCGAAAAGGCCGAAAATAAAGGGTGCCAAGAGGCTGTCGATTCATTGTGGACAACCAAGTGGAAAGGGAAAAGATTACCTTCTGGCGAGTTTTGTCTGGAATCCCCTACCTTACAATCCTTATTCAATCAAGGGATTCCGGACAACCTGTCTGAGCAGAAGAAGGTAACTTTTCACTTGGAACGGCCTTTCTAACACCTCTACACAATGAATCGACAGCCTCGCCAAGACTCTTAATTTGTGCTGGAGCCGATGCGCGTTTCGACCCAGCGAAGCCGGAACGCGTTCTGCCCGCAAGAAAGAGAGGGACGGCCTCATCTGGAGCCGAGCGGGTACCCCAACACCTGATCAACGAGCGGCAGGAGCCAAGATCCTATTCCCGCCCACACAAACGTGTAGGTTTGCACGTCAAAGGACCGTCGGGGTCATTTCTCCGGCGGCTTTTTCTCATATGCATATCGTGACTTTAGTCGTGGTTTCTTCAATAAAGAGGAGTTGAAATCTGCATAAACATGTTCCACGATTCGACAAAATCCGTTAAGATGGATGTAGCTCCTGCTTCATACTCTCAGTCATTAGGAAGGTGAACCTATGATCGGTTCCGCAATGAAGAGAAAGATAAGCGTCTTTATGATTATGGCGCTGTTTGCAACGATGCTGTGGTCTCCAAATTCATGGGCCATAAGTACGATCCCTAACGGAAACGGGGTGAACCAAAGCGCCAGAGTGGAGCCGAATCCGCTCGGGGAAAATGTAACAGCAAAGGTGTACGGCGACGAATTGCCCATACTTTTTAACGCTTACGGCGGCGCTTTCGACGGCCAGTATATTTGGTTCGGGGACATGGGGTTGACGGGGAAAATCGTTCGGTTCGATCCCGTCACAGCGACTTCGGCCACTTACGATCTGCCTAGCGGCATAACGAGCGGATTTTTCGGAACCGTATTTGACGGCCAAAACATCTGGTTCATTCCCAATACGGGCGGCAAGCTGGTTAAGGTAGACAAAGATACCGGTACCGCTACGGGATATGATGGATGGCCGGCCGAAGTATCTTCGGGCTCAAGGCATTTTACGGGTGGCGCTTTTGACGGGCAATATTTGTGGCTTGCTCCCGGCGGTAACGGCTCTAACATAGTGGTACGGGTAAAGGTCTCCGACGGCACCATGACGGGCTACCCCTTGCCAGTCGGCGTTGCCGGTTCATTTTTCGGAGCCGTCTACGACGAACAAAACGTCTGGCTGATTCCTAACGGCGGCAACGCGCTAGTCAAGATCAATCCTGCCAACGGTACGATGACCACGCATAGCAACTGGCCTGCGGGTTTTACAACAACAGGCTCTTTCTCCGGAGGAATCTTTGACGGTGAATACATATGGCTGATTCCCGCTGGTGCTGACCGCATCATCCGATTGGACCCCGCTACGAATACCATGACGGGTTATAATAATTGGCCTGACGGATTTAATAAAGCTCAGAACATTTACTTTAGCGGAGCATTCGACGGGCAGAACATCTGGTTCACGCCTTTCATCGGCGGACAAATGCTGAAGCTCGACAAAGCTACAGGAGAAATGAAAAGCTATGATATTTCAGGCTGCTCCAATCCAAGCTTTTTAGGCACGGTGTTTGACGGTCAACAGTTATGGCTCACTTCTCTTTCAGCATTATCAGCGACATTAACCCGGGTGTCCACTGCAGGGCCAGGCTCCGATACCGGCGCTCCGGTTGTCGCCAACGGAACTTTGACCCCGTCTTCGTTGACGTTCAGCAGTGCCGGCTTGTCCTGGGCGAAGGCGACGGATGACATTACTCCGGATTGTAAGCTCGAGTATCTGGTGTACCGCTCGGACAGCCCGAATATCAGCACAGTGAGCGATATGGAGACGAACGGTACCGCGGAGGGGGCTTTCGCAGCCGATATCGCGACCAAGACCGTTACGGGGCTTACTCCGGGATCGACCTATTACTTGAACGTGATGGTCAAGGATCAGAGCGGCAACAAAACTGCTTATACGATGGTTCCGGTGACGCTGCCGGCCCCGACGGTTACTTTGAGCTATAACGGGAACGGTCATACGGGAGGGACCGCACCGGTAGACGGATCGGCCTATACCAACGGACAATCGGCTTCCGTAGCCGGCAATACAGGGAATCTGGTCAAGGAAGGTTCCGTATTCCGGGGCTGGAATACGTTAGCCGACGGCAGCGGAACCGATTATGCTCCGGGTTCGGCCCTGACGATGGGCCTAGCCAACGTGACGCTGTACGCCAAGTGGGAGCTGCTTAGCAGCGAAGCACGTCTTAGCTCGCTGGCGCTCTCGGGAGTGACGCTGTCTCCCGCATTCCACTCCGACACGGCCGCTTACAGCGCAACTGTAGGGTATGATACTCGAAGCACAACCGTGACGGCAACCGTCTACAACCAGCAGGACCCCGCTTCGTTGGAATTGAATGACGGAATCGCGCTGGCCAGCGGACAAGCAAGCAATCCCGTCAGTCTCGCGGTAGGCAAAAACACGGTTACCGTGAAGGTGACGGCAGAGGACGGACAAACCCAGCTTACTTATACGGTGGAAATCACTAGAGAAGAAGAAAGTGTCTCTTCCCCGGAAACGGGATCGGGGCCGGGACCGGTCGTTTCTGTGCCTCCGAAGGAGGACGGCTTCCGGGTGATCATCAACGGACAGCCTCAGGAGCAGATTGCGACCGCCGTTAAGGAAAGCGCGAACGGGCAGTCGAAGCTCGTCGTGACGGTGGATGTGGACAAGCTGACCGCGCAGCTGGCCAAGGAAGGCGATAAGCCTACGATAATCATTCCCGTTAGCTCCGGCGAGGATAAAGTATCTGCGGTGTTGTCCGGAGCAGCGGTGCAAGCGATGGAGAACAAGCAGGCGGTTCTGGATATTCAGACGCCTCTGGGCAGCTACACGCTTCCTGCAGCCGAGGTCTTTATCGGCCGGTTGTCCGAGCAGTTCGGCAGCCAGGTACAGCTGGCGGATATGGAGGTTCGGGTCGAGATCGGGAAGAGCGGCGAGGCCGCGGCGGCGCTTATGAGTGAGGCGGCTTCGAAAGGCGGTTACGTCTTGAGCGCTCCCCCTGTCGATTTCACAGTCAGCGTCAGCTACAAAGGGACGACTTTGACGATCGAGAAGTTCAGCACCTACGTGAAGCGGGAAATCGCCCTTCCGGAAGGGGCGGACGCGAGCAAGGTGACGACGGCTCTGGTGCTCCGTGCCGATGGCACGACCCACCATGTGCCAACGTTCGTGACTTCCCGTGAGGGCAGGTCATACGCAATAATCAACAGTTTGACCAATAGTACGTATTCCTTGGTGTGGAGTCCGAAAACGTTCGGCGATATGGAAGGCCATTGGGCGAAAGTGGCTGTTCACGATATGGCTTCCAGATTCGTAGTGAACGGGAAATCCGCTACGGACTTTGCGCCGGATGCAGCCATTACCCGCGCCGAATTTGCCGCGATCGTGGTCCGGGCTCTCGGATTGCCGGATACGGGCGAAACGGCGGGATTCCAAGATGTGTCCGACAAGGACTGGTACGCCGGCTCCGCAGCGAAGGCGAAGGAGTACGGGCTGATCGACGGTTATGAGGACGGCACCTTCCGTCCGGACCGGTCGATCACACGTCAAGAAGCGATCGTGATTCTGTCTCGGGCGATGAAGCTGGCCGGGCTGGAGACAAGCGTCTCTGCCGGTCAAGCGGATGCGGCGCTTGCCGCTTTTGCAGATCGTCAGGAGCTGGCGGATTGGGCGAAAGAAGCTGCCGCGGCGATGGTTCGGGGAGGCATGGTTGCCGGGAACGGGACCGGCTTGACCCCGTCGGCCGACATCACGCGCGCCGAGACGACTACGATGGTGCAGCGTGTTCTGAAGGCTGCGAAATTGATCGATTAAGCTAGGCAGGGGCTGCCCCAAAGGGCATCGGCGGGCCAGTCCCATAGGATGTGCGAGGACGCTTCCAATAACCACTGGATAGGTGGGGATGGAGGCGTCTTTTGTTTTGATTGCCAAAGTGTTGTGGCGGGGGGAAGAGGTTGAAAGCAAATAATAACAGGTCCTTGCACGGACTCGTTAGTTCGAATTGTTTTTTAGAAGAGCAGGGAGTTGCAGTGGCGCGCAGTCGGTCGGCTAACGGACATGGGAGCAGCTTAGAGCGACAAATGGGGGGAGTCGATTAGCTAACGGACAGGAGAGCAGCTTACGTGGCATTAGACGCCGAAAATAGAGGGTAATCGGCTCCTAAGCGTCTGTGGTGTCCGTTATGGAGCGAAATGGAGCTAAATTGGTGTCTAAGCAGCTGTGGTGTCCGTTAGAGGGGGCTGACACGTGCATGTGTATGTGTACGCATGAGCATGTATGCGTGTACGCTCTTCCGTTTCGCTTTATTGCGAAGCAGCGAGTTGAAACGGCACACGCGTCCATTAGAGGGCTGTTGCACGTGACTCGCCCGTTAGAGGGGCTGTGCATGTACCTACTCCAAGAATGGTCCGCAATTCCCGGACGGTTTCTTGCGATCCGGAAAGCGCAGCGGCATCTCCTCCCAATGTCCCATTGACAGCCGGAAATTAATATGTCATTATGAAAATATCAAAACGACAATATTAGTTTCAAGCCGGAAGGAGTTCTCATTATGAGCAAAACTATGAACAACGTATTGCAGGCAGTCGGACTCGTCATCGGCATGGCACTCATCGGTTACACGTCTTCGACGGTTTTGGAGGCGGCCGCTTCGATTACGGGGCTGCTCAGCGTCTGGCTGACCGCGCGGGCGAATATATGGGCTTGGCCGGCAGGCCTGGCGAGCGTCGCCTGCTTTTTCTACATCTTCATGGATGTAAAGCTGTATGCGGATATGGCACTGCAAGTATTCTTCTTCGTTCTTAGCATCTACGGCTGGGTTGTGTGGCTGAGCGGCAGGGGGAACGCCAAAGTACGGCCGACGACCCGGATTACAGGCCGCCTTGCGATTGTGCTGGTCGTATTTCTGATCGCAGCTACCGCGGGCTGGGGCTATGCGCTGGACGGGTACACGGATGCGGCCGTTCCGTATCTGGACGCTTTCATCGCCGTGCTGAGCCTGATCGCCCAGTATTTGCTGTCGAGGAAAGTGCTGGAGAGCTGGTACGGCTGGATCGCCGTCGATGTGCTGTCTATCGGGATGTACGCCTACAAAGGGCTGGACGCGGTCGCCATCCTGTACGTCATTTTCCTGGGGATCGCGATCTACGGACTGGTAGGCTGGAGAAAAGAGTACAGAGCCTTATATGGCAAAACGCAAACCCCAACACAAGGACAAGGAGGCGGAATCCGTGTCTGAAACGATAGGACTAACGCTTGGCAAATTCGCTCCGTTTCATAAAGGGCACCAGCTGCTCGTGGAGACGGCGTTGCACGAAACAGACCGGGTCATCGTCGTGATCTACGATTGTCCGGAGACGACTCCGGTCCCGCTCACGGTCCGCGCCCGCTGGATTCGCACGTTATATCCGTCTGTAGAGGTGATCGAAGCGTGGGACGGCCCGGCCGAAACCGGTTATACGCCGGACATTATGCGGAAGCAGGAGCGTTACATTCTGGAATTGCTGGGGGAGCGCAAGGTGACGCATTTTTATTCCAGCGAAAAGTACGGGGAGCATATGAGCGAAGCGCTCGGCGCGGTGAACCGGCAGGTGGACCCGGACCGGGGGCGGTGTCCGGTATCCGGTACGGCGGTTCGGGCGGCGCCATATGAACATCGGCACCTGGTCGATCCGCTCGTGTACCGCGATCTGGTCGCAAAGGCGGTGTTCGTAGGCGCCCCATCCACCGGCAAAACGACGACGGCTCAGGCGATGGCCGCCCGGAAAAACACGGTCTGGATGCCCGAATACGGCCGGGAATACTGGGAGAAACATCAGGTCGAACGGCGTCTTACTCCGGAGCAGCTCGTCGAGATTGCCGAAGGGCATCTGGAACGGGAGGATGCGGCGTTAACCGAAGCCCGCGACTATTTGTTTGTCGATACGAACGCGATCACCTCGTATATGTTCGCGCTGGACTATCACGGCTTCGCGCTGCCGCGGCTGAAGGAACTTGCCGAACGTGCGGTGTCCCGGTACGATCTCGTGTTTGTATGCGGGGACGATATCCCGTACGACGATACGCCCGACCGGTCCGGCGACGTCCACCGGCATACGTTTCAGAAAAAAATTGTCGCGGATCTGCTGGAGCGGAACATCCCGTTCATCCCGCTGCAGGGAACGGTGGAGCAGCGGTTGGATCGGGTGGATTTGGTGCTGAGCTGGTATGTGAAATACAGGAGCTTGGGCGAACTGGTATTGGTCCAGGATCACCCCCTCTAAAGCGGAAAGCGGTGCCGCACATGCAGCCAGGCGAACGCCGGGCTAGTCCCGGAGTGTGCCTATTCCCCGGATGGTGTGCGGATTGTAACGGAACTGCAGGCGATAACGTACAAGTAAGGGCGGATGAAAAAATGAGCCGCAAGTCTCATTTTCGCTGCCAGACGTCCGACTGGCCCTGTTTCAAACAGGAAAATCCGATCCGGTTGTGGAAACATTTAGTCAGATCCCGATAAAAGATGCAGCGAGGTACAAGTGTGATAGAGATAACCGAAGCTTATATCGATTCGATGGCTCCCAATGCAGGGGCGATCAAAAACGGCCGCGATCTGGTGAAGAAAAACAGCTTTCCGAAGCTGTGCCGTTCGGAGGACGGGACGCTGCTGTTCGGAGAGTGCAAAGGAAGCGGCAAAGATCCGTACCGGTGCTCGGCCGACTTCGTAAAGCCGGAAAGTCCGGTGTTCCGGTGCAGCTGTCCGAGCCGGCAATTTCCGTGCAAGCATAATCTCGGGCTGCTTTACGCATATGCGGGAGGCAAACCTTTCACCGTAGAGGACGTTCCCGAGGATGTAGCGGATAAGCGGTGCAAGATCGAGCAGCGCGAGGAGAAAAAGAAGGAAGTAGCCGAATCCGCGGCGGCGGGGGGCGAGACGGGAACCGCCAAGCGCAAGACAAACAAGTCCGCACTCGTCAAAAAGATGGCCGCCCAGCTGGAAGGGATCGAACTGCTCGACAAGCTGGTCCGGCAAATGGTCCAATCCGGCTTCGCCTCCTTGGATGCGAAAACGATGAAGATGCTGGACGATCAGGCGAAGCAGCTCGGCAACTACTACGTGCCGGGACTGCAGAGCGCTTTCCGCGAGCTGCTGCTCGTACTGGAAAGCGGGGACGACCAGGAGCGGATGTATACGGAAGCGATGGACAAGCTGACGCTGCTCCATATGCTGGTCCAGAAAAGCAGGGACTATATCGAAGGCAAACGGCAAAATCCGGAAGGCCCGATGGACACCGTCTCGCCGGTCGAGGAGTCGATCGGTCATGCGTGGCAGGCGGCGGAGCTGAAGGAATACGGGCTCGTCCGTTCGGATGTCGAGCTGCTGCAGCTGGCGTTTCGTTCTTATGGAAACGAGGCGCGGGGCGAATACGTGGACGAGGGCTGGTGGATCCGGCTGGACACGGGCGAGCTGCACACCGTCCGGACGTACCGGCCGTATCGCGCGGCCAAGTATATGAAGGAAGAGGACTCGTGCTTTTCCGTCGTTAAGGCGAAGGAATTGTTCGTAAACCCCGGACAGTGGACGCCCAGAGCCCGCTGGGAAGAGATGACGATGCGGGACACGACGCCGGAAGACCGTGCCGCCGTTATTTCACATGGCAAACGATTATTCGCGGAAACGATTAAGGCGGTTAAAAACGAGCTGAAAAATCCGCTGTCCGACAAACGTCCGGTCGTGCTGCTGTCCTATGCCAAGCTGGGTGTGGCCGGCGGGCGGTACGTGCTGGAGGACGAGGCCGGCAAAAGGCTGACGCTCGGAGACATCCGCTCCCTGTCCCATCCCGGCATGCAACTGCTGCCGCTGCTCGGGGAGCACATATGCCGCGATCAGGCAATGCTCGTTATGTTCGAGCAGGATTTGCTGGACGGCAGCCTGATCGCCCAGCCGCTCTGCCTTGTCACCGGGACGGAGACGGTGCGGTTCATTTACTGATCCGAAAGCTTCAGGTTCGTGATAGCGGGCCCCTGTTAAAACGGACTGTGAGGCTGCGGATTCGGAAAAGCTGCCTTTTACGCGGGGCATTCGACGTGGAGAGGGCTGCGATTAGACAGTTTGAAGAAAGGAGCACGGACCGTTGAGCATTCAAGTATTAACCGATTTGCACCGGGAAGTGCGCCGGTTGTTCATAGCGGGGAGCGGCCTGGCGGCGGGGGATTTGCGACTGGCCAAGCTGGTGCCGCAGCTCCGGCATCTGTCCGGCACCGCTCCGGTGCTCGGGAAGGTGGCCGACGCCGTCTCGCAGCTGTGCGAGGCTGACCGGGAGCGGGCGCCGGGCAAGCTGCTGGAGCTCGGCGCGCTGCTGCACGCGATCCTGTATACGCAAGGCGATGCCGATACGAAGGGCGAGTACCGGGAGTTTGAGCCTTACGAACCGCTTGGCGGCGATGCGGGGAGCGGGGCGTTCGCTTTGGCGACGCCGGCAACGTTCCGCCAGTTGAAGCCGCTGATCGACGCGCTGACCGAGCGCGGCTCGGGGCGGCTGGAGGTGATCCGGCAGGCGTGCGAAGCCGGGCTGTTTGCAGATATGCGGACACATGTGCCGGCGGTGATCGCCTTGGAGGACCCTTCGTCCGAGATTGCCGAATTCGTCGCGGCCCATGTCATTCCGGCGATCGGGACGCCGGCGCTGCCGATCTTGGATAACCGGCTTGAACTGGAGGGAGGCAGGGGCGACGCCCGCAAGCTGCAATTGATTCACCGGCTGACTAACGCCGGAGCGGAAGAGCTTGTCGTGCGGGCTGCAAGCGAGGGCTCCCAGGAAGTCCGGATCGCGGCGATCGAGCTGCTCGCCGATTACCCCGGCCAGGAAGCGTACCTATTGGAGCAGTCCCGGGATAAGAAAAAAGAGGTTCGCCGTGCCGCTCTGCACGCCTTGGCCGGTCTGGGAACCGGAAATGCGGCAGCCCGGCTGCTGGAGGCGCTTCGAAGCAAAGATCAGGATATCGCCGTCGAACCGGTCCGCCTGTGCGGCAATGAACGGTTAACGGCAGAGGTGATCGGGTATGCCGCAGTGCTTACCGATCAGCTCCGTTCGGAAGGGCAAGCGGATGCTTCCGCGGACAAAGCGGCGAAAGAAAAAGCCGCCGCCGCTGCGGCGGAGAAGCTTCACTACGCGCTGCAGGCGCTCGACGGGAAACGGGAGCCTGCGGTCGCCGCCTTTCTGATGAATCTGGTGCCGGACACGACGCTGCCCGCGAAGGAAGCGGCGAATCTCCGCGAGCAGGCGGCCGGGCTGCTGCTCGATATGGAGACGTCCGGGACGGACTTGTTCTTGCACGATTTGCGCGACCGGCGCGATCTGCGGTTGCTGTCGTACAGTTTCCGCGCCGCTATGCGCGCCCTGACGGCTGCCGAATGGTACGACGCGTACGAGCCGTTCGTACGCAACCGGAAGCAGGCCGAGGCGAAGGAATTGCTTGAGGTGATGCGGAATGCCGCTTTGCGCTTCGACATCATGGAGGACCACGACGAGGAGCGGGAACGGTCCCCGAAGGAGTGGGACGGCCGCTGGATATACCGGTTCATTGAGCTGGACGAGACGGAGCTGGTATGCCGTCTGGTGCAAGGGCCGGACGACAAAGTCGAGGCTTACTTGTCCGGTAAATTTGCAGCCGAACCGAAGCTGATTAAGCACGGGACGGTGCACATTTTGCTGGCCTTATTCAAACTGGGGCATGCGGAAGCGGCCGAGCTCACGATGAAGGCGTTCGAGGCGATGACCTCGAGACAGCTGTATTACCTCGACCGGGAAAAAGCTGCGCTGCTCCTGCAGCTGCCGCGTGAATATGCGGACAGACTGCGAATTTATGCCGAAGGACTCGCCTATGAAGGCGTTAAAAATGAAATGCTTGAAATCGCCGAGCTGATCGGAGCCAAACCGGAACAACCGGAACAAACCACTAAAGGAGCGGGATGGATCGAATGGATCAAACGCAAAATGTACTAAGATTGCCGGCTGAGAAACTGTACGAGTCGGAGCTGCAGGCGCTGAAAGCGATGGACCGGGATGCGAAGCCGGCGGGATGGCAGCTGTCGCCCAAGGCGGTGCTGACGTTCCTGACGGGCGGCGAAGTCGGAGGCGTCCAGATTACGCCGAAATATATCGGCAACCGCAGACTCGTCGAGATCGCGATCGCTACGCTGCTGACCGACCGGGCGCTTATGCTGATCGGCGAGCCGGGGACGGCGAAGTCGTGGCTGTCCGAGAATTTGACCGCCGCCATTCACGGCGATTCGTCCAAAGTGATTCAAGGAACGGCGGGGACGAGCGAGGAGCATGTCCGCTATTCGTGGAACTATGCGATGCTGCTGGCGAACGGACCGTCCGATCAGGCTTTGCTCAAAAGCCCGATCTATCGTGCGATGGAAACTGGCGGTATCGCCCGGTTTGAAGAAATATCGCGCTGCGCTTCGGAGGTACAGGATGCGCTGATCTCGATTTTGTCCGAGAAAACGATCGCCATACCGGAGCTGGCCCGCGAGGTGTCGGCGGCGCGCGGCTTCTCGATCATCGCTACGGCCAACACGCGGGATCGCGGCGTGAATGAGATGTCGGCGGCGCTGAAGCGCCGGTTCAACATCCTGGTTCTTCCGGCGCCGAACGAGCTGGAGACGGAAGTGGACATCGTCCGCAAGCGGGTGAGGGAGATCGCCGCGAGCTACGAGCTGAAATCGGCGCCGCCGGAAGAGGAGGCGATCCGCAAAATCGTCACCGTATTCCGCGAGCTGCGCGTCGGCATGACGCTCGACGGCAAGGAAAAAGTGAAGCCGCCGAGCGGCGTCATTTCGACAGCTGAAGCGATCTCGCTCTTGACGAACAGCATGGCGCTGGCGGCCAGCTTCGGCGGCGGGTCTATTGCCGACGAGGATCTGGCGGCGGGCCTGCAGGGCGCGATCGTGAAGGACGAGGAGAAAGACCGGATCGCTTGGAAGGAGTATCTCGAAAACGTCATGAAAAAGCGGGGATCGGAATGGCGCAGCCTGTACAACGCATGCCGGGAGCTGAACGATTGATCGCGGAGAACAGCCGGGAAAAGGAGTGGACGGACATGCGGGCAGGTGCTGAACATTCGGGCAAGGCGGCTGTTGCAGCTGCGGCTGTCGCAACAGAGGAGCGGAAGACAGGGTCCGGTGTAGACGGCAGCGGGGATGGGCAGGGCGTGCACGTATTCGGCATCCGGCATTTGTCCCCGGCAGGGGCGCTGCATCTGCGCGCTTTTCTCGACCGGGTCCGGCCGCAGCTCGTCCTCGTGGAAGGGCCATCCGACGCGACGGGCCTGATCGGCCAAGTGACAGCGGCCGGGGTAGTGCCTCCGATCGCGATTCTCGCTTATACCGACCAGCTTCCGATTCGTACGCTCGTATTTCCGCTGGCGGAGTATTCTCCGGAGTATCAGGCGTTCGTCTGGGCAACGGAGAACGGCGCGCGTGCGGAGTTTATGGACTTGCCGTCGGATGCCGCCGTCGTGCTGTATGACCGGGCGAGGAGAGCGGCGGCGGAAGCGGCGCTGGAGGAGGAAGCTGCGGGGTTGCGGGGCGATGGGGCCGCAGGCGAAGCCAGTGCGGAGGCCGGTGCTGACGGAAGCGTCAATGCCGAAGCTCATGCCGGTGCCGGTGTGGATGATTCGCAAGGCGATGCGGGCGATAACGGGCATGCGGGGGGACGCGGGAGCGATCCAGCCGGTGCGGATAACCGCCGCCGGGACTATTATATCCGCCAGAACGGCTTGTACGAGCGGATTGCCGAACTGGCGGGAGAGCACGATTACGAGAGCTACTGGGAGCGTCACTTCGAGCATAGCGACCGGTCCGATACGTACCGCCAGTCGGCCTATGCGTTCTCCGCGCAGATGCGCAGTCTGATGGAGGCGGAGGAGCGTATCGCCGATCCGCGGGAAGCGGCTTACAATGCGATCCGCGAATCGTATATGCGCCGCCGTATCGCCGAAGCGCTCAAGGCCGGATACGAAGCAGGACGCATCGTTGTTGTGACCGGGGCGTACCATGCGTCCGCGCTCGATATGTCACTGCCAGCGATGACCGACAAGGAGCTGAAGGCGCTGCCCAAGGCGGCGACGAAAATGACGTTGATGCCGTATTCGTCGTACAAGCTGTCCACCCATTCCGGCTACGGGGCGGGCAACCCGGCTCCGGCTTACTTCGGATTGATGTGGGACTGCTTGAGACAGGGCGATGCGGCCAAGCTGCCTTCGCTGTACATGTCGAAGGTGGCCGCTTCCATGCGCGGGGAAGGCACGTTCCGTTCGACGGCTTCGGTCATCGAAGGGGTCCGGCTGGCCGAATCGCTTGCCTCGATGAGGGGCGGGCGTCTGCCGGTCTGGAAAGATTTGCGCGATGCGGCGATTGTCTGTCTCGGGTTCGGGGAGCCGTCGGCTGTGGCCGAAGCTTTGGCCCGGACGGACGTAGGCACCGCGATCGGCTCGCTGCCGGAAGGCGTCAGCCAGACGCCGATTCAGGACGACTTTAACCGGTATTTGAAAAAGCTGAAGCTGGACAAATACAAATCGGCCGTAGCGGCCGATCTTGAGCTCGATCTGCGCGAGAACCGCCGCGTCAAATCGGAGGAGGCCGCTTTTATCGATTTGGCCCGTTCCGTTTTCCTGCACCGGCTCCGGCTGCTGGAGATCGGCTTCGCCCGCAAACATAACGTCCGCCAGGACGGAGCGACGTGGGCGGAGCATTGGGTGCTGCAGTGGACTCCGGAAGCGGAGATCCGGATGGTCGAATCGACGCTGAAGGGCGAGACGGTGGAGTGGGCGGCCGCTTACGTCATCCGCGAGCGTCTGGAGAGCTGCGCCGATATCCGTGAAGCTTCCCGCATCGTCAGAGAGGCGTGCGAATGCGGCCTGCCCGAGGCGATGGACGACGCCCGGTCGACGCTGCAGCGGCTCGCCGTGGACGGCGGCAGCGTGCCGCACCTCGCGGGCGCGGCGCGCGAGCTGTCGGTGCTGCTGGGCTATGGCGATATTCGCCGGATGGATACGGCGTCGCTGGAGCCGCTGTTGCAGCAGCTGTTTCTGCGCGCCTCGCTGCTGCTCGTCGATGCGGCGGCTTGCAGCGACGAAGCGGCCGGCGAGATTGCGGCCGCGATGGGCGAGCTGCACCGGGTGTCGCAGGAGTTTCACGAGCTTGTCGACGACAGCGCCTGGCTTCGCCAGCTCAAGATGCTCGCCGAGCGGGACGACCGGAACGCGAAGCTGTCCGGACTTGCTTTTGCCATTCTGCTGGAGCGGGGAGAGACGGAAGACGAGCGGGTGGCACGGGAAGTGTCGCGCCGGCTGTCTCCGGGCATCCCGGCGGACGTGGGAGCGGGCTGGTTCGAAGGGCTGTCGATGCGCAACCGGTATGCGCTGCTGTCCCGGGAAGCGTTATGGCGTCAGCTCGACGCTTATATCCGGTCGCTGGACGGCGATCAGTTCCGCCGGGCGCTCGTCTTCCTGCGCCGTGCGTTCAGCCTGTTCGAGGCGCGGGAGAAAACGTCCGTTGCCGAGATGATGGGAGAGCTGTGGGGAGTTGGCAGCGAGCAGTCGGGGAATATGCTGCTCGGACCTCTCAGCGAGGAAGAAAGAGAGAAGCTGGAAGAGCTGAACGAGTTCGATTTTACGGAGTTTTTTCACGATAAGGAAGGTTAACCGCCTTAATCAAACATGACCGAAAGGAGGAACATCCATTGACCGATCAACAGCTTGTACCGGATAACGGCTCCTCCTCGAAGACAGGCGAGCCCGAACTGGAGCATTTGCGGCGCTGGCGGCTTATTTTGGGACGCGAATCGGAGGAGAAGCTTAGCGGCTTTGCACAGGGTGCGGGGCTGCTCGATGAGGAAGCCGGCATGATGGACGAGGCGCTGGCGGCGATTTACGACGATACGGCCGGAGACGGTTCGGGGGGCGGCCCGTCCGGGCGTAGATCCGCCGGACTGGGCTCCTCCTCGCCCAGGCTCGCCAAATGGCTCGGCGACATCCGCACCTTTTTCCCGTCGGACGTCGTGTCGGTCATCCAGGCTGACGCGATTGAGCGTAAAGGGCTAAAGGAGCTGCTGTTCGAGCCGGAGACGTTATCCCAGGTGAAGCCGGATTTGCGCATGGTCGCGACGCTGATGTCGCTGCGGGGCAGAATCCCGGAGAAGACGAAGGATACGGCGCGCCAGCTTGTCCGGACGGTCGTCGAGGAGATCAAGAAGCGGCTCGAGAGCGACCTTCGCAGCGCTGTGACAGGCGCTCTGAACCGCCGCAGGCATTCGCCGCTTCCGTCGATCAGCAGCATGGACTGGAAGGCGACGATCCGGCGCAACCTGAAGCATTACGATACGGAGAGCCGCAGGCTTATTCCGGAAAAGTTTTATTTCTTCGACCGGGCCAGACGGAGCAAGGAGTGGACGGTCATTCTCGATATCGACCAGAGCGGCTCGATGGCCGACTCGGTCATCTATGCCTCGGTCATCGGCTCGATCTTCGCCAGCCTTCCGTCGCTCGACACGCGAGTCGTGGCGTTCGATACGGAAGTTGTCGACCTGAGCGAGCAGTGCGCGCACGACCCGGTCGATATGCTGTTTGGCATCCAGCTCGGCGGCGGGACCGATATTAACAAATCGGTCGAATATTGCGAGCAGTTCGTCACGGAGCCGAAGAAGACGCTGTTCATCGTCATCTCCGACCTGTACGAGGGAGGCAATCAGGCGGCGCTGCTGCGGCGTATGGAGGCGCTTCGGCAGGCGGGTGTAACGGTGTTGTGCCTGTTGGCCCTGTCCGACAACGGCAACCCTTCGTATGACGAGAACGTGGCGCGCAAGCTGGCCGGCTTCGGCATCCCTTGCTTCGGCTGCACGCCCGACCGTCTCCCCGAGCTGATCGAGGGGGCGCTGAAGGGCAAGGACCTGCAGGCGCTGGCCGCCGACGTCGGCGCGAAGGGCACGTGAGCGGGGACGGGGTAAGCGGGGGCTGAAGCAGGGGGTTGGAGAGGCGGGAGCGGCAAGGCCCGGCGGCGGGCTCGCCCCTGGCGCAAGGCGCGGATGGCCGTGGCACGTCGCCCAGGAGAGCACGCTTGCTCTGCTTAGCAAACGGCTAGGCGAGTCATGGCGAGCCTAGCCGCCCGGCTGAATTAGCCGGGACAACCGGCAGCTCCCCATTCCCCTCCGTGGCAACGTAAGCTGCTCAATAAGAGCGGTTTGCGACCGTTATTTTCGAAGAAATCCGGTGATTTGCACAAATAGGAGATGTTTGGAACTCTTATTTTAGCGAATCGCCGGTTTTTTGCTATATGTGCTAAGAATAACGGTCCCAAACAACCCTTATTTGGTCCGGACTGCCGAACTATGAGAATATAAGAGTCGCAAAAGACTGCTATTTTGTTTAACCTGCTCGGCCCATCCCCGCCCCGTCGGTTTTTTGCTATATATGCTAAAAATAACGGTCCCAAACATCCCTTATTTAGTCTGGACTGTCGAACTATGAGAATATCAGAGCTGCGAAAGACCGTTAGTTTGTTTAAACCCGTCCGGCAGTCCGTCCGGACGCCAGTGCGTACATGCAAGGTGCCAAGTCCCCGGCTACCCCTCCGCCGCCATCCGCCGTTCCCGCCGGTATTCGAGCGGCGTAAGTCCGGTCAGCTTGCGGAACATGCGGGTGAAGGAGTTCGCGTTTTGGTAGCCGACCAGCGAGGCGACCTCGTTAATTTTGCAGTCGGTTGCCTCGAGCATCTCTTTCGCTTTATTGACGCGAACGTCGTTCAGCAGGTCGGTGAACGTGACGCCGCTGCGGCTTTTGATATAGTTGCACATATACCCGGCGGAGATGTTCAGCTTGCCGGCGACGGTCTCCTGCTGAATATCTTCCCCATAATGGGATTCGACGTAACGGCGAATGAAGTCGAGGATCGGGTCGGTCTCGGACAATTTGCTCTCGATCAGCGCTGCGGCCCGGCGGGTCCACGTATCCAGAAAATCGGCATATTCTTCGGCGGTTCCCAGATCTCTGGCTAACTCGTATATGGGAGTTTCCCCGTGCCATTCCACCGGATCGATTCTCTGCGCGGTAAGCGCCATCAGCAGCTTGGAGACGATCTCCTGCGCGAACTGCCGGTATTGCCACGCCGTGGCGCCGGCTTTGCCCATACGGTGCATCATTCTCCGGACAAGCTCCACGGCGGCGGACGCATGACCGGACTGAAGCGAAGCGGCGAACTCGCGCTCCTCGGCGGGGTTGAAATGAAGGTTGTCCCGCACCGGATGTTTCTCCCGTACAATCTGCGTGAGCGGTTCCAACCGCCGCTGGCGCAGCAGCTCCATCCCGTCCTCGTAAGCGGCGGTGAATTCGCTTGCGCTTCGCAAGGACGGATTAAAGGCGACCGTCAAATAATAAAAGCCGCCATCCCGGTCGAACACCTGCTTCATACGGGCAAGCTGGTCCATCAGCTCGACGCATAAGCCGAAACCGTCTGCGCCGTCCCCCCTGTCGCGCTTGCTGCCGGCCACTTCGGTCTCCCGACCCGAATTCTCCTCATACACGTCCGGCGTCGATTCGCCGTAGCTGCCCGCCGTCTCCGCGAACACGATCGCAAACAGCAGATCTTTCTCGCTCTGGGCGGTAATCGCCCCGGGGAACCGCTGCTGCATGCTCAGATTAATAAACTCCACAATATACCCCGTCAACTGCTGATCGCCGATGCCGAGCTCGCGGAAACGCCGGGTCCGTTCGATTTGAAACAGGATGAAATAAAACGGTTTGGACGTATCGACCAGCGAGCGGACATCCTTGTGGTTGACGTTTATTCGTTTGACGAGGTCCAAATAGCCATATTTCTCAAGCATTTTCGTCTTCTGGTGCAAATCGTCGCGAATCCGGTTCCCGGAAGCGATCAGATCCTGGAGGCGGTCGCCGATCAGCTTGAATTCGGAGATCGTACTGCGCAGCAGGATGTCCGGGCTGCTTCGCTGCAGCGAATGGACGAGCTTCTGGATCGGCTGCTTGAACTTAAAGCTTAAAATGACGGAGAGAAGAAAGCTCACCAGAACGGACAAGACGAGCAGCACGAGCCATACGGTATTCAACCGATGCAGCTGGGCCGTAATCTGTTCGTTCGGGACGAAATTGACGTATGACAGGCCGGTAGCTTGCCCATGGATTTGGAATATATAGTTGCCGCTTTCGGTAAAATAACCGCCGTCCGTCCCCATACCCGTTCCCGTTCCCGTTTGCGGAAGAGAGGTTGCGTTGGCAGCGTTTACAACGGAGGCCGGGTCGGAACTGTAAAGCAGCCGGCCGTTTGGGCCGGAGATTTGGAACACGTCGCTGCCTGACAGCGAATAGCTTCGAGACAGCGCCTCCGCATCCAGCAGCACGCCGATGTAGAAGGTTTGGTTGATCTTATGTTTAAAGATGATGGGGAAGTACAAGCCCGTCTGCTCATGCGAGCCGTCCAACTGCTCCTTATCGAAACGGACGGCAGGAAAGATGCGGCTCCGGTACGGCTCGCGGAAAGGCTCCGACCAGAAAGCTTCGCCGTAATCGGAATGCATGTATTGACGCATATAGAAGTCCTTCGCCGGCACAAGACCGGTCTTGTCGATCAGCAAGTCCTTGTCCTGAAACGCAATGAACACATTATGCACATACAGATTGTTGGAGGCGGAGGAAAGCTTGGCGAATTCTTCGCGCAACGCGTTTACTGCATTAAAATATCCGTACTTGTCGGCTTCGCCGGTAATGGCCGCGAACCTGGAGCTGTTCAGAAAGGGGGCGACGGCCTCCTCCAGCTTGCGGAAATGGTCCTCGTATTTGGCTACGGAATAGTTCATCCGCAGGTCCGTGTTTTTAACGATTTCTGAACGGATGCTGCCGATAAAGATGTTGGAAGCGAACATATGGAACAGAAACGGAACCGACCCGACGATCAGGAAGGCGAGCAGCAGTTTGGTAAAAAAAGAATGGCGGTGTGCTTTCCAGCCGGATGCCATGACCGATCCCCCTATCCGAAGCTTTGTATGCAGATGCAGCGAGTTTAATCCCAGGTAAAGTGCCGATCTGTCGCGGAGCGCACATTCGCGAACCGAGAAGGGAAGGGGCTCCGTAACATTCGGACGTCCCAATGGGAAACCTCTCATTCAAACCGTTATTCTTATTATATAAAACATTATATATAATTTGAATATCAATTATGGTACGATCTTCTCAAATTCATTATTTATTCCCCGATTCACTTTTGTTCGTCTTTTCCCAAACCGGGTGCGAAATGTGGAAACTTGCGGCTTCCGAATCCGGCCGGCATCGGCTAATCTACAGGTGCCGGCAAACGGGTTTCGGGAGGGGATGGGCACAGAAGAGGAGACAGCAGATGATGCGGAAAAACAGACACGGCTCTTATGTCAGCAGAACGGCTGACAACCCAGGTACTGGTGTAAACAACAGCCGCACAGCTACAAGCACACTCGGCCCAACAACCGGCCAGACGCTTAGCAGCACCGCTGAAAATGTGGTCAGCTGTGCGGGCGGCCTGACGGTCATCCATACGGCTGACAACATGACCAATAATATCGTCCCGGACTCACACGAGAAACGGATGACGGTAAAAACCTCCGCCGCCCGCACCAAGTCGTGCTTATTCCGACACGGGCGTGCCGTACCCAAGCCGTATATCCGGCTTGTATCGCGCCTGCTGCTGCTGGCGTTCCTGTTAAGCGCCTGCGAGCCGGTTCCGGAGCGGAACGTGATGCCGTCGGCAGCCGGTAGTGCCGGCGACGGCCATGCTCCTGCGGCTTTACCGGCGACGGAAGCGGTATGGAGCGGCGAAGGCCATGATAACATGAAGTACGACCCTCCGATTACGCTGCGAACGATCCGGGTCAACGAGCCGGGGGTGCGGTTTGCGCCGGGTGATTCCTTCAATAACAATCCGTGGACGCGCGCTTATGAGCAGCGGCTCGGCATCCGGATCGAGACGCTCTGGTCCGACGACAGCAACCAGTATAACCGGAAGCTGGATCTGATGATCGCCTCCGGGGATATCCCCGATCTGTTCCGGGTGAACGCCGCCCAGCTGCAGCAGTTGGCCGAGAACGGGCTGATTGCGGATTTAACGGATGTGTACGCCGCTCATGTGTCCGAACGGACCCGTAAGCTGCTGGACGACCGGGGTCCGGATGCGCTCCGGCTGGGTACGATCGGCGGGAGGCTGATGGCCATCCCGTGGACGAGCACGCTTTCCGAAGCCGCGCAGGTGCTTCACGTCAGGACGGATTGGTTGAGAAAGTTGAATTTGCCGGAACCGGGATCGATCGCCGATGTGATGGATATTAGCGCGGCCTTTACGTCCCGCGATCCGGACGGCAACGGCATTCACGATACGTACGGGCTGGCGATGGACCGGAATTTCAACCTGGCGGCCGGTTTTTTCAATGGCTTCCATGCGTACCGGAATTTATGGATCGAGGCGGGCGAGGGGCTGGCCTACGGGACGGTGCAGCCGGAGATGAAGCGGGCGCTCGCCGGTTTGCGGGAGCTATACGCATCCGGACAGATCGACCCGGACTTCGGCGTCAAGGATGAGCTGAACGTATTCGAATCCGTCGTGGACGGGAAGATCGGGATGTTTTACGCCTCTCCGTTCGCCGGTTCGTATCCGCTGCATCAGGCCAAGAAACGGGACCCGGCCATGGAATGGAAGGCGTACCCGCTGCCATCGATCGACGATACGAAAGCGCGTCCGCAGGTTCCTTTGGATGTAAGCGGTTACTGGGTCGTCAGCAAGGAAGTGAAGCGCCCGGAGGCGATACTGCGGCTGCTCGATTTCTGGATCGAGACTTATTACGAGAACAACTCCGAGCAAGCATACTACGAATTTAATCAATCCAGAGAGAACAATCCGGTATGGAAAACGGCTCTGGTGTCCCTGACCAAGCAGTATAAAAATGTGGACGAAAGCCTCCGGATTATCGAGGCGATGGAGACGAACGACCGCTCCAAGCTTACTCCCGAAGATAAAGGAGTGCTGCAGCGCATCGAAGCGTACCGAAGAAACGGCGAGACTGACGGCTGGATGTGGGACTATATGTTCAGCAAAGGCGGGTCGTTGTCGGTGGCGGAGTATTATCGCAAGCAAGATTTGTACAAGCGCGAGCGGCTCGTGTCGCTCCCCCTGCCGGTCACTCAGCGAAGAAGCGAAGCGCTCGGCAAGCTGCAGTCGGAGACATTTATGAAAATCGTGCTGGGGCTGCAGCCGGTCGAGACGTTCGAACGGTTCGTCGAGTTGTGGGAGACGATCGGCGGCCGGGAGATGACGGACGAGGTGAACGAATGGTACCGGGAGCGCGGCAACCCATCAACCGAGTAACGTCAAGGGGGATATACGAATGGCTCAGAAGAAGCTGGCTTTGATCAGTATGGTGGCGGCGATTGCCGTGGTGGCCGGATGCGGCGGGACAGGCGGCGGCAGCGGTACGGGCGGTGGCACTGCGGAAGGGAACGCGGACAAAGAGGCGGCAGGACAACCCGCGCCTAAGCCCGCACAGCCGATCGAGCTCGTCATCCACTCCAATTCCGGAGATAACGAAGACATGTTTAACGGGCAGTACGGCAACGCGCTCCGCAAAAAATTTCCCGACTACACGATCAAATATATTCCGCACAGTCAAGGAAAAACGCTGAACGAGCTGCTGGCTCAGAAGCAGCAAATCGATATTATGTACCAGTCGATCGCCTATTACCCGCAGTTGTCGGAAACGGTCGGTCTCCAATACGATATGAGCGAGCTGGTCAAAAAACACGGAGTCAATCTGGGGGCGTTCCAGCAAACGCTGATCGACGGCATCCGCAGCTCCGGAGGAGGGAAGCTGCACGCGCTGCCGGTCACCAATACGGTGCAGGTGTTGTATTACAACAAGGGGCTGTTCGACAAGTTCGGGGTGTCTTATCCGAAGGACGGGATGTTCTGGGACGAGACGCTGGAACTGGCCAAGAAGCTGACGCGCAAAGAGGATAAGCAGTACGTCGGATTCGCCGCTTCGGCTCCGCATCTGCTGGGCAACAACCAGCTCTCGCAGCCTTATCTGGACGCCGCGGACAAAGCGACGTTCCAGACCGACGTCTGGAAAAAGATGATCTCGGCTTATTTCCTGGACCCGGGGGCCGATCAAGGCTACAAAGACCGTGTGACGGCGTTGAAGGCCGTCCCGTACCGGCTGGAGCTGACGAACAGCCAGGAGCTGGCGATGTTTGCCTTCCATTCGCAATTTCCGTTTGCGGTGCCGAAGGACATGGAGAAAATCGATTGGGATCTCGTCTCGCTTCCGACCTTTCGGGATAAGCCCGGCGTGGGATCGCAGATGGCGCCGTTCGTGTTCGGCATCACGTCGATTTCCCCGAATAAAGACGCGGCCATGGAGGTCATCAAATATTTGGTGTCTGCGGAACAGCAGATGAACTTCTCCAAGCAGGGCATTATGCCGGTAATCGAGGACGAGAGCATCAAGAAAGCGTATGCCTCGGAATCCGCCTTTAAGGATAAAAACTGGAAGGCGATTTTCCACAACAAGCCGGCCCCGATCGCCGCCAAATCGAAATACCAGCTGTCCGTGGAAGGGATACTGACGAAGCGGATTCCCGATATCGTCAAAGGGACGGTCGATCTGAACACGGCGCTGCGCGAAGCGGCGGAAGAAGCGGATAAGGCGGTCGCGGAGGCGAAGCGAAACTAACCGCGCCGACTACCGAGGGAAGTCCCGGCGCCGGCCGGGACGATCCCGATCGGCTGTGCGTAACCAAAGCCGCGGCCAGCGGCCGAATAACGGGTGTGCCACAGCAACGTTCCGGTCCATCAGGACGAATGAACGAATCCGAAAGAAACAGGAGCTGACCAATAATGAGCTTGTATCGCACAACACTTCGAAGAGGGCTGCTTGATTTCCATATCGGGGAGGCCGTGCCGGAGATCGCCTTCGACGTTCCGCGTTATATGCGGGAGATGGCCGAGGCCGGGATGCAGACGCTGACGTTCATGACCAAGGACGCGTTCGGAACTTCCTACTACGACACCCGAATCGGCAAAAAAAACGCGAAGCTGGCGGGCAAAGACTTGCTGGAGGAAGCGGTAACGGAGGCGCACCGGAACGGCATTCGTCTGATCGCTTATTACAATGTCGGACTGAACAGCTACGTCGCGGGCGCCAATCCCGACTACCGGCAGCGGGATAAGGACGGCGCGCCGGTCACGAACGCATTCGGCTTCTACGATCTGCTCTGCCTGAATTCCCCGTACCGGGATTACGTGGCCGCACAGCTGTCGGAGATTGCCGAGCGTTATACGGTGGACGGCTTTTTCTTCGATATTACGTACGTCTGGCCGTCTTCCTGCCACTGCGACTACTGCCGCAAATGGTATGTGGAGAAATATGGGCAAACGCCGCCCGTCTCGCCGCCTCCGGGCTCGGCCGACCTGCGTAGATGGCAGCAGTTCCAGCGGGATATTCGCGCCGACTTTTTGCGGTTTATAACCGGAAGGCTGAAGAAGCTGAATCCGGATCTGGAGATCGGCTGGAATCATGCCGGGGACCTGGCGTTTGCGCATATGGAGCCGGATGAGCGGGCGGATTATTTAACCTCCGAATTTCATCCGCCGATTTATTTGTACGGCAGCCTGCTAGCCAAGTGGAAGCGGACGAAAGGCAAACCGTTCGAGCTGATGATGCCAAGCGAGATGGGGAGCTGGGGGGAGTGGACGCTCGCCCCGGCGGCGACGCTGAAGGCGGCAGCGGCGATTACGGTATCGGGCGGCGGCTCGATCAGCTTCGGCCACGTGCCGCTTCCGTCGGGCGCGCTCAAGGGGGCGCTTCCTTCGCCGGTCGTAGAGGCGATCAAGGAGGCGAACGATTTTATCCGCGAGCGGGAGGAGTGGCTGCTTGGAGCGTCCAGCGTCCCTGACGTGGCGGTGCTGCACGGCGTTCATAACCGGCGCATGTTCGAAAGCACGTCGCTGCCGAATCACGCGGACGACGCGCTGAACGGGATCAACCGGATGCTGATCGAAGGGAACGTCCACTTCGACGTGTTGTCGGAGCGAGATCTGGTGAAGCAGCTCGGCGGATATGCCGTCCTCGCGATGCCGGACCAGGCGTACGTGTCCCCGGAGGTCGAGGAGGCGGTTCGCGAGTTCGTTCGCGGCGGGGGCTTATTGATCGCTACGCACCGGACATCTCTTTACACCGAAGAAGGGGTGCGTAAAGCGAACTTCGGACTGGCGGATGTGTTCGGCGTAGACTTCGACGATACGTCGAGGTACAGCGTTAATTATATGGCCGATTTCGATAAGGACGTGTTCGGCAGCGTTCCGGATATGCCGGTGCTCGTGAAAGGGACGAATACGCCGGTGCTGCGGGTGCGGCCGTCTGCGGAGGCAAGGGTGCTCTCTGTGTATATGGAACCTGCCATGGAGACGAAGACGCATCGGCACGTGTACCATCAGCATGCTCATCCGGCGATCCGGACGGACGATCCGGCGATTACGCTGTATTCTTACGGCAAAGGCGCATGCCTGTACCTATCCGCACCAGTCGAGGCGTCGTATTGGAAGACGGGCTCTCCATGGCTGCGCCGGATCTACATGGACGGCTACAAGCTGCTTCGTCCGGATCCGCTGATCGAGGTCGACGCGCCGATCGGGGTGGAGGTTAATCTGATGCGCCAGGCTTCGCGATGGATCGTGCATCTCGTACAGGTGCGCGAGGAGAAGGCGGCGGGCTCGAAAACGTTTATGGAGGAAATATGGCCGCTTCACAACATTAAGGTGCGCATCCGGGCCAAGCCAGCGCGGCTTTATTTGGCGCCGCAGCTGGAGCCGCTTCCCTTCGCCGAAGAGGGGGACGGCATCGTATTTACGATACCGGTGCTGGAGCTGCACGCGATGGCTGTGTTGGAGGATGTGCAAGGGTAGGGAGCGAACGGCAGCGCCGGTAATGACGGGCGGAGCCCAGAGAGATTCATAATCCGGGAGGGAACTATATGGATCGTTTAAATAGGGAAGAGTCAGGCGCACCGGCAAGCCCGAAACGCCCGTTAAGCCGCAGAAAGCTGCTCGCCGCGATGGGGATGGCCGGTGTGGCGCTGGCCGCAGCCGGAATTCCGAGCGAACCATCCGCCGAAGCGAAAGGCAAAAAAAGCGACGAAGATTGCGTCATCGCCGTTCCTTCCGTGACAGACCTGCTCGTCCTGGACACGAGCTCGCTGCCCGACGGCCAGATTGTCCGGGTATTGTCCGTTTTTGCGACGCATCCCGGCGGGGCTTCCGCCCTTTCCTTGCCGGCGGACGTGAACGGCGGCGGGGAGTTTGTGTGGAAGGCGTCCGAGCCCAAGTCGGGCCATAACGGCGGAGTCGTCATCAGCCCTACCGTTCCGTGGAACGGGACGGTGGCTAATCTGCCCGCCTTCCTGGCGGGAACGGGCGAGACGAGCCCGACCGGGCTGGGCTGCTGGCTAAGGGCGTCCGGAGGCGCGGTTAACCCGACCTGGTTCGGGGCCATTATGGATGGCTCGACCGATAACGGCGTACCGCTGACCCAGGCGATCGCCTATGCGGTTGCCAGCGGCCGACGGTCGATCGTACTGCCTAAGGGCGTCTGCGCCACATCGGCCAGCCCGAACTGGGGCTACTCGTACTTGTCGGTCAGAGGAGCGGGCAAGCACGACACGGTTCTGAAGTATACCGGATCGGGGAGGGCTTTTGTCGCAGACGGGAGTCCGTTCGGTCCGTCGGTCATCTACGGGATAACGGTCGAGAACTTGACGATCGAAGGCAACCCGGCGATCACCGATTTATTGTTTACAGAGAACGCTTCGCATCTGGTCGTCCGGAACGTGAACCTGCGCGAGGCGAATTCGGCGACGGGCACGGCGCTGAAGCTGAATTGGACGGTGGCCAGCGTGTTCGAGAGCGTCACCTGCTCGGTGAACGAGCAGCCGATGACGAGCAAGCCGTACACAGGCATTCATATCGGCAAATCGCCGTCGCGCAACCTGCGCTCGACCTGCAATACGTTCATCAACCCGATTATCGAAGGGTTGACCGGGATCGGCATCCGCATCGCGGACGGGGACCAGAACACGTTTGTCGGCGGCACCTCGGAAGCGATCGGCATCCACGGCGTAGTCGTCGCGCCGGGCTGCAGATTTAATTCGTTTACCGGGCTCGGCTTCGAGGGCAACGGAACCGATGACTTGATGGATCAGGGCGAATTTACGAAGCTGATCAATTGTTATTCGGCGAAAAAGCTGCACTTTGCCGTCGGCTCGCTGAATGCCGAGGTGAGCGGGGGGCTGCATGAGCGTATCCAGACCGACGCGGGGGCCCGCCGTACCCGGATTGAGAAATTAACCGTCAACTACTGGAACACGTCGGCGGGCGGGGTGTTCGACAACGGGGCGGACTCGACGATCCGCGATATTTTCGACCACGATACGAGCCAGTTTATAACGCTTCCCAAGCCGAGAACCGGCATAACGGTCGGGGCGTCGCCGTTTACGTATGCGAATAGCGCAGGCCATCTGCAGCAAGTGGCTGTACGAGGCGGGACGGTGACGCTGGTGCAGTTCAAGCGCGGAGGAGACCAGACGGTTGTGGGCGGCGGCGCGTCCGGACTTCCGGTCAACAACTTGTACGCCCTGATGCCGGGTGACGAGCTGATCGTATCGCATTCCGCTGCACCGGAGATATTTGCGATTCCGCTGGGCGTTTGAATTTGCCACTGGTTGGCGGGAGTTGCGCCGGCACTGAATTGTGTGTAGTTCAGCGTCGTGCGCAGTCTGGCGCCGTGTGTAGTTCAGCGCTGCGTGCAGACTGGCGCCCAGCGCGCGGTGATTTGCCGCATGACGGCGGGCGGTCCGCCGCGTGCCTGATTGCGGGCGGCGGACTGCCGTCCCTTTTGAAACGGCGATAGACGCACCGCGGTACTCTGAACCAAGCAAAGCTCCCGCCTGGGTATCATCTAATCTAAAATGTCTTAGAGTGGCCGTGGAGTAGGGGCATCCATAGAAGTAGCGGAAGAAAAACTTCCGTTATTTCCGCGATGTACGTAACTTTCACGCTGTAGCGGAAGTATGGCTTCCGTTATTTCGACTTAGTAAGGGGATATAGGCGGTTTTCCTGGAAATAGCGGAACCAATAGTTCCGTTACATGATTATTTCCTGCTGCCAGAAACAAATAGCGGAAGTTTTATTTCCGGTAGAACTTCACAGGCAACAGCTGAAGCGGGTTTTTGCCGCATTTCTCCAAATGATGACTCTGCACAACGAGTGGCTAAAGTGAACGTTGCAGTTCCCTCCCATGGCGGGCGGAACGATTGGACTGGAGTTTCTCAAAGACGAAGCGGGCCGATGGCGGCCCGCTTGTTTCAGGTTATGCCCGAGGCGGTGACAAGAGATGCGGCTTGCTAGGGAGCGGCATCAGCCGATGGATGAGACTGGGCGATGGCCGCTGCTCCAGGGATTGTCCCGGTTTCCGTGGAATATTCCAGCAGCAGCATCAGGAATGTATCCAGCTTGGGCGCCGTGAAGGATACCGTACCGTTCTCGGCGGTGAAGCCGATCGGCTGTCCGTCAGGTACGGTTCGGAGACGAAGCGGACGTTTGGTGCCGATATGTAGTTGGATGCCGATCCCATGGACGGGAATGTTGGGTAATTGCTGCTGGAAGTTAAGCAGGTGAAGGCGGTACCGGTTTAGGTGCGCATCGTGAAAGAGGGTGATCTCCACACTCTTGGGCGCATCCGATTCATAATGGAAAGGCTTCGAGCGTAGAGAACGGATCAAGCCGGCGAATAGCTCACGCTGGCCTTGGTGCGGCGAGCTTTCGATGTCCCCCGCTGCGTACACGACTTGACCTTGCCCGCAGCGGTGGCGAGTAATCGCTGGCCAGGACGTCGGTTTCCCCGGCGGATTGCTGATGGCCGAAGCGAACGCGTCGACTCTTTGCGGATCGACGTAGGGAAGGGTGATGGTCGCTTCCAGCCGGGTGTCCTTCGCTGGCTCGACGAGCAGCTGTGTTCCTCTCAGCATGGCGGGATAGGCGGCATTGAACGGCTGCAAGCTGCAGGTGCTGTCCGGGGAAGGGGCGATATACGTGACCGTTTCTTCCGTTTCACCCTTCCAGGATACGCCGAACAGCTCGGACAGCTGAAAATTTCCCAACCGGACGCCGTCTTTGTTCATCAGCGACGTGCGTTTGCTGGCGTAGAGACTTCCTCCGTTCTGCACATACCGGGTGAACGCTTCCGTTTCCTCCTGGTCGAGCATCAGCACGTTCGGCAGGATGACAATCTGGCATTGCGACAGCTGCCGCAAATTTTTTTTCGTGAGTACGCCGTAAGGGATATTAGCGTCGCTAAGGGATTTTGCCGCACTGGTAGCTCTGTTCATGTAGGAATCCTCGCCGTCGTACGCCTCGATCGCGGATTCGAAATTAATATAGATGGCTGCGTCATAGCAGAATTCGGCGTTGTGATCGAGGAACGGCTCGAACGGCTCGAGCTCCTCGTACAAGCGGCCCATCATCTCGTAGACGCGGCGGTCCAGTGTCCCGGACGGGTCTATGGCGTCGATGAACAGGAAGGCGCCTTGATGCGCCAAGGCGGAAAACATCTGCGCGCGCAGCAGCTCGGCGGGTTTGGTCGTCGTATGATCGCTCAGATCGGGACAGCGGGAGGTCATAAATTCGAACGGCTTGTTCTCGCTTAACGCGTACAAAGCTTTGCAAGTAAACGACTGGTGCAGCGCATCCCCATAAAAATCCCCGCTGGCATAATCGCTGTTGCGGAAAGCGGCGTTGGTCATCCCGGTCCGCCAGCCGGTCGACCATGCCGAAAATTGATGGCCGAAGGAAGCGCCGGGACGCTTACGCCTTACGACGGCGGCCAGTTCGCCGATGAATTCCGCCAGCCAGGCTTCCCGGGTACGCTGGAATCGGACCCAGCCCGGATCGGCCCAATCGGCCTTGAGCGGCAGCTCGGCTCCGGTTTCTTCGCGGTATCGCCGCTTGCAGCCGGGGCAGTGACAGGGCGAATACGGCCAGAAGATCATGTCGATCCACATGCCGTCAAACGCGTAGCGGTCGCACAAATCTTCGATTTGCGCCAGCATGAACCCGCGGTAGGGCGTATTGAAGCAGCAGACGCCATAGCGGCCCTTGGTCCATAAATAGTCGGCCGTGCCTTTGCCTTCATCGGAGATGAACCGCCACTCGGGGTAGTTGTCGTAGGCCCACTTGGACCAAAAGTTGTAATACACGATCGCGTTGATTCCGCGCTCCCGGCAGCCTGCGACGATCTCGCCGAGCACGTCCCGGCCTTGGAGGCCTCCATGTATATGGCCGATGGGGGTCGGCCAGTAGCAGATGCCGAGGCAGGAGTCGGCATAGATCATAGCCGTGTCAACACGGGCGAGGGTCATCAGGTCTACGTAGACTTGCGGGTCCAGCTCCGACAAGAACCGTTCGTCCCAGTCGGGAATGTGCATATCGATCAGGCAGCGCCGGAAGCTGCTTTGGTACCACGGCATTTTTTGCAGGCTCATGGTTGGGCCTCCTTGTTTGGGTAAAGGGAGCAGCAGCCGGCGCGGGTTCGGGGCCGCCTCACCCGCGGCATGGCTCATGGCCTCGCTTCGACGCTTGGTTTACGGGAAGCGAAGGGTCTCCAGCATCCTTCGTTTGGCGGAACATCCTGATCCGGAGGGGACTGCCGTGCTGCATATTGTGAAGTTCGGCCGTTGTTCCTGAATGTGATGAGTATATGTAGCTTCGAGCCGCGAAGATGGTGAGTAGGGCAGGGTAGAGCAGAGCAGGGCAGGCCAGGCCAGGCTAGGCTAGAGTAGGGCAGGGCGTCGTGGCTCCAGCTAGTTCGTAGAATCCGATCTGCCTGAAATAAGAGCGATTAGCAGCTCTTAAATCGGCGTATCTGCCAAATTTGGAGAAATAAGAGCTTTTTGCAGCCTTTATTTCAGCGGTGTGAGGGCAAAATTGTACTTTCCGTCTGTAATAAAGGTCTCAATCATCCCTTATTTTGAAGTAATGACCCAATTTGTTGAAAATAAGAGTTGATAAAGACCGCTATGCCACCTCTCGAACGATCACGTCCGCCTACTTGCTGATTCGACTTCCTGCCCCATAGCTTCCAGGAGCGTCCTAGCGACTCCCCGCCCCTCTGTGCCGTTTCTCCCCCGGGCAACCGGGCTCACGGCACCTACTTCAGGAATGCTTTCGTATCCTGCTCCATCAGCTCGTTTGCTTCGCGCAGCGCTGTGTTGATGTCTTTGCCTTGGTGCAGCACCTCGTTAAACGCGGTGTTGATCCGAATGACCGGCAGGGTGGGGTAGTCGTAGACGAATGGTTGGATTACTTGCAGCTTGGCTTTGGTGAGTGCGGCTACATTTTTGTTTTGGAAGGCGGTGATCGCTTTGCCGAATTCGTTGTGGATGCTCGTGTCCTTCAGGACAGACATCTTCCCGTTGCGCGACCATTCCAACTGCACTTCATCCGACAGAACGACGGAGATGACCTGGAAGGCGGCGTCTTTGTTTTTGCTTTGCTGCGTGATCAGCATATTGTAGGTGTCTGCCCGCTGGCCGAAGCCCGGTGCTTTGTTGTTCGACGGATACGTGAACACGTTCCAGTTGAACGGGTTCGTCTCGCGCAGCTTCTGCAGCGTTCCCATATGGCCGAAGGCGATCGCTACCTGCCCGTCGAAGAACAACTGCTCGTAGTTCGTACCGGCCGGGGGCATCAGCGCTCCTTGCGTATCGTACAAGCTCTTCCACAGCGCCAGCACGCTTCGCCAATCTTCCGTGTCCAGCATCGCTTTTTTCTTTTCTTTGTCCAAATACGGCAATCCGAGCTGATACCCGCCCCACATCGCGTCGCCGGCCCACAGTCCGATATACTTCTTATCTCCTTCCTCTCTCGTGAGCTGTACAGCTTTCTTCTGAATCTCTTCCCACGTCATCTTGTCGGTCGGGTAGCTGACGGCGAATTTGTCGAATAGGTCGGCATTGTAAAATAAGCCGAAGGCGTTGTTGTAAAAGGGGAGCGATACCATGTAGTCAAGGCCGGTGGCGGTTTTCAGGGAGTCGATGAGTTCAGGCAGGAGGCGGTTTTTATCGAATTGATGCTTGCGGATCAGGTCATCCATGTTTTGGGTGACGCCCAGCCCGATTATTTTCATCAGCGCATACGGTGCGTCGACGAGGATGTCCGGAATGTTTTTGTTCACGACCATTTCTTCTACCGTTTGGGTTCCTTTCGGCATGTCGTTGGACCGGACTACGGTAATGTGCGGATATTTTTTCTTCACGGGGTCGGCTACGTACTTCTTCAGTTCCTCGTCCGTCAAAAAGAATGGATTCGCTCCGATCGTGACGGTCACTGGCTCAGTTTGGACGGCCGGTTTCGCGGGTTCTCCAGCGGCGGGCTC
The DNA here is from genome assembly GCF_058135425.1 of Paenibacillus sp. MAH-35. Taxonomy (NCBI): domain Bacteria; kingdom Bacillati; phylum Bacillota; class Bacilli; order Caryophanales; family Paenibacillaceae; genus Paenibacillus; species Paenibacillus sp. MAH-35. Next base: position 51,426 of record NZ_JBYUPU010000020.1, read on the forward strand.
TTGAACGGTAGTGCCGGGAGATTTGCTGCAGCCGCTAAGGATCAACACGACGGATAAAGCGGAAAATAACAAAGGCAATGCCGATTTGCTCACTTCGATCACCTCATGATTATTTTGGTTAATCCGCTTGCTTGTTAGCGAAGTGCGATGTTGGCAGACAACCTTTACCTCTCTCTGGGTGGACCGCCCACATGCGGCCGGGCTCCGTCCACGGTGCGGACATGGTTCTCTCCGATGCGGAAATAAAACTGCGATTATCGGATGGCGGGGCGCGTTTGTTGCCGGATGGACTCCTCCTTTCCTGAGCGATGCAAAACCGTGCGGACATTTCCCGTTGCTTTTCTTATTTATATGTGTGAATAGGGGGAACAACTATCATTTATAGATTATATATAATATATTATATTTCCGCGTAGACTTGTCTGTCAATACAAATAAACGGATGATTTCACGTGAAACATATTGGGTGTTGAAGGGTAAATAGGTATTTTCTTGATGATAGGCAGGCGTTCCGTAATATGCAATGGACAAACCGGGGCGTGATTCCAAGACAAGTTCCAAGTCATAATGCCAGGACGCGATTTCAAGATATAGTCCAAGGCATAGTTCCAAAACGTAAACCCAAAACGTAAACCCAAAGCATAAACCCAAAGCATAAACCCAAAGCATAAACCCAAAGCATAAACCCAAAGCATAAACCCAAAGCATAAACCCAAAGCATAAACCCAAAGCATAAACCCAAAGCATAAACCCAAAGCATAAAC